>CAZOHW010000301.1:0-5890 GCA_964579525.1 uncultured Nitrospira sp. | reverse complement strand
GGCATGAAAGGCCCGTTCTACAACGTGACCGTGGCCCGCTCGTACAAGGGCCAGGACGGAGTCTGGAAGAATTCCGAGTCCTTCGGAGTCGCGGACCTCGAGGCGCTTGTCGTCATCGTCCAACAGGCGAGGGTCTGGATCACGGAGCGGTCGGGTCACTGACCGCAGGGAGGAAGCCTCCGGCCTTCGTGCTGGAGGCTTCCTTCATCCGAAGAAAGGAACATGATGATGAGGCAGTATCAGGAATTTGCGAAGTATCTCGATCAGCTGCTTGGTGGCATGAGGGCCATCCGCATCGCGGTGTATGGCTACATGTCGCTATCGGTCGAGGAGATTGGATCTAGTGAAGACGGACACCGGCTGGTATCGCTGTGTCACTACGGCGAGCAAAACGGCGACCTCATGCGTGATCCCGACATCGTGTTCCTGTTTCACAACCTTCCCGACGGCGCGGCAGCCGAACCGGTGTCATTTAGGAACGATTATCTGGGGATCTTTCTGGAAGTCTATTGATATGATGAGACTGGCAGGCGCACCCACGTGTTTCCCACGCTAAAACAGGACTTGCAGGAGTTTGCCCGGTGCTGGTTTGCCACGCTTCGAGATCAGGGCTTCTTTGCCCCCACCGCGATTCGACAGATCTTGTCCCCATAATCTCGTCAATCCATTTCACGGGGCATGAGGTGCGGCGATCATGCTCCTGTCGAAAAAGACACCTTGACAGAACCTCGAGCCACTGAGGCTTACTGCTTCGTGCCGATAAAGATAAAGCTGTTGGTCCTGGCATGGTTGAGCGCCGCACTGTACAGCCGGTTTGTTGCTGCATCGTAAAAGGCCGTTCCAGCGACCGTCTCGGTTCCATGGCGACAGGTGCCACCTCCGAATGTCATCGCGTGATGGAACACGTTGCCCTTTGTACGAGGAGACAATGTCCCAGCAAAGGTGCATCCATCTGATGAATGACCTGAAAGGGCACCGGCTGAATCCACTCTCTCCGTGACTGTATGATTGTCGGCACGGAGCCCAGAATAAGTTCCGGCCACAAGATTCATGTTCCCAATTGATTCATAGTCCGCATCGTACGTACTCGTAAAGCTCTCTGTGTCGCCATTGAAGTACGCGACCGTCCCGCGAAAGCTCTCTTTCGGTACATAGCTGCCACTGATCGTCGCCGCGAGAATTCCAGCGCCTTCCAAATTGAAATCCCTCGTATTCGAGGAACCGAAAGAGCCGGAGTGCGACGTGCCGGTTCCCTGAACCAGTCCAGCCAGGACGTTGGGACTGTCTCTTGCCGTATAGAACACCCAATACGAGCCGTCCTCGAGGACCAGTCCACCGATGGTGCGGCTTGTGGGAGTCGCTCCCGTCCAGCAACCTTCCGCCGATGTGGCCGTGGGCTGCGGCAGTGAAGAGAAGTCGCGATCGTCATACCCGCCGCCACAGTCGACTGAAGCGAACCCGTTATTAAAGCAGCTCATCAGGCTGCCACAGGCCACGAGCCCACTCATAAGACAGAGTGCCAGAAGGCATCGAAGACTGTTCGTCCGTTTCAAGCGCATGATTGTCTCTTCAAAGCGAGAGTGAAACGCACAGGGGGTGCACTCTTTTACAGTATAACAAGAGGGTAATTCCCCTCCATTGGGGGAGAGAAAACAGTCAACGCCGCGCGAGACGATGCCGGCGTGCCCGCCTTGATGGAGGCTCCATCGATCACTGATCCAGGCGCGGGTCCTGGCGTCTTTGGAAAGTGTGAGAGAGACCAATTTTAAGAGGTTGTGCAGGATATGGCTTTTGCCCGTAGTTGTCTTGCATTTCTTGTATCGTTTTGCCGAGGCTGTAAAGCTCATGGAAGACAAGCGGCTTCTAAACCTACCTGTCAAGAAAAACGGGAAGGTGGCTTACTCGATCACGCGGCATGATCTTTTGAGAGCCTGGATAGGGCTTGGCGTATCTATCGAAGATCAGCACGGGTGAGGACCGGGAATTGTGTGTGAACGGCAACTCTCAGTGCGGTTCGAATACCGAGTGATCGCTGTCTCGACCGACACATCCAACATCCAGGGTGTTCGACTGAGCCGAAGCTGTAGACTCCAAGACTGTTTTTTACGAAGCGGACGACCTCCAGTCAGGATGAACCGTGTCACGATCATATCGGTTGGGTTGAGAGTACCAGGGCTTGGGAGTCTGGCAGTCATGGCCGAGGCGCAATATGAGCACGGGCACCCCATGAGCAAAGAAGGAGGTCTTACTGAGAGTCTGCCAAATCAACACGTGCTGCTACGCCTCAGCCAAGAGGCCGAAGCAGGTATGAAGCTGACGATGCGAGAGCATTTGGAGGCAATCCGCGACATTGTCGCTGCGCTACGACGGCAGGATAACGAGCCGGCAGCCAGAACCGTTCATGAGGAACTCGGTGGGGACAGGGTGCCTGGCGAACAATTCCTCATGGTGGCCACCGGGCAGGGGAAGAAGGCCGCTCGTCACATCGATGCCTATGTGCGCAGAATCACATACGTCAAACGGGACGGTCATGGGCCGGCGACCTTCAGTCGGTTGAACACCTGGTATTACACCGACGCCGAGGCCGCGAAACAGCCGCTCCTGACTCTTGTGCGACGCCAGTCGAGTTTTGATGAGATCGTCGGCGGTTTTGATGCAGACACGGCGCTCTTGGAGGCGCGTCGCTGTCTGTCCTGCGGCAACTGCTTCAACTGCGACAACTGCTATGCGGTGTGTCCCGACAACGCTGTAGTCAAGCTCGAGTCTGGGAAGCGGTATGCGATCAACTACGACTACTGTAAAGGATGCGGGCTCTGCGCGGAGGAATGACCCTGTGGCGCCATCGACCTGGTGAAAGAAGTGACATAGATGATTGTACGTAGGCCATGACGATGACACCGATAGCACAACAGATCGCCGCAATCCGCTGGTTCGAGGACATTGGAATCGACGATATCCCGCTGGTTGGGGGTAAGAATGCTTCGCTGGGTGAGATGTATTGGGAATTGGCCTCGCAGGGTGTGAAGGTTCCCAACGGGTTTGCTGTGACCGCCGAGGCCTACCGGGCCTTTCTCCGCGAGACCGGCTTGGATCAGCGGATCACACAGATCCTCCATGGGCAGGACACAGGCGACCTGGACAATCTCCGTCAACGGGGGAGACAGATTCGTCAGGCCATGCTGGCGGCCACTCTGCCATCGGATCTCGAACGAGCCATCGCAGAGGCCTATGGCCGGCTGAGTGAGGGGCATGGTGATCCGGTGGATGTGGCTGTCCGGAGCAGCGCGACCGCCGAAGACCTTCCGGATGCCAGCTTCGCCGGCCAGCAGGAAACCTATCTCAACGTGCAGGGCCATCAGGCGCTGCTGGATGCCTGCAAGCGCTGTTTTGCCTCACTCTTCACAGACCGCGCGATCTCCTATCAGGTCGATAAGGGGTTCGATTACTTCAAGATTGCGCTATCGATCGGTGTCCAGCGCATGGTGCGGTCGGATATGAGCGCATCAGGGGTCATGTTTTCGATCGATACGGAGTCCGGCTTCCGTGATGCGGTGCTGATCAATGCCTCGTACGGATTGGGAGAAAATGTTGCCCAAGGTGCCGTGAATCCCGACGAATACTATGTCTTCAAGCCCACCCTCACACAGGGTTTCAGACCGATCCTGCAGAAGATGCTGGGCAGCAAAGAGTTCAAGCTCGTGTACGACGTCGGGGGCAGCAAGCTGGTGAAGAATGTGCCGGTTCCACCCGATGACCGCGCCAGGTTTGCGATCACGGACAATGAGATTCTCACCTTAGCGCGATGGGCCTGCGTGATCGAAGACCATTATAGTGCCAAGAAGGGTCGGCCCAGTCCGATGGATATGGAATGGGCCAAGGATGGACAGACCGACGAACTCTTCATCCTCCAAGCCAGGCCGGAAACCGTGCAGTCGCAACAACGCCACGACTCGCTCGAACTGTACCGCTTAGATCGCCGAGGCAAGGTGGTGCTCACCGGCCGAAGTGTCGGCAGCAAAATCAGCGTCGGACCGGTTCGCGTCGTCAAACACCTCCAGCGGTTGCGGGACTTCCATGATGGTGACGTCCTGGTGACGGACAAGACGGATCCCGATTGGGAGCCGGTGATGAAGAAAGCGGCCGGCATCATCACAAATCGCGGCGGCCGCACCTGCCATGCCGCCATCGTGAGTCGCGAGCTGGGCGTTCCAGCCATCGTCGGAACGGGCAATGCCACGGAGTTGTTACGGGATAACCAAATCGTCACGCTGTCCTGTGCGGAGGGCGACACGGGATTTGTCTATGAAGAGGTGTTGCCCTTCCAAGTGAAGCGACATGAGCTCAGCCGCCTCACCAGACCGAAGACCAAGATCATGATGAACGTCGGGAATCCCGAAGAGGCGTTCGCGTTGTCTTTCATCCCCAATGACGGTGTCGGGCTGGCAAGGGAGGAGTTCATCGTCTCCACCTATATATAAAAATCCATCCGTTGGCCCTGCTCGACTACGATCGGTTGGACGATGCTGCGGTGAAGGCCGAGATCGACCGATTGACGGTGGGCTATGCCGACAAGGCCCAGTTCTTCGTGGACAAGCTGGCCCAAGGGGTTGCGATGATCGCGGCCGCCTTCTATCCTAAGGATGTCATTGTCCGCCTCAGTGACTTCAAATCCAATGAATACGCCAACCTCATCGGCGGAAAAGGCTATGAGCCGACCGAGGAAAATCCCATGATCGGCTTCCGCGGCGCGTCCCGCTACTACGATCCACGCTATCGGGCCGGGTTTGCCCTGGAGTGCCGTGCGATGAAGACAGTTCGGGACGAGAGGGGGCTCATCAACGTGAAACTCATGATCCCATTCTGCCGCACCGTCGAAGAGGGACGGCTGGTCCAGACCGAAATGGCGAAACACGGACTCACACGAAGGGAGAATGGGCTCGAGGTCTATGTCATGTGCGAAGTTCCCAGCAATGTGGTGCTGGCGGATCAATTCGCCGAGGTCTTCGACGGATTTTCCATCGGGTCCAACGACCTCACGCAACTGACACTGGGGGTGTATCGGGATTCCGAGATTATCGCCCATCTGTTCGATGAGCGGAACCAGGCTGTGAAGACGATGATGGCATCAGTCATTGCCGCTGCCAAGAAGAAGGGGAGGAAGATCGGCATCTGCGGCCAGGCCCCCAGCGATTACCCCGAGGTGGCCACGTTCCTCGTTGAACACGGCATCGACAGCATCTCACTCAACCCAGAGGTAGTCCTCAAGACGACGATGGCCATTCTGGACCTGGAACAGAGCTGACAGGAAAGACGCGGCCAGCTAGTACGTGCCACAAGGAGAGCGGGCCCGATGAAACGAATCATCTCCGATCTTCCTCATGCTCGCTATCGAGGACGGGCGGTCCTGGTGCGTGTGGACGTCAACGTACCGCTCGACCATTCGGGAGGTTACCACGCCGCTGAGGATATGGAGCCTCCCCGTGGAGGGAAGAAGGCCATCAGAAGTTAGTACCCTGATCCCTCGCTATTGCCTGGAGGCGAGACTACGTGTCTCCATCGATTTCTCAGGGAATCCTGTTTCACTCACCCACTATCATTATTCTGACCGCAGGAGCTTTCGTCCTCGACCTGCTCACCCCGCTCGGGCGGGCGATCTGGGTGCTGTACTTCATTCCTTTCGCCTTCACCCTTCGATCTCCTCGTGCGCAGGATCCCTACTACTACGCGATCATGGCAACTGTGCTCATCAGCGTCGGGGCGGTGTCCTCCCACGAGGGGATCAATCCGCGTGTGGCGTACGGTAATCGTTCGTTGGTCATAGGTGTGCTGTAGGTCTTCCTAGAACCTATCTCAAAATAGTTGACGGCCTAAACCTTCCGCTCTATAAGTC
>CAZOHW010000300.1:0-5895 GCA_964579525.1 uncultured Nitrospira sp. | reverse complement strand
CCCTATTCCTATCTGTCCATGACTAAGCGATCCGTCTATGTCGATCACCATTCACATGCCGGGCAAGAGGGCAAACGATTGACGGTCGTACCGGGAAAAAGCAAATATATCTTCGTCTATCCATTCTTAAAGACGCGCGAGTGGTTTTTGCTGACGAAGGCGGCGCGCCAAGGCATGATGGACGAGCATATTGAAGTCGGCCATCGGTTCCCGTCCGTGAAATTGAATACGACCTACTCGTTTGGATTGGACGATCAGGAGTGGGTGGTCGCCTTTGAAAGCGACAAGCCTGAAGATTTCCTCGACTTAGTGATGGCCTTGCGCGAAACAGAGGGATCGCGGTACACCCTACGTGACACGCCGATCTTCACCTGCGTCCGTCGTAGTCTGAAAGAAACCCTCGATACACTGGGCGGCTGACGATCTCGTAGAGAGGTAAATTCCAGGGCCTTCGACCTGAAACGGTCAAAGGCCCTTTGTTTTTGCTGGTCACAGGAGAACACCCCTGAGTTATTGTCCTTGCTGTAGGAGTCGCCGGCAACTTTGACAGCCCGACAAACCCTGTGTTACCTCTACTACAGTTGTTTTATCCTGTCGTGAGACTTCAATGGCTGACACCACCGCGCTCTATGCCATCCGTTTTCCAGACGGCTCCGTCAGTCTCTATATCGATGAGCTCTATGCTCAGGATCGAGGAATCGATCCGTCTCAACTCGTGAGGGTTGAAATCCCACGAGAGATGTTTGTCAACGGAACCATACAAGACATTCGTGAATATGTGGCGCTGCGGCTCGAACAGCACCAACAACGATCAGGCACCGCGTAAGCGACAGTTCGTAGGGATACAGGTCATCCGCGGTACAAGAAACAAGACATAGCAACCGCGCAACCGATTCAATGCAACCTGAAACAGTTCAGCAGCCTCCCATGGTACAAACGGTACAGCCCTCAACAACCTCACCGTTGACAGTCGAACTGATCGAAAACACGATTGCGGGCTTGCCGATACAAGGCCGGATCATCCTTCGGCTGTTGCTGATTCAGTATCTCGACGTCACGCATGATGAAATCCTCTACATGGTCGCGGACCGGCCAGACCCCCGATGCGTATCCGGGAAAAAGCCCGTCACGACAATGACTCAAGAATCCATCACGGCCATGATCGATCGTCGAAATGAATATCGAAAGCGAGCCAGGCTCCGCCGGGAGCGAACCTGGCTCCAATGTGTTGCACTGAACCATCAGATTCGCATAGCCGGGGCATTGGCGTCACGAGCTGAGAACTTGCTCGCCTCACGTGGCCTGTCCAGCAACACTATCGACACCCTCAAGTCGAATGCTCGTACTGCCGTCCCAACCGCAACGCTCCGGCTACTTGAGGAACAGTGGAACAGCAGTGAGATCTCCGCGGAGGACTACCAAAACCATCGGCTGGCCATCGAACTGCAAACGCTCCTTCGCTTTGCCGAGCGATTCAAGAAACGGCTCGATGTCGCGGAGCGTGAGCGACAGACCTCAGACCGCACCATCCTACAAGACCATGAAATCGGCCATATCTGGGGTATTCCCGCCAGCACATTGGCAGGTCGGAAGGTCAAATTCTTGTCTCAGTATCTGGCGACTGTGCAAGCCGCCTGTGCGGGAACCAGCCCGCTCAAAGGGGATCTTCCTTCCGTAGATCTCTGGAAAGATACGGTGGAGGTGCTCTCCCACACACCCATTGAACGGTCGATTTCTACCTACGATGGCCTCGAGCGAACTGAGTCCGCCTTGATCGAAAAACTCGCCGCCTATGTCCTGCTCGGAATACCAGAAGCCACTGAAACCAAATTCTGGAATTCTCTGGTGTATGGAGCCAGTTCCAATGCCATGCATAGTGAACCAACCAGAACCTTGTTCGGCCTCCAACGGTTAGTGGCCATGCAAGCCGATCTGGATTCGAGCAATGAGGCCTTAGATGAGGAACTGCTCAGACGAACAAGGCCGATTCCTAAAGCATCCGAGATCGCCGGGACACAGGATACCAGCAAACCACCGGTACTGACCGACTTGCAGCAACACATTCTGCACAACTTCATTGGAGAAGACGTCAGTGGTCGCCCATCCGACAAATGGTAAACTTTCTCTCTTGCGAATCGCTCTTAGTACGGTATAATTGCAACCGACCATGATGTACGTTCGATCAGCCTCACACCGGACTAGACGAATGAAGTGGCTTCTTGCCTCGTTCCTGACGACGAGTCTCGTTCTTCCGTCCATTATCGACCCCGTCGTTCCAGCCAAAGCCTCAAGCTTGATTGAAATCGCTGAACTGATCGCCCATCCTGAACAATATGACCACCAGGATGTCGTCGTCACTGGAAAGGTCATGAATGTGCAGTTAGCCACCAATCGCCAGGGACAACCGGCCTTTGGGTTCCTTTTGCAAGATCAGGCCGGCACCCTCAAAGTCGTGAGCCTCGGTCAGCTGGAGGTCCGGGAAGGCGATCAAGTCATCGTGGAAGGTATCTTCAGTCGACTCCGTCAGGTTGGTCGAACCATCGTCTACAACGAAATCAAGGCCCTGTCTATCAAGCCCTTAACCCGCTTAACTCCAGACCTTGTCGGTTGATCATTCTTCGTTTTTTGGCTCTCCCCTTCATCGGACGTACGTCGTAAGCCTGTGCCGTTCTTCTGCCATTCCACGACGAGGCCTTTCATGATCCACCGAAATCTTCTCCTGCTTGGGGGGCTCGCCATGATGGTTTGGCTGACGAGCTGTAGTACGCTAGCGCAAGTAGGAGAATATCCTAACCAACAGCGCATGGTGGGGAAATCCAAGTCAGCGGTCCTGAGCTGTGCGGGCCGCCCGAAGAAAGAACTCACCGATGGTGCGCGAACGCTGCTTCGCTACTATCGCGAAGCCTCCATTCTCGAAGAGTCGCGTCCTGTCGGCAAAGGTAGTTTTGCGACGATTCGCCATGGCTGTTGGGCCACCGTGGTGCTGGTCGATGACCATGTTGTCGATGTCCACTATCGTTTCGTCCCCCCGACCTTTGACGCATCCAACGACTGCGAAGACATGTTTGATTCCTGCCAGTAACAGCCGGTTCCGTCTGGTACAACACATTGCGTGTCTCCATGATGAATTTCAATTGCCGCATATCCACCATCATCATGGGGCTCATCCTCGCCGTCCTGTCACCTGGGCCGGACGTTGTCCTCGCCCTAGAAAAATATGGCCGCCCACTTCCCTCCATGGACGATCCCAATAGTCGCGAAGTGGAAGAATCGCTCTTTGCCGGCTATCTCCTCACCAGTGCCTTTGCCTCGAATCGCACCTTTGCCGCCAGGCCCGACAATAGTGGTCTGGTGGGATTTCGCCACATGCTCCACCTGGAAACCGACCTCTATAAACAGTATCTCACGTTCTACACAGACCAGAATTTTTTCTCCGATCGGACGAACGGCTGGATTGAATTGAGTGAATGGGACGGCACCTATGCGTTGACCGGTGTGCTGGGCCACGTCAATTGGCGCCTCCAATATGAACGCGATGCACCGATTGATCGGAAAGGGATCAAGCAAGAATATGCCGATGGACTGGTCACGGCCAAATTTCAAGCAGTCCAGGACCTGCCAAGCTGGGGACGTCTCTTCCCTAATCAAAATCTGACCGTCTATGCCGGAGCAGGCTGGCTCTTTCATAACAAAAATTACTTCGCCCGGCCTGACAATACCGGGCGAGCCCTATTTCGATACGTCGCTCATGCCGATGTCGATCTGTACAAGAACAAGGTGGTGCTGTATGGCGACGTCAATTTGTTCACCGATCGTGGCGCAAGCAACCAAGTCAATCCAACAGAGCTCGATTGGATTGTTGGTCTGGCCTTGCGATGGCGAGAGATGGAGTTTGCCGTCTATCATGAACAAGACCGACCGCTGGACCGCCCTGGGCTGGTTCAGCAATACCTCGCGGTGCAGCTCCGCTTCTCCTTCGACATTTCAAAGCAAGATCTCGGAATTGGACTTGCCAAACCGACAACGGGAGGTCAATGAAGAAGCTGGACGACCTTGGATCGCTGAGTTGATTCAGCAATACTCTGCCCTTCAGCTCCGCTTCTCCTTCGATATTTCGAAGCAAGATCTCGGGATGGGACTTGCTAAACCAACGGGGAAGCTCAGCGAGGGAGTTTGAGCACGGTCGTGAGAAGCCGGTCGATGATCCGGTCTGGAAGAATCTTCCCGATGAACGCACGGACCTTCGCATCCGTACCGACCAAATAGCGGGTCTTGGGCACAGGAGCCGTCAGGGCCTCGACAACGACCTTCGCCACAACATCTGACGGAATAGCACGCTTCGCCGCCTCCTCCACCACCTTGCGCACCGCCGCAACCATCGGCTCATAGAGCCTTCGCAGCTCCGTCCCTATGACCGCCTCTCGCCCGGCCGCATCCTCAGCTGACTTAGCCCAGATCGGTGTCGTGATCGCACCGGGTTCGATAATAGAGACATGGATGCCCCACTGTTGAACCTCTAAGCGCAACGCATCGGTAATCGCCTCCAAGGCAAACTTCGACGCCGAATAGGCCCCCATTATTGGAATCGTCGAGCGTCCCGCAATCGATCCCATATTCACAATGCGACCACGCGCCTGCCGGATCAGCGGCAGAAACGCTTGTGTAACAGCAACTTGACCAATCACATTCACCTCAAGTTGCCGTCGCAGGTCAGGAATGGGGATCGCTTCGAGCGGCGCCGGCACCGCAATCCCAGCGTTGTTTACAAGTCCAGACAATCCCGTCGTTCCAACTTGTTCTGAAACGATGACGTGAGATTTCTGAATGGATGCATTGTCCGTGACATCAAGCATGATGGGGGTCAAACGGTCCGAACTGGATTGTTGAAGCACCACCCCATCCTCTGGCTTCCGTACTCCGGCAAAGACCGTGAACCCTAATCGATCCAAATGCATGGCACAGGCCGCGCCGATCCCCGTCGACGCGCCAGTGATCACCACCGCACGATTGTTCCCGATCGACATCTTGCTTCTTGTCTACTCCTAGCAAAGAACCATACCAGGTTTTTCGCCATGGTATCCAGACAGATGAACACTCATGGCATCCGCTTGGTGGACACCAACGTCCAACTTCGACCATCATCGAGACTCTGCTCAGTGATGTTGGCGATGTAGCTCAGTTGGCAGAGCGGCAGACTCATAAACCGCGGATCACCAAGCTCGCTCGACCCGGAGCCCTTCCAATAACTCCTGCCGCCGCTCTTTTTAGAAAATGCGCCTCTCTTTATTTTGTATTATCTTTGACGGATCCGGAATTGGGCGTTTCCATTTTGCCCGTTCCAGGGTCGGAGATCGGCATCTGTCCCCCGAGGGTAATGGTGCCCCCAGTGCGTCGGCTTCGCGGATCTGGGAACACTTTGTCCGAAGTTGTCGGATGGGGTTTGATATCGCCGTCTGGTCCAACGTCTACATACACGCCAGCGATGCTTTTGGATCGCATGTCCTGAGTACTCTCGATGGGAGGTCCCGTGTCATGCCTGCCCGACCACGCCGAGCAGCCGACCAGCAAGAACACCGCAGTTGCCACTCCCATATACCCGCACGTTTGCCTCATTGTCATCGCGTCCTCCTCTCGGTTATCTGGTCTGTCCGACATTCCCTGGTTATCATAACGCAGAGACGCGTCAGCCTGGACTAGGGAAATACCGAAGGACCCATCTCCTCAAGCAGCCACAGTGGCCAACGTTGAGGCGCATCCTTCGCTAGGCTAAAGTGAAAGCCACCTCGGCGTTTGAAAGGTCTGTCAAACAGCCTTAGATAAGGTTGGGCTTGCGGGGATGCTGCGCCATGATTTCCGGCTGACGGCAGTCCGCAATATGGTTAACATTGGCGTGTC
>CAZOHW010000299.1:0-5902 GCA_964579525.1 uncultured Nitrospira sp. | reverse complement strand
GGCTGAAATAATCGTTTCGAGTTTTGGTCCGGAGCCGGAGGGTTCGGGACAGGGTTTTGACTGCGGATCATTCGCTTGCATGACCAGAATGAAAAATTCTTGCTGAAAATGAAAGACAATGGAGATCCAGCAAACTCTATGCCTTCGTAATTTTGTTGTGAGGAAAGCTAGTGATGGATTACCGGGATAGTATCTATTCCTGGGTAGCGGTACTGAGAGGCTGGAGCGAGACGCGAACGACCGTGAGAAAGGTGGTCTGAACCTTCTTAAAAGTCATGTAGTTAGGTATTGGACTCACGGTATTGACGAATGGAGTCATTCAGAAACTTTTATATGGGACCAGACCTCTTGTGTACGGGAGGAGCGAGAACCATAGTGAGGAGAGAAAAAATAATGACGGAGAGACCGTCAAAAAATGTTCATTCGGAATAGTTGAGTGTGCAGAATTGTTCGATGAGGAATGCTTAGATTCTGTTCGCCAAGGGGTTCAGTCAGAAGGTGAACTTATTCTCCATAGAGGGTCGCTGCTGAGGCATCAAAGATATGTTTCGTCAAGAGCGTGCCTGGCTCGCGATGGCCGGTGCACTTCTCCCAGACCACCGTGATATTTCCGTCTGTTTTTCCCATCCCTTGCGCAGGGGAACGAGTTGCATCGCCTTCAACTAAGATCTGAACGGCACTGCCGATATAGCGGCGATTGCGTTCCGCCGTGATGGCACGTTGAATCTCAACAAGCTTGGATACCCGCTGACCCTTGACCTGGTCCGGCACATCATCCTTGTATTTTCTGGCCGCGATCGTATGTTTCCGCTCCGAATATTTAAAGATGTAGGCCGAGTCGAGTTGGGCTTGCTCCACGATCCGGCAGGTGTCACGAAACTCCTGATCGGTCTCTGAGCAGAACCCGCAGATGATATCGGTAGTCAAGACGATGTCGGGAATGGTTGCTTTGATGCGATCGACCAATGCAAGGTACTCGGCTCCGGTGTAGTTCCGTCCCATCAGTTCGAGAATCCGATCGCTTCCCGCCTGAAGTGGGAGATGAATGTGTTTACAAATTTTAGAATGGGTTGCGATGGCCTCAATCAAGGGGTAGGGGAAGTCTTTGGGGTGTGGCGAGGTAAACCGTACGCGGTCAATGCCTGGGATGTCCGCAACGGCGCTGATGAGCCTCGCAAAGTCCCATTCTCCGTGTCGATAGGAATTGACGTTTTGTCCCAACAGGGTAATTTGCTTGAATCCACGCGCGGCCACGTCACGCGCTTCGAGCAGAACAGATTCGGGATCACGCGATCGCTCACGTCCCCTCGTATAGGGGACGACACAGAAGGAACAAAAGTTATCGCAGCCGCGCATCACGGTAATCCAGGCGTTCACGCCACTGTTCCGGTCCGGCATGATACCTTCGTACGTTTCGTACTCCGACAGATCGAGGGCGAATTCTCGTTGAGATAATCCCTGCTCTTGCGTTTCTAGCGCCGTTGCCAGCAACCGAGGGAGTTGTCGGTACGAATCCGGGCCTGCCAAGACATCGATGAGCGGTTCTTTCTCAGCCAGCTCACTCTTGAGATTCTGAGCCATGCAACCAAGAACGCCGACGACGAGCGGACGTTGTTTCTTGAGTATTTTTAGCTCAGTGAGATGGGAGTAGATCTTGTTGTGTGCGTTCTCTCGGATGGCACAGGTATTGACCAACACCACATCGGCTCGTTCGCGGTCTTCCGTAAAGCCAAACCCTTCTTGCTTCAGCAACGACCGGACGAGCTCACTGTCGGACTCGTTCATCTGGCAGCCGAAGGTTTCGATATGGACCTGGGGAAGAGTCTTGAGCATCATAGGAGCGCCAAGGAAGTTTTCATCGTTGGTGGAGGTACGAGATCACCGAAGACGCAACGGTCGGTTGCGGCAGTAATCGTGACCGGCTTGATTTGGTTTCCCAGGTCGCCGGCATCTGTGACCGCAACTTTAGTGAAGTTTGGAGTAGTACCGAAACGATAGGAATCTCGCGTGCTGGATTCAAAGAGGGCCGAGACCGTCTTTCCGATGTGTGCATTGTGAAAGAGCAGTCGCTTGGCGCGATCAAGATTCAGGAGAAGATTGGTGCGCTTTTTTACCGATGCCGATGGTATCCGCTGTTTGATACGCAGTGCCGCAGTTCCTGGTCGCGAGGAATAAGGAAAGACGTGCAGATAAGAGAATGGGAGATCTGACGCAACAGCTAATGTATTCTGAAATGCGGTTTCAGTCTCACCAGGGAATCCCACCATCAGATCGGTCCCAAGCCCAAGGTCGGGAATCTTCGCGAGGGCCGTGTCGATCAGCTTGCAGTACGTCTTGATCGTATGGCGTCGATTCATGGCCTCGAGAATCCGGTCATCTCCGCTTTGCAGGGGAATATGCAGATAGGGACATAGTCTTTTCGATGAAGCAAGGAGATCGATTAATTCGTCGCCAACAGTTGTCGGCTCGATCGAAGAGATACGGATGCGCTCAACATCGGCAATTTGATCGAGTCGACGAAGTAACGCACAAAAGTCTTTGTCGCCGTGGACGTATTGTCCGATATTCACGCCCGTCAAGACAATTTCCCGATAGCCCCGTTCTGCCAAGCTGTCGGCTTCGCGCAGAATATCGTCGAACGTTCGACTTCGCTCATGTCCTCTGGCGAAGGGGATGATGCAGAAGCTGCACATGGCGCTGCAGCCGTCTTGTATTTTGAGCAGTGCGCGCGTGGAGTCCGGTTCTGCAAAATGGGGCAGATCGAAGTCTCCGCGTGCCATCGTTTTTGTATAATGCACTTCAGCGACGGACCGCTTCTGAAGCTCGTGCATGGGCGGGAGATAGGCCGGCAAGTCGAGTTTGAACTGATGTCCGACGATGAGATCGATACCCGCCTGCTGTTTGAGCTGTTCCATGCCGGTTTGAGCGTAACAGCCGGTGACGGCGATGAAGGCATGGGGAGAATGTTTCAGTGTTTTGCGAATGAGATAGCGCGAGGTCCGTTCAGCATCCTCCGTCACGGAACAGGTATTGAGGACAAGTACATCGGTCGGTTGGCCGAATTCGACGAGGTCGAACCCCTTTCGCCGGAGGCCTTCTCCGAGGATGGAGGTTTCGGCTTGATTCAGTCGACAGCCGAGCGTATGAAGAGATGCACGGGCGTTCATCATAAAGAACTGTATTATAGGAAGTTCCTTCATGGTCCGGCAAGGCTCATCGCGCGAGGGGTGCATTTCAGCAGCCGTTCTTTGTGTGTCAGGAAAGACGTGTGTCAGACGCCAGGAGCCACTCGAGTGAATAGACGCATGACACGGGTACCGATACTCAGTCTTATTCTGACCGGGTTCCTGTGCATGGTTCCCTTACTCGGTTGGGGGAAGGATCTGCTTCCCGCTGAGCCCGACCTCAACACACGGATCGACGAGCTGTACGACCATGAAGCCCGACTGTTCATCATGCTCTATTCCCTCAAGGGGAATGGGCAGATCGATTATGTGACGGGTCGGTTGGTTCAAGAGTATTCGCGCAGCACCTACGGGAATCCTATCTATCAGACCGAGGCTCAGCCGTTGTTCTATTGGTGGAACCACACGATGTGGAACGATCCCGAGCAGGATGGCGTCAACGGCAACGAAAGGGTCTACCAAGAAAATACCGAGTTCGACCTCTCACGCTATAAGCCTTGTCTGTTCAACGGACAGCCCTGTTAGCAGGCCGTTGAAAAATCCTGCCAGCCCTCATGGAGGCTAAGGTCGAGGCTCAGGTTAAGCGAATCATTATTTTCCATTCAACCTTAACCTCGACCTTGCCTGTTCGGTTTCACTCGCCGCGGTCTTGGTCGTTGCTCAACATCCGGTCAACTTTTGTACTAGCCGGTGATGCTATCCCGCATGTTTTCTGATTCTGCTGAACAGCAATGGGATGCAATGGTATCCTGCGTTTCAACCGAAGGGTATTGGTATGCTTGCTACAGAGAAATCAGGTTGATTTGACTCACTCGCGAATGGAAGTGTTCCTGTGACGTCTGGCTCATCCAATTTTTCTGCCTTATGGAATCGGCGTCTCATTGTGATGCTGCCGCTAGGGTTTGCTTCAGGTCTTCCGCTCGCCCTCACGTCTGGGACATTACAAGCCTGGTTGACCGTCGAAGGCGTCGATCTCAAGACGATCGGTATCTTCACATTGGTTGGCCTGCCCTATACGCTCAAATTTCTCTGGGCGCCGGTGATGGATCGCATCGTGCCGCCGTGGCTTGGCCGGCGTCGAGGCTGGATGGTTGTGACCCAACTTTGTGTCGCCATCGGCCTTGTGCTTATGGCGGTGACCAATCCAAAAATTCATCCTGGCTGGCTCGCGGCCTATGCCGTACTCGTCGCATTTCTTTCAGCCTCGTTGGACATTGTCTTTGACGCCTACCGAACGGACACGCTTCATCCACACGAGCGTGGGTTGGGTGCAGCTGTCTGGGTGAATGGCTATCGAGTGGCGCTGTTGGTCGCAGTGTCCGGAGCATTGGTCCTGGCCGATCGTATCGGCTGGCAGGCGACATATCTGACAATGGCGGCATTGATGCTGGCGGGTGTCGCCACTATCTTCGTCAGTCCCGAGCCCTTCATGGTCGCCGAGGCTCCAAAGAGTCTCAAGGAAGCGGTCAGTGCGCCGCTTGCTGAATTCTTCGCCCGCTCTCACGCGCTGGGGTTGTTAGCCGTGATTATCCTCTATAAGCTCGGCGATGCCTTTGCATCCGCACTGCAGACCGCGTTTTTCATCGGAGGGCTCGGCTTTTCTGCCACCGAAGTCGGTGCCGTAAAGGGGCTTGGGATTTTTGCGACGCTCCTTGGCGCGTTTGTGGGTGGGCTCTTGATGACTAAGTCTGGGCTTGTCCGATCATTACTGGTCTTTGGTGTCTTGCAAGCATTGTCGAACCTGGGGTTTGTCGTATTGGCCGTGATCGGGAAAGATGCGAGTGCGTTGACAGCGGCGGTCGTGATCGAGAATGTGACAGGAGGAATGGGCACGGCGGCGTTTGTGGCCTTGGTCATGTCGCTCTGCGATGCACGCTACACGGCGACGCAGTTCGCCCTGCTATCTTCGCTCGAGGCGTTAGGACGAGTGTTTGTCGGCAGGCCCTCAGCTGATCTCGTGGCGGCCGTGGGATGGACGCAATTTTATGTCCTGACAGCTGTGGCGGCTTTACCAGGGCTCTGGGCGGTTTGGCGGTTTCGACGTTCCATTGAGTCGGAGCAGAAGACTACCACACAGGCTGCTGTTGCGGAATCAGTCGCCGAACCCGTTACCAAGTGATTCGGAATCCAGACCTCATTTGTTTTCTTAATCACAGTGAGAGCTTGAATGAGGATAAACCATGCCCTCAATAAATGAATACAAGGTCCTAGTCATGCAATTTCTTAATGGGGCAATATCAACGACTCAATTCGAAAATCACTATTCAGAGATGTTCAAGGCCGAATCAGGTGAGCTGGAGGAAAAGTTCTTTCTCATGTTGGATAGGTTGCAGTGCGATATACACGTCTATGAGCCAGACTCAGAGCTTTACAAGAAGCTGTCAGAAGAAAACCCCGGCTTTTATTTGAATGAGATCGAGCTTCGTGAAGAGGCACGAGTAGCGCTTCGGAAGCTTTCTGATTTAGAAAAAGAAAATAGCCGCGGCACCAAAGAAGAAAAATAGAGACTGAGAAATCCCTACTGATCACCGATTGACCGTCTATGAAGACAGTCGCCGTTGGAGGAAGAGGACATAAATCAACAGGGTGGGAAGCGGAGCGAGGATGAACGGTACGAGCCAGAGCCAGACGTTCTTGCCGCGGACGCGCCCTTGGTCAATCATCTCGATCACGACCGCCGCTGTCAACGCACTCGCATCTTTCCCGATCACGGCCAA
>CAZOHW010000298.1:0-5913 GCA_964579525.1 uncultured Nitrospira sp. | reverse complement strand
GGTGTGGACTGGCCCTTCACCAGGTGAATGTCGAGGCTCTTGCGAGCTCCCCAGACCGCATTTTTGATTGGCAAAGGGTTCCCCCTATCTCTCAAAACGTTCGTTCTTTAGATACGGAACGTCTGAAGAACGCCTTCAATGAAATGGCGCGTTTCCTACCGGCCCGGACTTGACCGCTCCATGGTGGTCTTGTTTCGGTGGGTAAGCGCCGTCGTCTTCGGATCTTCCATCTCTGGACAGTTCCTCTTCCTGCTATGGTGACTTCTCGGCTGAGGTCTCCAGGATTGGAGGTGGACCGGCCCGATTCGGTTCGGCTTTAGTCTTATGAAGGAGGACGTTGCGACTCCGCTCCCGCTTCTACGCTGCTTCACAATCCCTGTCAAGTGGATCAGGGATGACGGGTTTCTCCGAATTTATTCAAATGGATAGATGATTTTCATTGACTTGAGCCGGGAATGCCGCCGCCGGCGAAGCGACACAATCGTTACATTCAGGAGAAAAAGATTACACAGACAGTGACACCAGAGATGCTCTCTGTTGGCAATTCCCTGCGAAGAGGGAAAAATACAGGGAAAATCTCACATAATGAGCGTTCATTCACTGGCTCGTTCCGTGAAAATTCTAACCCAGAGCGGATTCCGTCGAATTCAGTGGAGTTTGCACTTCCGAATAACAAGGAATTAACAGGGAATTTGAACCCTAGACCTTGCTGTGCAATGGTCCGTTGACGGGCGGCCGTTCTTCCTTCGGCGGTGACCAAGCCTGGAGATGTTGTGGCTGATCAACTGGTGGATGGCCGCCGATTTCGCGCCCTCACCGTCATTGATGTGTGGACACGAGAATGTCTAGCCATTGAGGTGGGCCAGAGGCTTCGCGGCGAGCCTGTTATCGCCGTATTGGATCGACTCAACGTCCATCGAGGGGCACCGACCAGACTATTCTCTGACAACGGGAGTGCGTGCAGCGGTCAGCTGATAGAGCTCTCGGCGTATTACAACACGGTCTCCATCGACTTCTCCAGACCGGGTATGCCGACGGACCATGCGCATGTGGAATCGTTCAATGCGACGTGACGACGGGAGTGCCTGAATGCGCACTGGATCGAGTCACTGTACGAAGCCAAGGAACGAATCGAGACCTGGCTGGCGGCAGGAATATGTATGAATACAATGACAGTCGGCCTCATCGGGCGCTCCAGGATCAGACCCCAGCCGAATTTGCCAAACGGGCCGCGGAGAATTCGCTCCACTAACCGTCATTATCGCTGGATACTCTCCCTGGATCTGGTACAGAAATTGCTGGCCGACTATGCGAGCTGAGAACTCACATGGTAGGTGGTACAACAACTCCCGGCTGGTCAATGAACCCACAGAGACCACGGCTGTCAGGCTGTGGTGCTTCATCTTCCGGATGCTCGCGGCTCAATGAATGGGAGGTCTTGTAACCTTTTCACGAACCACGGCGTCTTAAAGGAACAGAGGAACATGCAGCACATCGCGGATAGCGAGGCCCTGAAATGACGCGCTGTGCGATGTGAAAACCGCGATTTTTTTGCCACCTGTAGGGGTACCCGTGCGGATGGTGAAATGGGGTATATGAGTGTGAAACTTATTGTTTGCATTGGTCTGGTATTACTACTACTGATCGAGCCCTATAATACGATTATGGCTCAAATCGGGACTGGCCAGCCTTCACAAAACCAGCAAGTGGGTGTGACTATTTCGCCGATTCTGCCTCTCTCTGCTCCAACGAGCGGTTTGCCGGCCAACAGTCAGCTCCAACCAGCTTCTGGCGCGCAAAGCCGAGTCGTTGGACCGTTCATCTCTGCGGGGCGTGGACTGCCAGGAATGCCTGGAGGGCCGCCTTTGAATAGTCCGGGAGGAGCACAGGATCCATCAGGTGCTTACATGAGGCCGCCCATTGTCGGACCACTATTCTGTGATCCAGCCATAGATCTTGGTTGTTAACGATACTCCAAGCAACTCATCAGTACTCGTATACGTATATTCAGGGCAAAAACACGGGGAAGATTGAGTGGCGACACGCGGTGCCCCGGACCTATATTATAGATGGGACTAAGTGCTGTCTGAACCCGCCTGCATCGCGCGTTGGTAAGCGATTGCGAAGTCTCCAGACTAGAACCTATCTCAAAATTGCTTGAGGAGCATGGAGATGCAGGCGAGCTGCACAAAGCCGAGGAAGTTGGTGGCGTAGTACTCCCAGCGAATCAGGAGGCGGCGTTTCCACTGGAGCCAGGCAAAGAAGCGTTCCACGAGCCAGCGACGGTCATAGCGGCGTAAGTGCCGTCCATCCTGAGTCTTGAGCTTCCGGGTGGAGCGATGGGGGGCGATCATGTTGACGCCGTCTCGTTTGAGCTCGTCATCGAGGCCGTCGCTATCATAGGCCCGATCACCAATGAGATGTTCCGGCTTGGCCTCGAGCATGTAGAAATCGAAACTCAGTTG
Source organism: uncultured Nitrospira sp. (assembly GCA_964579525.1). Classification (GTDB taxonomy): domain Bacteria; phylum Nitrospirota; class Nitrospiria; order Nitrospirales; family Nitrospiraceae; genus Nitrospira_D. Next base: position 3,448 of record CAZOHW010000298.1, on the reverse strand, counting down.
CACCAACGTGACTTCATGATGATTTGCTGCGTGCGTGCTGACGGAGAGGGGCAGTCCATGCCGATCCACAATCGCCAGGACTTTCACGCCCTTGCCACGTTTGGTGAGCCCAACCGCCTCGCCGCCACCCTTGGCCGCCGCAAACGTGGCATCAATGAAACTTTCACGTTCGTCAATCGCGCCTTCGTCCCGCAGCGTGTTGGCCAACTGGGTGAGGACCTCCCGCAGGACCTCCCGTTGACACCATTGTTGGAACCGACGATGGACGGTTTTTAATTCGGATAGCACTGGGGGAGCAGGTGCCATTGGGCACCGGTGTTCAGTATCCACAAGTACTGCCTCCAGGACCGCTCGTGTCGGCACAGGCTTACGCCCCGGCCTGGTATCAGGGAGGTGCTCCTCAGGAAAATGTTCTCGAATCCGATCCCATTGGTCATAGCGCAAGCGGAGCATGACCGGACTTATAGAGATGAATATTCAGACCGTCAACTATTTTGAGATAGGTTCTATTGTTTTGAGCTACTACCTCGGCGAAGAATCTATTGAGGCCGAAGTAGGCATAGCCGGGCTCAGTATCCTGCGATTCAAGGAAGAGCTTAAACACTGTTTGGGATCTGTCTGAGTGGTGTTTGAGCGCAGTGCTTACACAAAACTCTCATGAACGGACTGCGTATCATATATACTCAAAACCGTGGATAGCGTAGACGACGTCTGTGAACAAGCGGACAAGATCAGCATGTCTCATCTAGCCGTCCTCGTGCTTGCGGTTCTTCTGTTGGTTCTGTGCACAAGTCCCGTCTCAGCGTATGTCTGGCGGTGCCACAGTCCCCATGGAGACTTTTGGACCAACGCTCCCAAAGAGGCCGACGATTGCAGTGAGTATGACAGCCTGTATAATCCCGATGCTGCACCACCGATGGCCCAGCAACGCACGGCCATGGAATTCACTGCGCCGGAGCGAGGGGCCAAAGACAAAGTTCTCTTCACTCAGCAAGAACTTGATCAAATGCTGGCCCCGATTGCCTTGTATCCCGACTCGCTGCTCTCCCAGATTTTGATGGCCTCAACCTATCCCCTGGAAATTGTCGAGGCTGCCCGCTGGGCAAAAGCGCACCCGACGCTTCAGGGCGACCAGGCGGTGAAAGCGACCGACCCATACAATTGGGAGCCCAGCGTCAAATCGCTCGTGGCATTCCCGAACGTGCTGGCGATAATGGATGAGAAACTCGATTGGACAGAGCGGCTCGGCGACGCATTCCTGTCACAACAGCCCGCAGTCATGGACACCGTCCAGACTTTGCGCCAACGTGCGTCAGACAACGGCACACTCCAGTCGACCGATCAGGTTCGTATCGACCAGGAGGGGCAGAATATTTCGATTACCTCGCCGGACCCGCAGGTGGCCTACGTCCCGTACTATGATCCTCTGGTCGTCTATGGTCCTTGGTGGTGGCCGGCCTATCCGCCGATGTTCTGGCGACCATGGCCCGGCTATTTCGGGGGGCCCGGATTGGGGCTTGGATATGTGTGGGGCCCAGGCATCATGGTGGGACGCGGGTTTTTCTTTGGCGCGTTCGACTGGCCCCATCGACAGGTCAATGTGGTGACTGTCAATAATTCCTACTATCGCAATCCCACGACCAGAGCCTGGACGCACGATCCCGGCCACCGTCGAGGCGTGATCTATCGGGAGGCCGCGTTGCGGTAGCAGTATGGGCGAGCGCCAGCCTCACCAACGATCCGGCAGGATTTTCGCGGGCAGCTCCCTCCTCCAGCTTCCTCTGGGCGCCGCGAGGCCTTCGGAAATCGTGCCAACGTCCATGGCGGCTTTGCAGAGAGTCGTCCGCCAATGTCTCCCTCCTCCGGATTGCACGGAGCCGAACCGCGACCGCATGCCTTCGAAGGCATCGGCCACGGAGAATCGGCGTACCACTTTGGCGCTCGCGGCAACGCCAGTGCTCCTCGTGGCGGAGGGGGATTCGGTCACGGCGGTGGGGGGCATCACGGCAGGTAAGATGCGACGCACGATTCAGATCAGACGATGGGCGCTTGCGATGCTAACGGTTCTCTCGTGGGTAATGCCGGCAGGGGCCTCAAGGGAATTCTTCGTGCAAACGACGTTTTCCTCCGCGGAGGCGGGGATGCAGGCGTTCGTGGAGGCGATCACCTTGAACGATCCGTTTGTCTTGCAAACGCTTGTCGGCGCCGAGGGCCTGGAGTTGTTCGACTCGGGCGATCCGGCAGCCGATGCCCAGTGGCGCAAGCGGTTTCTTAAAGAATATGCGGACGCCCACACCATCGTGTTCGAAGAAAACAACACACGCGCCCTCGTCATCGTCGGCCAGAACAAGTGGCCCATGCCGATTTCGCTGGCCAAAACGGACGAAGGATGGCGTTTCGATGCCCAGCATGCTGCGAAGGAGGTGCTAAACCGGCACATTGGCCGCAATGAGCTTGCCGCAATACAAGTGTGTCTCGCGATCATCGACGCTGAGCGTGAATACGCGATTCAAGATGCGGATGGCGATGGTCTTGGAGGATTCGCCGCGAAATTCGTCAGCTCACCGGGCAAGCGGGACGGCCTGTACTGGGAGACTCGCGCCGATGAACCCGTGAGTCCGGTTGGGCCCCTGCTTGCCGCCGCCGCCAACGAGGGATCCCTTCCATCGGACGCAACCGCCTTAACCCCCTTTCATGGCTATCTCTACCGAATACTCACGAAGCAAGGGACTAGTGCGCCGAGAGGAGCCTACGACTATTGGGCCAAAGGCAAACTGCTCGGGGGGGTGGCCGTCCTCGCCTATCCGGCCCGGTACGGCGTGTCTGGGGTGGTGAGCTTCATGATCAATCACGAGGGAGTGGTCTACCAAAAAGATCTTGATCAACAGACAGCGACGCTGGCGGCTGAGATGACCGAATTCGATCCCGACCCGAGTTGGCAACGCGTTCCGTAGAGACATAGAGTCCCTCCCCTAGCTTCGTAGACAGCCGCTTTCTCAGCACTCCACCATAAATGGGTGACGTCTCCCCGGAAAACGACGACAACGTAAAACTGGAGTCAACTCACGGCTTTGACGGTCCTCGACGAAAGGAGCGGGCCCATGAAGCGGTCACGATTCTCCGAAGAACAGATCGTGTATGCCATCCGGCAAGCCGAGAGTGGAACTTCGGTTGGCGATGTCTGCCGGCAATTCGGCATCGCCGAGCAAACCTTTTACGCCTGGAAAAAGCAGGATGCCTATCTCGGCGTCAGCGAACTTCGTCGGCTGCGCCAACTCGAGGAAGCAAACAGCCGATTGAAGTGGCTGGTCGCAGATCTCTCCCTCGAGAAACACATGTTGTCAGAGGCGCTCCGAAAAACAGGCTGAGGCCCGCCCGTCGCCGGGAGCTTGCTCAGTGGTTTCGAGTAAGCTTTTCGGTGAGCGGTGCGCGGGCCTGTCGGTTAGCC
>CAZOHW010000297.1:0-5925 GCA_964579525.1 uncultured Nitrospira sp. | reverse complement strand
ATTGGGATGCTTGTCGACTTTGTTATCATCTGATTGGACAAAAATAGGTTTATCAGCCTCCATCAGCCTGTTGCGAATTTTACGCTTGAGGCAAACATCAGTGAGTTCTCCAAGTCCGTCATAGGTAATACGGGGACGGTTGCCATTGAGAGGGTCGCCGTTCGGATTCGCATTGGTTACGCGAAAAACAACGGCAAAGTCGATCTTCTGCTGTAGAGTCGTCATGGTTTCTCCTTCTCTAATCGTTGTTGCCATTCCCTTGATCTGTTTCGGTTTCTGGTTTGTTCCACAGCGCTTGCCGCTGACAGTGATAACCGAGCAGGAATTCCCCAGAGAGTCGCCGGTCATCTAGAAAATCCTGGGACTGGAACTTGCCATTGACCTCGTCGAGTTGTTTATCCATGTCGTTTAAAAACAATGGCCGCTTCGAACGTAGGCGAGTCTTATAGGGACTCAATGAAAGCTCGATGGTTCGCCACGTTGAGAAGGGATGGTCGGCGAACCGTTGCATCAGCCTTGCAGCACTGGTCTCTCGTTGTTCTTTGGCAAGATAAAGTGCTCGGCCTTCAATATGGTCTGCGATCGCCAATAGGCAGCCATAAAGATAATCGCGAGTGGTTCGATCCCGTTCCAACGTCATCTGGTAACTCCTTTCCTTGAAGTAGCCTTTAAATAGTGCGCACGCGATGCCTAAGTTCTTTTCAAATTCCCAATGTTCCAAACCGGCTCGATTGCATGTTCTGTGAGTTGCCGCTTCCATGAGGTCGTGAGGAATATGTTGCCCGTCAATAATGCAGGGCAGCAGTCGCTCTACCGTTGCCTTGTGCAACTTCTTCAGAGTGTCATCCTTAGCCCGTCCATAAGCGGCTTCGGCAATGTCTTTGGGGGATGGCGCGCCGACAAACTTTAGCCCCTTGGGGTAATTCTGATGCCACGCAAACGCCTCATGCCAAACCCGCACACGGTCAAGAAATTCTGAACCGGTAAGTTCACGATAGTACGTAATGGCCATGCGGCCTGGCGTAGCCGAGTCCAGAGCCATGACCACAATGTCGTTTGTCGCGCCTAGCGTTGTCCGATAGCCTGCGACGTACTTATTGAGGCGGAAAGCAAAAGTTTGCCCAGCGTCTCCCAGCAACTGATTCGTGATTTCAGGCTTGTGAGCTTCCAGCCCGAGCATGTCAGCAGAATTCTTGAACGGATCTGGAATCTCCTTTCCGCTCACAGCCCAGGCAACGATGGCTTGGTCACCATTGTGGAATCCCTGACGCTTGATCAACCATTGCAAAGCGCTATGTGCCATTTGTGAAACTTCAATCCCGACGCCGGCTGCGTGACTAGCCCGCAAGAACCGTCCAAGGTAGATGAAATCCGAGTCTTCCTCTTTCTTGTTTGAAATGAGCTTTGCATTGTCCTTCCCGCTACGAAGCCTGTTTGGGTGTTTAGTGGCGAGTGCTCTTTTAATTCCCGTGACCATGCATAGTTCGACCACCTTGGTTTCTTCGCTGGCCGTGCAACGCCTAATCCATGCACCCTGGAGAGTCGTGTCTTTCCATACCTCGGGCACGGGATCGTTTGGAATCTCAACACGCCATCGGATCAAGGCATTCTGAGGCTTGTATATGCCTTTGTCCGGCGTCAACTGCTTCAGGAGTTGAGGTTTATCTTCTTTGGACTTCCAAGTTCTTAGCACGTACCCCTTGGAATCAACCGGCATAACGCCTTCCTTAATCAGGTCGTGCAAAACTGTCTTCTTCTCGACATACTTAAGAATGGCGACTGCCTTTGGATGGGAACAGGTTGATGCGCACCACTCTCGCAGGTTTTCGAGATATGACTCGAAGTAGTCGTTATGTGATTCATCACCTTCTTTATAGTCGCCGGCACAGTACTTCACATGATCGCAGAGAGGATGCGGCACGACTGCACTTGTCCGTGCAGTGGCCGATTTCTCGGTGGCAGGAATAACGGTGTTTTCCTTATCGATTACACTGGCCCTTCTGAAATTGCCCTTGCTGTCCAAAGCTATTTCGATGTGCGCTTGCTGAACCACATGATATAGAGGCGTCAACGCCGCTTCCGACGACGTATATGTCCGAGCGGCGCACTGCTCGTAGGTTTCGTACAGTTTCTGAATCCAGCTCATCTCAGCACCCTAATGCCGTAGCTTCGACCTCAACGTTGACGAGATTGTGCCCCCGTCTAAATTGCTTGGGATGCATCTCCCTAATGAACTTCCGGATATCGCACTGTTCAGGAGGGACAAATCTGACAACACCATCAATCATCTTGGGGCGCCAAAACCGAGCCTCAAGCCTGTTCTCACCGGTCTCGTCTGGATAGTCGAACCCGTGGAACATAAGCCCGTAGGCGACTTCCGAATCACTGTCGTAGGCACCCACACCCGAACCAAACTCGCAAGGCTCAACATAGCCCTGACAATCCCGTGTGCCAAGAAAGATGTCTTGGCGTCCTCCGCGTTCCAGCATGCGTTTGGCAATAATGTGGTGTTTGGCTTCATTACGATCATCAACCAGTTCTGGTCGGTGGAGGTTCCACTTGAAATGGGCGCGTACTTGGTATTCCACGTCAGCCAGGAAGGTATAGATAGCCAAGTCATTCCCCCCGCTAAACATGAGCGGTTTGGTGCCTTTGGTCTGTGTTCGTATGTGCTTCATCACTCGCACTTCATCTATCACCCAGATGAGCGTTGGCTTCCAATAGATCGATTTCACAACTCCTTTCAGTGCCTCGTAAGTTGGGAGGTGATAAGAACACTTTTCTCCCCCGATTTTGGTCAGTGGGTCGGTGAAAAGTGCGAATCGCCCCCACACTTTAAATTCAATGCCGCTTTTGAGTATGTCAGACACAAAGCACCTCCATTGGTCCATCAGGTGTCAAACCCAAGCCAAACTCCTCGCTGTAGTAAGGCGTGTGAAGATACAGGATGTCTATTCCATCTTGGATGGCATGTACCGCACCCTGTTCTTGCAGCCGTTTCAATTCATGCGGGAAAACGTTGACTGTATATTGCTGCGCTCCGCGCAAGAGAGCACCTTGTTTCTCCACATCAAATGCCCCACACAGCTCGCTAATGAGATTCTTACCTTCCTTGCCGTAGGGAACAATCACACCTCTTGTCGGTGCATCGATCGCCTTAAATGCCTTGGCGGCAGACATGAACGATTGACGTAGGTAAATATTTGGGGCGACGCTATGGCTTCTCCCGAACTCATTCAATGCAGTCGCATTGGTCGATAACAGACTCAGTAATGTGTCCTCACGACCGACCGTTTGTGCCGACACGGGGTAGGCCATCTCATCTCGTCTGGCAAAAAAATAGTAGTCAAAATATCGCTTCATCGCTTCCGGTCCCAGTAGGTTCCCATCAAATTGCCACTCCCCTGAAGTGGCCTCAGACAAAAGCCGATCGGTCACATCTCGCCCACACCGAATATCCTTGAGCATGTCCAGGCTCTCGTCAGTCGCATTAACCACATGGACCCGTCCTTTTGGCTTCCGCGCGTGACGATTGCATCGCCCGGCAGCCTGAGCAATAGAATCAAGTCCTGCCGTCAAGCGAATCACCGAACCGAAGTCTATGTCCACACCGGCTTCGATCAATTGTGTACTGATGCACATCACCGGAGAAGCTGGAGGAGACAGCAGTTCTCGCAACTGGCTAAGAATGTTTTTGCGATGGACGGGACACATATTGGTACTGAGGTGATAGATCGGCATGGATGCATTTTCTCTACAATGTTGGAAAAGCCCTTTGGCTATCTTTTTGGTATTCACAATCACGAGGCAGCTTCCGCTTTTCTCGACTTCGTCCAAAGCGAGATGACCAATCTCCTCATTCGTCCAGCCACCGGGCTTACGTTGGGGTACTACTTCAACCCGCTTCAAATCGTCGAATAGCTGTTTCACGTCTGGCATGATTTCGTTTTCACCCGCAAACCTCAGGGCACCTTTGTCCTTATCGACTCGATTCAAAAGTGGTTGGGTCGCCGTGCATAACACGGCTGTACTCTCACAATGTTCAACAAGAAAATTGATTGCGTTGTTGAATAGATGGACACAATTGACGGGGACGGTCTGAACTTCATCGAAGACGAGCACCGAATTTGCCAATTGGTGCATTCTTCTGGCACCACGAGTACCGGCGCCAAACAGCGCTTCAAGAAGCTGCACGCTCGTCGTGTACACCACTGGGGAATCCCAGTTCTCCGTCAATATCTTTTCTTTCCAACCTTGCTCTTCTGGAGTGAGATTCGCGTGATGCTCAAGCACGATGCGCCCACGGTCCTCTTCCGAAAGTTCAAGGATGGCGCGAACTACCTCGGCGTTCTGATCGATGATGGTTGTAAACGGGACGACATAGATGATCCGGTCCATTCCCCACTTCTTGGCATGGTGCAATGCGAAACGGAGGCTGGCGAGAGTCTTTCCGCCGCCTGTCGGTACAGTGAGCGTATGGATACCCTTTGCCCGACTGGCACTATCCCGACAGTAGTCGGATACTTGGCGTCTGATTTTGTCGATCGGATTCGGCGGGCCAAAGCTTTGTAGTTTTTGCTCAAGACGTTCGATGAGCACATCCCATGCGATATACCTTCCACTGAGTCGGTTCTTTGCTGCTTTTGGCCTCTCAAAATCCGCCGTGTTGGTCCGATCGGCGTCGATCAGACAACTGAAAAGAAATCTGACGAGGAGTCCGATTTTAAACCTGACTATTTGGCTTTGATCTGTTCCCCCATCACGGAGTGCAAGCTGATGGATTGACTGCTTAATGCTGGCAATCAACGCCGGGTTATCCACTAGCTCACGGAATCGCTTCGCAATCGACACATCCATCTTCGTCATGACCTCTTGGATGTGCGTCTTGGAATCTGATTTGTTGATTCGCCTGGTGAAGTTATCCTCGACGGGACGACTCGTATCCGAGGATAAGCAATCGATTAGACCGGAATGGTGTGATGCGATACACAGCGACAGTACCTGACCAACTACTTGACCGATTTGCCCTTGCTTGAAGAGTTCCTTCCAAACAAGCTGCGCGCCCGCAGTAGAATGGTCTACCTTGCCCTTGAGTCCCCGTGCATCGACGAATTCATCCTCATCTTGGTTAATCAGACCGACCGCCGACTTGAGATAGGCCTGAAATTCGTTGCTGTACTTTCCCAAATCATGGAGTAGTCCTATCAACTCGCCTTGAGGTTCAAGGCCTATCTTCGAAGCATGCCTTTTGGCTATCTCAGCAACTCCCAACAGATGCCCTTCAAGGCTCTGTGGATCACCTCCTGCTTTTCGGACATGGGCAATGTAGTTTGGTAAGTCCATGCTCATTCTTCGACCCTCTCTATCCAGACTGCTCTCTTGGAATGTCCGAAGGTCGAAGTAAACTCGCTTGCACGCTGCGCTACCGAGCGCAGGTGTTCTTCGAGGTCGTGGATAACGAACGAACCGTCTGCCGCCTGACGCACATGGGCAAGGAACCTGGTCTGAGATGTTGCAGGATGAGCGGGAGCACTACCATAACTCATCGTTGAGCCTTACGGTAACTGGCAGCTGGAAGGTTTCCTATCGAAGGCCGACTGTAGGGGCTCTCTGTGAAAGGATGCTATTCCCTATTCGAGGGGGGACAAACGGCCTCAGACGGTGCGGACACGAGACGGGATCGTGGGAGTCCTTTATGCGGCTTGGCAGACTTCCCGCCATTTCTTTCTGCATCGTGACCCCGCTTTAGACCCGTGCAGCGAAGTTCGCTGCGGCGGACGCAAACTCAACCGGCCTGGGCTCGAAATAGAGGGCTCGAAATAGAGGGACAGCCGTCGAAATAGAGGGACACGTCGAAATAGAGGGACAGGCTGAGCTAGCCCCACTTTCGTGGACACCTTAAAAAGGGGACAATGCATCCCCGGG
>CAZOHW010000296.1:0-5930 GCA_964579525.1 uncultured Nitrospira sp. | reverse complement strand
AGTGGATACCGGCGCCCCGAATTGCAACAATCCTGGTTTGCCTATGGCTAGACAGAAGACCTCTACCGTTCGACCGTCCTTAAATCCGTGCGCGAGGTATCGAATAATTTGACGATAACGAACCGCTTGACGGTCGCCTCTGACCGGCAGGATGCGGCAGTTGGGGCCAATTTCAAAACACAAAATCTCACCATGCAACTCTATCGCGGCGGTCTGGCAAACAGCCTTGAAGTAATTTTCTCCCAACTTGCCACGCTTGAGGCTCGCATCAGCTCAGTCGAAATTAAGACGGAACTGTTGAAGTCCTCCGTCGAGCTTGTACGCGCCTTCGGCGGTGGATGGAATCGAAGTCAACTTCCGTCCGATGACCAGATCCAGCCCTTCGGTCTCTTCCAATATTCCGATCTCGACAAACCGAAACCGGCGGGAGGAATTGATGTCAATACTGGAGAATCAGCCAAGCCTTATAATGATCTGACAACCCCCAAGGCTCCATCGACAACCAGTAGCAATCCATAAATGCAATGTTGCGTTGCACAAAATATGGCTATCGGGTCAATATGCCGAGATTCAGAATGAAGACTATCTTATTTCATGAGGAGACTGCTGCAGGTATGCCTCAGTCTGCTACATACGTGAAGCTGGAAAAGGAACTCATGACATGGTGAAATGGAAAAAAATGGGGCTCACCGTTATCTCCCTGATTGTGTTGTCTTGGTTTCCCGTACAGGGAGGAGCGGCAGACACACGTGGTTTATCGCCGGAAGTGGTTGCAAACTATATTCATGCAGTGGTGGAAAGCCATCGGGCATTCTACACGGCTCATGTCGTTCACCCTCTGGAAGAGCAGGAAGCAGCCAGAGCGAGTGGCGAATGGCGCACTCAGAAGAAAGCTATCCCACTGCCTGTTCAGATCGTGAATGAGACCAGTCAAATGTTCTCGACCCAATCCACAGGGCTTCGATACCAATTGATCAGTTTGTGGCCGATTAACCGGAAGAATAGCCCACGGGATCAGACCGATAGGAACAGTCTGGAAACCGTCAGGGCCAAACCAGAACGTCCGGTCACGCGTATCGTCAAGGTCGATGGTCAAACATACTTTCGTGCGATTTATGCCGATCTCGCCCTCAGTCCGGCATGCGTGGCCTGTCATAACAACCATCCCGACAGCCCTAAGAAGGATTATCAAATTGGTGACGTTATGGGTGGTTTGGTGATTGAATTTCCGCTTGGGAACCCGTAACTCCACCCTTGATTGGAGGACCAGCCCTTTGCCTAAGGTCATACGAATTGCGAGTGAGCAAACTGCACCGTGATTCTTTGGTAATGATATGAGCCATGAATTGTCAGTGAGGTAGGTGGTTATCGATAGTCTGGGCTGGAAATATTCATGGATAGCAGAATGTAACGCTATTCTGCGTGGTTTCACACCTCACTATCCGTGACGGCTACAGAGGTCAATGTGAGTTTTTCCGCAGCCTGTTAGAGAGAAGGGATGGTACGCGTATGAAAACCCTTATCATTGTGGCGCGAGATACGATGTTAAGTGACTTAGAGCAACTCTTGCACAGGAATGGAGTTACGGCCTACACCATCTTGAGTAACGTCATGGGCGCGGGTGTCACCGGCCGAGTCTATGGGACATTCCTGAACCCCGATATCAATGCCATCATTTTTGCGGTTCTACTGCCTGACCAAGCAGACCGGGCGATCAGTGCGCTGAAGGCCCTTCACGCAGAGCGCAAAGAGTCCTCCCATGACGACAAACCTATTCCGCTCAAGGTGTTTTCATTTCCTTGTGAAGAGCATATATAGTGTCGATGTCCAAATCCACTGAGGATCGGCCACAAGGTGGCAGAACCCCCTCACCATTCTGCTGAAGATGAAGGGGATCGAAGCGATGATGCGGATTAACCTCCGGTATCCTGAGACAATCATTATCCCCTCCCGCCATCCATTTGTCTGACGACTCCTGATATTGCATGATCGGTTCTTGTTCGTTAGTAACCAAATCCACCTCAAGATTCCCCTAGCAGTTCCGAAATAAACATGGGATGCGTGCATGACCTATATAACCTGATAGTCATGCGTCGGCGAAATTGGAGCGGCGCACCGGTGCATCGCTCATACATATCGCTTCTCGAGCATACTTATGGCAAAGTCATTTCATGGCCCGATCATGTTCGGGGTGATTACGTGCTGTCTATTGGGTCTCGTGGGGTGGTTTCAAGTCCGGTTCACGGTGGAGGAACCGCCGACACTCAAATCTGAAGACGTCTTTGTCTTTCAAGGTGTGGTTGGACCGACGGAGCAGACCGTCATAGCACCCTCCCATCCTCCATCTCCTCAGACCTATGCCGTTGGTGGTCCCAGTCGGTTGGCGGTGCTGCTGACGGAGGAGCAATCGAACTGGCTGGGTTTAGCGCATGGGCTGAAGTCCATCGGCGTGCCGTTTGTCGTGACACGAGATTATCAGGAAGCACTCAAGCATCGAGTCATTCTGGTCTATCCAACCATTACGGGGGCATCCTTGACTCGTGAGGCGATTCGCGCGCTGGGCGCCGTGCCGCGTAATGGCGGCACCTTGATTGCCATGCAGGTTTTAGGTGGAGGGCTGGAAGAAGTCTTCGGCTATTCAAGTGCAGTAGTGGCCTCACGACATCCGGAGATCCGGTGGAATCGTGCCCATCCTCTCATGGCGCGGATGACCGATCCTGCTGAATGGGTCACGAAGTTAGACGGTAAGCCGGAGAACGCCATCGGAACCTATGCCTATATGCAGGCCAGGGGAGCTCTCGGCAGTTATCCAGACGGATCGGTGGCTGTGACGGCAAAGGATTATGATAGGGGGCATGCCTATGCCATTGGCATCGATCTTGGTGCACTGTTGCTGAAAGGGTATAACAACCGTACCGAGGGATTTACGACCAGCTTTGATAATCAATTCGATCCCACGTTGGATGTCTGGCTCCGTATCCTGAAGGGGATGTACCAAATCGGAGAGCCGAGTGCGGTAACTGTCGGGACGGTGCCGTTCGGGAAATCGCTGTCCGTGATGTTCACACATGATGTCGATTTTACGGAGTCCATGGCGAACGCCGTGGCCTATGCGGAATTTGAACGAAGCAAGGGTTTGACCGGAACCTACTTTGTCCAGGCGAAATACGTCCGGGACTATAACGACGATATTTTTTTCAATGAACCAGGGACGCGACATCTTGCCAGATTGACCGAACTCGGTATGGAGTTGGCAAGCCATACCGTTGCGCACTCCGCCTCATTCAGCAGTTCTCCAATGGGGACCGGAGAAGAGCAGTACCCCAGTTACCGTCCCTTCGTGAAAACCCGCACGAAGGTTTATGGCGCGACGATCCTTGGTGAACTGCGCGTGAGCAAATTTCTCATCGATCGGCTGGGTGGCGGTCCTGCAATGGTCTCGTTTCGGCCTGGTGAGCTATCGTATCCGTTCGGCCTGCCTCAAGCTTTGATGGCGACGGGGTTTCGCTATAGTTCCTCGGCGACGGCCAACAATTCATTGACGCACTTACCATACCAGATGACCTATGACCGGTTGGCTGAATCGGAAGTCGATGTGTTTGAATTCCCCGTGACGATTGAAGACGAGGAATTGCCACCGATGGGAGAACGAGTGCCACAGGCGGTGATCCTCGCCAAGCAGATTGCGCGATATGGTGGAAGCGTCGTGGTCTTGATCCACCCGAACATTCTCGGTCACAAGCTCGAGTTCGAAAAACGATTTTACGAGGCGATCAAAGACTGGGCCTGGTTCGGATCGATGCGGGAGTTTGGGGACTGGTGGTCGGCTCGGAACGCTCTTCAACTAGACGTTAAAGCTGAAGGTGATCGAATGGGGGTGTCCATTGATGCGCCGCAGCGAATCTCCGGTATGACACTCGAAGTTCCTATCGGGTGGATCATCGTGCCGCAAGTCGGGGTAAGACAAGACGGGCGTATGATCATGCTGGACGTTGCTGAAGGGACGCGTATGCTTCACTTCGCCGTTGGCAGGTAGCATGGCGATAAGGAGTCGGAGACCGTGGTGTCCACCACCTCAGCCCCATCAGTGCTATGATCGTTATAGAGTGCAACCCATTCTTGCTGGACGACGTCATGATAGCTGATTGAGATTGAATCAACATCATCACTGTACCTTGCGCGGATAACTTACCAAGCAATCAGCAGTCCGCATATGGCCAAGCCGACCGATGCGACCAAGACGGCGGCACGAGAGATGTGAAGCGGCGGTAAACCACTCGCCTCGAAGTCACGGGTCATCCATTCGGTCTCGGGGATTTTTGAAAGATGATCAATTGCTTTGTATGGTTGGGTCTCCTGTGAGTGGTAAAAAACGAGAATGTCGTGGTACACAGAACTATGGCTCGGCGCACCTTAGAGACACTTGCCTTCGACAACACATATGCCCGCCTTCCCCAAGTATTTTATGCGAAGCTTAACCCTACACCTTTGGAGTCGCCACCGTACCTGATCCATGCCAACCATGCGGCGGCAAAACTGATCGATCTAGATCCCGAGCAGTGTCAGCGGACGGAATTCGCCACGGTCTTTGGTGGGAGCGCCTTGGCGCCCGGCATGGATCCCCTCGCGATGTTGTACTCCGGCCATCAATTCGGCATCTATGTGCCACAGCTGGGCGACGGTCGCGCGATCCTTCTCGGCGAGGCGACGAACGAACGAGGTGAACGATGGGACCTCCACCTCAAAGGGGCAGGGATGACACCGTTTTCGCGTGATGGAGACGGCCGGGCGGTACTACGTTCGACGATTCGTGAATATCTTTGCTGCGCGGCAATGCGAGGACTCGAGATTCCAACGACACAGGCGCTCTGTCTTGTTGGCAGCAATGACAAAGTCTATCGGGAACAGGTTGAAACGGGGGCAACGCTCGTTCGCATGGCGCCGTCGCATGTCCGCTTTGGGACCTTCGAAGTCTTCTATTACCGGAAGCAATATGAGTACTTGAGAATGTTGGCCGACTATGTGATCGATCAGCACTTTTCCCATCTCTGTGATGCTGATGAGAAATATGCGCGGTTCTTCATGGAAGTCGTCGAGCGCACCGCGAAATTGATTGCCCAGTGGCAGGCCGTCGGTTGGGCTCATGGGGTCATGAACACGGACAATATGTCGATTCTCGGTCTGACGCTGGACTATGGGCCGTATGGATTTATGGATGACTACGATGCGGGGTTCATCTGTAACCACTCCGATCACAATGGTCGGTATGCCTTCAATCAGCAGCCGTACATCGGCTTCTGGAATCTGAGTTGCTTAGCCCAGGCCCTGTTGCCGCTGGCGGAAAAAGAGGCGTTGAAGACAGGTCTTGAGACCTATCAGTCTCTGTTTGAACAGGAATATCAGAAGCTCATGCGCGCAAAGCTTGGGCTAACGGAAGTACGGGTGGAAGACGGCGAACTCATTCGCGACTTTCTCGGTCTTATGCAAGGCAGCCATGCTGATTATACGATTGTATTCCGGGAGTTGGGCACGTTCTCATCGCAGCCTGGCGCAGTAAATGAGAAGCTACGCGAGCACTTTCTGAACCGCGAACGGTTTGACGAATGGGCCGTACGGTATCGAGATCGATTACAGTGTGAGAGCAGCTATGACGTCGAACGGCGTTCACGCATGGACCAAGTCAATCCCAAGTACGTGTTGCGGAATTATCTGGCTCAAACGGCCATCGAAAGGGCTCAACAAAAGGATTTTACAGAGATCGACCGCCTCTTCACTCTGTTGCAAACTCCCTTCAATGATCAGCCCGGTATGGATGCCTACGCCCTTCCTCCACCAAACTGGGGCAAACATCTAGTGGTCAGTTGCTCATCCTAGGACAGTTCTCGGGGGCGATCGTTCAAACACAAGTGGCTAGTGGTAAGACCTTGGGC
>CAZOHW010000295.1:0-5946 GCA_964579525.1 uncultured Nitrospira sp. | reverse complement strand
TGTGACCCGTCTCGACGGATCGGTACGCAATCAATTGTTACAGGCCACTAGGACTTATGAGGCCCTGAGCATCCGTTTCTTCCACTAAGGAGGAGGAAGGCCGCGGGACGGAAGAGCGGCACAACTCTTGAGATGTGGCAATGGGCAACGTAATGGAGGGAGCGCCGACATGGGAAGAAGCGACGCTGGTAAGACATTGATGGAGCTCATGGTTGTGACAGCGATAGTGGCGATGATTGCGACCATGGCTGCCCCGAATCTACTCACGCTCAATACACGGGCACAAATGCGGTGCACCACCGAGGAAATTGCCTCGGAGCTGCGTCTCGCCAGGCAACTCGCCATTGTTCAGCGAGATCGAGTTCGTCTTGTGATGAATCTAGAAGAGCATACGCTCACCACGCAGCTCATCGCGAGTAAGACACCTCATCACATCTATCGCTATGGAGACAGAGGGCTTGTTGTCGAGGAACCGAGCGCTGGCCCAGAGATTGTCTTTCAGCCAAGCGGGCGCAGC
Organism: uncultured Nitrospira sp.; assembly: GCA_964579525.1. Taxonomy (GTDB): domain Bacteria; phylum Nitrospirota; class Nitrospiria; order Nitrospirales; family Nitrospiraceae; genus Nitrospira_D. The sequence continues at coordinate 5,429 of CAZOHW010000295.1, read as the reverse complement.
GCCACCGCCACTACAATCCAACTTCGGAGCAAAGAAGGTCAGGTCCAGCGGCTGACCGTGAGCCTGACCGGACGGGTATCAATCCTATGAGCAGCGCAACTGGAAGTGACGGATTCAGCCTGATTGAAGTGATGGTCGCAATGGTGATCACCGGCATCGCATTGATGGGAGCGATGGCTGCGGTGGAATTGTCTGCCAGGCATGTCCGGCTGGGTGGCTTAAGCAATAAGGCGGTGGACATGGCGCAAGCCCGAATAGAAGTAAAGCGTTCGGTTCGGTGGCAAGCGCTGTTAGAAGATGACCTCGATCATGATGGAATTTCGGAAACCCTTATGAGGGATGATGGACAGGGCCCGGATGTCAGTGCGAGCGACGGCATCTATACCGCGATGCATGAGCAAGATGGAGTGACTGTGAGATGGATGGTTGAATTCGATCGTCTGGGACCGCTGAATTCAGCCGCGATGGTAACGATTATCGCTACCGCCACCTATTCCAACGAGAGAGGGCAGAAAAAAGAGATACAGGTGGCAACCATTCGAGCCAATCCAGCGTATGTGGGGCAACCATGACTCGTCAACACACACATGTGAAGGAAAAGAGTCTCCTATCGATCGGCACCCTCTCCGATGCAAGCGGCATGTGCCTCAGCGAACTCATGATCAGTCTGGCGGCGGGCGTCATCGTCTTGGCCTCGGCAATGAGTGCGATGAATGTCGTGCAGACTCATGTAGGGCAGCAAGAGCGAACGCTCAACCATCAGCAAGATCTCAGATTGGGGCTGGAGGTATTTGAACAAGAGGTTCGGCTTGCCACGGCTGACTCTATCGGTCTTACACACTCCAATGAATTCCAGTTTCGCGCGAACCTGAATGCTCAGCGGACGGTCACGACCAGCCCGGTCATGCCGGGCCAATCCGTGCTTTCCATAGAGAATGGAAGTGGGTGGGATGAGGGGAAGGTCGTGATCCTCTGCAGTCGACAGGCCTGTGAGACCCATCGATTAGCTCGCACGGGCCAGCGATATCAGTTGACATTGACCGAGCCGGTCGGGTTGTCGTTTCCGTCCGGATCTTCCGTGGAAGTGAGCAATCAGGTGATGTACTACGCCAAGTCTGAGGAGAAGGGAACCTACAAGCTCATGCGGATGGTCGACGGAGGAGCGAGCGTGTTGATCAGCGACCTTGAAGACCTTCATCTCTCCTATCGGGATGAAAATGGTCATATGACGCAACAGCCATCGCAGGTGAAGCGGGTGGTGCTCAGCATCGGGTCGAGCCGACCTCTCCATACCATGGTTCGGGAAGTCGGTCTTCGTTCATAGGAAGGAATACCACGTGTCTACTCGTCATTGTACTGAGAGTCAGCAAGGGATCGCACTGCTGGGGGCGATGGTCGTGGTCTTGATTGTCTCGTTATTGGGTCTGACACTTCTCAATCTTGCCGTACAAGAATCGATGAGTGCAGGAGCAGGAAGTCAAGTTGTCGTGGCGCAGCAATTGGCCGATGCTGCGGGTGAGTTAGCAGTGACCTGGTTTCATGGCCCAGGGACAGTGACAACGTTTCCACGGGTTGCGTCACTTCATGAGAAAAGGAACCGCACTGTGGAGGGAGCTCCTTCCTTTTTTTCCCCATCAGGCCAATCACAGTTCGTCGGAACGGCCGACCAGCCTGATCTTCGATTATCCGCGGGTAATCCTATGGATGATTATATGCTGAACGATCCGGAGGTCGGCATGGCCCGCGGCATTCAACATCTGGGCAACATCGAAGAACTCACCGTCTATGCCCCGTCGAATCCCGGACTGCTTTGCACCATCGACGCCACGGTCAAGTCGGTTGCCAATCCGCCGGTTCGACAATCGATCCGCATGCAGCTCGGCGCCTTGGAATTACCGCCCCTGAGGGCAGCGGTACAAGTCGGCCAGAGTCTTGGGGCGGCTCAAATAGGGAATGAATCGTCGGTCAGCGCGCATTGGGGAGATGTCAAAGTGGGTGGAAATCTTGTGCTTCGCCGTGTGGAAGATATTCCTCTCAAGAGCGCAATTGCTCCGGTGACGAATCAAAGCTACGACGAGACCTCGCAGCGAGAGGATCGATGGGTGGAAACGTGGGTTGGAGAAACGATTCAACTGACTCAAGCATCAACCGGACTGGTGCCAACGTTCCCATCCAACGTTCATCAATCCCTGAATCCGAGTCCTGGGGTGCGTATAGATCAATGGGACTACGAATACGTAAAGCGAATCGCCAAACGATTTGGACACTACTATGGGATCGGTCGGGATGGCTTGCTCTATGCGCAGGGCATTGTAGAGTCGGGACGCGGTCTCTCGCCGGATGATGTATTCCGCTCACAGGCGCCTGGCGAGCAACATGGCTTAATTTTTATCGATACGCTCGACCAAACGGCCCCAAGACCAGACAATATGGGTGTCGTCAGGATCCGTGTTCCCTATGTCGAAGGGACGGTGGTGGTGGCGGGGCATATTCTGCTTGCTCCAAATGGATCTGGCCAGCAGATCCAGACGCTCAGCCCTCCGCAGGCCGATGGGATAAACCAGACCTTTCGGACCTCTCTGCAGCTCAGAGACATTCACCTTAATGGGGCGCTCTATGCCAGTGGTGATCTCACGCTCACAGGAAAAGTCAGGCTGTATGGGGCTGTGTCGGTTGGAGGCACGATCACATCGTCGAATACAGGGGGCATGTTGGAAGTCTGGTATGACTACGATATCGGGCAAGGCTTATATCGAGGCCTACCGGTCGTCTACCGCGCTCCAGGAACATGGTTGACGCCATATTAATTCGTAAGCAGAGCGACGGGGCAATAGCCTCGGGATGGAAGAAAACGAACTTCTCATTGTGAATCAGAAAGGAACAGGTACAATGATCGCGCAAGGGGCCGAAACACAGTATAAACGACCAGTTCTTTCAGCCGTCAGTCTCAAGAGAGCACAGATGGCCAAACATCCTCGCAAGATGATGATGGAGCGCAGCCTCTTAGACTGTATCGCCTATCGCGGGCTCCTGAGCCAGGCCGATCTTGATGCGGCAGTTGAAGAGTCACTTTCACGGGAAATCGATCTGGAGACGGTGTTGCTGGATAAGTACCGTGTGCCGAAATCTTCACTTGGCTCGGCACTCAGCGAATTCTATCAGTGTCCGCATGTGCCGTATGATGAACGAACGCTCATAGATCCGGAGTTGTTAAAAAACCTCAGCTTCGATTACCTGAAGAGAAACTCGTGGATTCCTTTGAAACGGCAAGGAAGTGTCCTCGATATCGTCATCAACGATCCTCACGACTTGGAAAAGGGTATGGACATTCGGCGGGCGTTTCCAGGCACGACGATTCGCTTTTCGGTAGGACTCAGGCGGGACATCGAACAATATCTGCTGGTTGCGACCGGACAGGCCAACGGGGTCTTAATTACCGAGATCTTAGGCGAATTGGTTGATGAGGCAAGTCCTGAGCGAACGGGCGACCTTGAATCGGGCGACGTCAATGAAAACGATTCCGCGATCGTCCGGTTGGCCAATCAAGTCATTGCGGAGGCCTATCGGTTGGGGGCCTCGGATCTGCATATTGAACCCTATTCAGATTGCAAGGAGACCGCGGTCCGGTTCCGTGTTGATGGAACGTGTTTTACGTACATGAGAATCCCGGCAACCTACCGGCGGGCCATTGTGTCGCGCCTCAAGATCATGGCCAATCTGGATATTGCTGAACGCCGAAAACCGCAAGACGGGAAGATTCGATATAAACTCGCGAAAGACCGAGAAATCGAATTGCGAGTGGCCACATTGCCCACGGCGGGGAATAATGAGGATGTGGTCCTTCGCATTCTCACGGCCAAAGAGACAATGCCCTTGGAGGCGATGGAGTTTTCGCCCGAGGTACTGCAATCCCTCAAAGGGCTTGCGGAACGTCCCTATGGGATATTTCTATGCGTCGGGCCTACGGGCTCAGGGAAAACCACGACGCTGCATGCGGTCATGAAACATATTAATACCGATGAACGAAAAATTTGGACGGCTGAGGATCCGATCGAGATCACACAGGAGGGCTTAAGACAGGTTCAAGTGCATCCCAAAATCGGCTTCACATTTGCCTCGGCGATGCGAGCATTTCTCAGAGCAGACCCTGATGTGATCATGATCGGCGAGATGCGTGATAAGGAAACAGCCGATACGGCAATTGAAGCCTCGCTCACCGGCCATCTGGTGATGAGTACGTTGCACACCAACAGCGCCGTGGAGACCGTCACTCGATTACTCGATATGGGTTGTGATTCGTTCAATTTTGCCGATGCGATGTTGGGCATATTGGCGATGCGCCTGTGTAAACGTCTCTGTCCGCACTGTAAAGAAGCCTATCATCCAACTCGGCAAGAGTACGACGAACTTGCCCAAGGGTATGGGCCGAAATATTGGGAGAAGCGGGGCGTCCTGTACACGGATGACTGGACACTGTATCGTGGACGAGGTTGTGACCTCTGTAACTACAGCGGGTTCAAAGGACGAGTGGCGCTGCACGAGTTGCTGGTGGGGACGGAAGAAATTAAGAATCTCATCCAAATGAAAGCCAGGACCGCTGAAATTCTTAACGTGGCAATGCGTGACGGAATGGTGACATTGCTCCAGAACGGAATTCAGAGGGTGGTGAACGGGATGACGACCTACCGGCAAGTCCGAGCCGTCGCCATCAAATAGCCATAGCCTGTGATAGCGGCCTTTCAAGGCATGCGCTCAAGCACCAGCACAAACGAGCGCAGTTCCCTCAGCATCTCTGGTGAGATGCGGATAAATTCTAGACCACACCGCTGTCCGAAAACCCAGCGAACTCTAGCCAGTTCAATATCAACAGACGTGGTCCCATCCGGTAACTCAATGCGTACGGGGAGATAGGATGAAACGGTTGGGACAAGGTCTGCCATCATGGCACAGCCTTGATCAGAAAGATTCAGGATCGTGCCAACACGCTGGTCCTCTCCGTCCATGAATGCACAGGGAAGTTGTACGGCATATCGCCTGATCTTCCGATCATCCTGTTCCATGTGAGTTCTTCACCCTGCGGCCGGTTCATACCGGTCTTAATCCAATACGTATCAGCACGCTGTGCTGTTGGCCCTCCGATCACACCCTAGTAGTGATCGCTCAATCTGTCAATAAACGATCACTTCCGGAGCGGTTCGAAACCCGTGTGTTGGTTCAAACAAAATTGTCACGCATGGGTGCGAAAAATGACCGACTATGTCAACGCACAATAAAGAATAGATATCACGAAAAACAATGAGTTAAATGGCGAAGATATACTTTCACAGTCGGCACGCCCCTTGCTCATTTTGGTGATGGCATGCTGCGCCGCCACACCACAATGAAGAGATCTCTACGGCAAGTCCAACAAGGATTCACGCTCGTGGAGA
>CAZOHW010000294.1:0-5954 GCA_964579525.1 uncultured Nitrospira sp. | reverse complement strand
ACAAGGTCAAGAACGGCTGAAGACGCTGCAATAACTCCGGCGCGACCAAAGGAATGTTGCCAGCTCCCTTCGCTACGCCCTTGGTAAACTAATCGACAAGTTGTTCGGCGATCCCGATGGCCACGTTTTCTTGCGCCTCGGTCGTCTGAGCCCCGATGTGCGGCGTACAAATAAAATTATCCAGCGCCAGCAAGGGATGGTCGGGCTTGACCGGTTCTTCCTCAAACACATCGAATGCCGCCGCCGCGACACGCTTCGTCTTCAAAGCCTCACAGAGGTCGAGTTCATTGATGATGCCACCTCTGGCACAATTCACGATCAACACGCCGGGCTTCATCTTGGCGATCGACTGCGCGTTGATGATCCCTTTCGTTTCCGGCGTCAACGGAGTGTGCACTGAAATAATGTCGGCACGCCGGTACAGCTCATCCAGGTCCACCATCGTCACACCCATCTGCTGGGCGCGTTCCGGTGCCAGGTACGGATCGAATGCGACCACGCTCATCCCAATTCCTTGTGCCAATTTCGTGAGATGACTCCCAATCTGTCCCGCGCCAACGATACCGAGCACCTTGTTATAGAGCTCGATACCCATGAACTTCTCTTTCTCCCATTTTCCCGCCTTGACGGACGCGGTGGCTTGGGGGATGCGACGACTCATCGAACAAATCATGGACATGGTGTGCTCAGCGGTTGTGACGGTATTGCCGCCCGGCGTATTCATGACGACGATGCCCCGTCGGGTTGCCGCAGGCGTATCGACATTGTCCAAACCGGAGCCGGCTCGGCCGACCACCTTGAGTTTCTCCGCCGCAGCAATTAACTCAGCCGTCACTTTGGTGCCGGACCGTACAATGAGCCCATCAGCGTCCTTGATTTCCTTGAACAACTCCTCCTTCGCCATCTTGGACTTCACCACCACGGTGAATCCTGCCTTCTCAAGTACATCAACACCTTGCTTCGACAAACTATCGCTGATTAAAATTTTCATCGCTGCGCCGGCCATTGTGTCCTCGCCGTGGTTATTTATTTCGCCATGAGAATTTCTTGGGCTTTTCCGACTCCGCTCCCCAGTTTCACCGGATGGCCGAGCCCCTTCAAGACCATTTCCGTCGCAGCCAAGGCTGCAATGACGTCAAACGAATCGGCATAGCCCATGTGGGAAAGGCGGAAAATCTTCCCCTTCAGATGATCTTGTCCTCCCGCAGCCGTCATCCCGTATTGGACCCGAAGATTTTTGTAGATGGCCTGCCCATCAATCCCATCCGGCGCACAGACCGCAGTCAAGGCATCGCTGGGCGACTCTTTGGGAAACAGCGCCATCCCCGCTGCTTGCACACCTTCTCGCATTGCACGGGCCAATCGACCCTGTCGAGCAAACATGTTCTCCAGCCCTTCAGCCTTCATGATCTTGAATGCTTCCTGCAGTCCGATAATGAGGGAGACCGCCGGGGTAAAGGCTGTTTGATTCTTAACCTGATTCTCACGTTCCTTTTTAAAGTTGAAATAGAAGGCGGTGTTCTTCGCCTTATCGGCCAAGGCCCAGGCTTTGGGACTTACGCTGACGAATGCCAGACCTGGGGGGAGCATCAATGCTTTCTGCGAGCCAGTAATGACCACATCGAGCCCCCATTCGTCAGTCTTTAGGTCAAACACCCCAAGCGCGGTGATGGCATCGACGACCAAGATCGTATTGTCATAAGTTTTAACAATCTCTCCCAACGCTTTGACATTATGTGAGACCCCGGTTGACGTTTCGCTGGCCTGCACATAGACGACCTTGATGGACGGATCTTTCTTCAGGGCATCCGCGACTTGCTGGGGATCAACGGCATGCCCCCATTCTACCTTGATCTCTGTCGGCTGCGCGCCGAATGTCTTGCACAGTTTGCCCCAACGCTCACCGAATTTGCCGCCGTTGATGCATAACGCCTTATCACCAGGGGACAAAAAGTTGGAGACCGACCCTTCCATGCCCCCAGTTCCAGACGCCGCCAATATCAAGACATCGTTCCGAGTTTGATACAGCCACTTGAGTCCTTCGCGGACTTCCGCAAATATCGGATCAAACTCTGGCGCACGATGATGGATCATGGGCCGAGCCATCGCCAACAAGACCTCCGGAGGGACAGGCGTAGGGCCAGGAGCCAATAAATACCGCTTGAGCATTGAACGATCCTCCTTCAAGACACCGGTGTGGAATCGAACAGAAAAAGAGGGGGTACGCTACCACTTGCGCCGGGAGACTGTCAAGAAATCGGCCACGCAACCGATGGTGTTATCAGGTGTTTCGTTCTTCAAACCCTACGAACCCAAGGAAGCCGAGGATGTTTTCAGACCCAATGGTCCCACGGAGCGTTCGGTCTTTCTGCCGCCGTACGCGCAGGGTGCCGGTTTGCTTCCTTGACAACTCCCAAGCAGGCCGATAGTCTAGTTTTACTTATGATGCTGACGTCGGAGACACAAACGGAACAGAAGAAGGCCTCGATTCCCTATTGGGCGACCGTCCTCCTCATTGCCCTTACGTGGATCATGCCTGGTGGCAGTCGGGCGCAATTCCCTTCCTCAGGAGAAGTTCAGACTCAGGATGATGACGACGACTTTGATCCCAATTTAGTGCCGTTGGAACCGGAGTTGACGACCATTCCCCCGGATGTCCAGTCCACTGAGGACAAGAGCGGACGATCGAATGAAACAGAGGCATCAGCACCGATTGAATCCATTGCCCAGTCGAATAGCACCACTCACGATACGAATGGAGCCATACTGTATAACATTCCCATCGTGATCGATCCGGCAGTCCAGAGTCACATGCGTTTTTTTCATACGTCAATCCGGGACCGATTTGAACAATGGCTGCTCCGTTTCAACCGGTACCGTCCCTTGGTTGAAACGATCTTTGCTGAGTTTGATCTCCCAAGCGACCTTGTCAATTTGTCCTTGGTCGAGAGTGGGTTTAACCCCTATGCCTATTCTCGTGCCAAAGCCACCGGCCCATGGCAGTTCATGAAGGGAACCGGAAAACTGTATGGGTTGCGCATCGACCACTATGTAGACGAACGGCGCGACCCGATCAAATCCACCGTCGCGGCTGCCCGATACCTTCGAGATCTGTATGATCTTTTCGGTGCCTGGCCGTTGGCCATGGCCGCGTACAACGCAGGCGAAGGGAAGGTGCTACGGGCGTTGCAGAAGGCTCAGGCCGAATCCTTTTCAGAAATCTCGCGGACAAAACTGATCAGACGAGAAACTAAGCAATACGTCCCCAGAATCATGGCAGCCACCATTATCGCCAAAAACCCGAATCACTATGGGTTCAGTCACAATCCGGGGACGCCCCATGTCTTTGAAGAAGTGATGGTCTCCCGCCCACTGCATTTTCGAGCGATTTCCAACGCAACTGGAATCCCCTACAGCGAGCTCCGTCTCTTAAACCCTGAACTCCGTCGTGATGCCACCCCTCCAGATACCGTGGCCTATCAGCTCAAGGTTCCGATGGGAACGAGTGCGAAAGTCGCGAAATTGATTGATCGAATTCCAACATATAAGTTTCCTCCTATTCACGATCAGGTTGAAGTTACGAATACCCGGGTGTCTCACCGATATCGAGTGCGCGTCGGTGACACGCTTGAAAAACTCTCTCACCGGTTCCGCATCCCATTGGAAACGCTCAAAGCCCGCAACAAGCTGAACGGTCCAGCCATCAAGGCCGGCGATCTGCTCGTGGTTACGCGCTGACCATCGCGTAACACAGTCTGTCTATTTCCACGACCTCCACGACACAGGCACTGTCGTTACCGGCAGGTCTCCGCAATGAAAGCCACGGAACGTGGCCCTCTGACCTGAACCAGTTCGGCTGAGCAGGGTTAAGGCCGAGTGCAGAATGTTGATTCGCTTAACCTCAGCCTCAACCTTGACCTCCATGAAGCTTGGTGGACTGTGTTTGCTAAGGCTTCGCTGGTTGGGAAACAGGTGCCGCAGAGGAAGTCGGCGCTGCAGCGGAAGGAGCTGGAGAAGGGGTCTTCAGCGCTTCGAGCACCTTGACCCGCATAGCGGCTTCGCCGGCGAGCGGGGAATCTTTGTACGTACTGATCAAGTCTTGGTAGCGCTTCAGTGCTTCATCCGATCGCGCCCGGTTCTCTTCGAGTCGGCCTAACTCGAACAACGCATAGTCACGATTGGTCGAACCCGCCACATCAATGACTGCGGCATATGCCTTCGCAGCTTGATCGATCTCTCCCTTCAAGAGGTAGGCATACCCCATTTTCTGTTGCACCAGACCAAGGAGAGAAACATTGGAGCCATAGGAAGCGATGAATCGTTTGTAAGTCTCAATCGCAGCATCCAACTCATTGGACTGCAATAAGGCATTACCGAGGCTGAACATCGCCAGGGGCGCCGAGGGAGTACGAGGATAGTCTTCGACGACGCGTCGATAGATGATGATGGCTTCTTTGAGATTGGACTCGGCTTTTTTCGGATCGTTACTGGGTTGGGCAAACATATGGCGCGTGGCTTCTCGTTCCAACTCTTGGGCCTTGCTGGCATTTTGCCCGTCATACCATAAGACACCCCACACCACGGCTCCCATCATCACGAGGAGCACCACCCCGATGACCAAAGGCCATCGATATTTACTCAACCCGAGCACCCAGTGTTCAAGCCCACTGATGAGATGCGCCTCATCAACCGGCAATGTTCGTGGTGGCACCTTAATACGATACGACATCAGCAGTGATCCTTCTCTCTCTCAAAAGGAAACTCATTTCTCCGTGGAAACCTTTGCTTTATACTAGGGATGGATTTGGCTTGTCAACGCACTTGCTGTGCCACCTGACGAGGTACGGATTGCATCAACATCCACCCAGCAGATTTCAAGCTGCGCTCAATACCCTGGCGGATCGTTCATTACTCCGCCGCCTTCGGTCACTCGAGTCGGCGACAGGACCAACGGTGTACTATGAGGGAAGACAGATCATTCTCCTCTCCTCCAATAATTACCTTGGCCTTGCCACACACCCTGACTTGATTCAGGCAGCCGTACAGGCCACGGAACAGTACGGGGTGGGTTCCGGCGCATCGCGGCTGATCAGTGGAACACTTCCTCCCCATAGCCGGCTCGAACGTGCGCTGGCGGACTTTCAGGACACTGAATCCGCGCTCCTCTTCGGATCTGGGTATCTGGCCAATCTGGGAATCATCCCAAGTCTCATCGAGCAAGGCGGCCTGATTGTCGCCGACCGTCTGTGCCACGCCAGCATAATTGATGGCTGCAAACTGAGCCAAGCCGACTTTCGCGTCTTTCATCACCGAGACGTCATGCACGTTGAATCACTGCTGAAACGGCGAGCTCCGAATCGCCCGACGCTCATCGTCACGGAAGGGGTCTTCAGCATGGATGGAGATCTTGCCCCCCTACCGGAATTGGCCGATCTTGCGGAACGCTATGAGGCAACCCTGTACGTCGATGATGCCCATGGGACCGGTGTCATGGGCCGCACCGGTCGTGGAACACTCGAGCATTTTGGCCTTGCGCAACGCATTCCCTTTCATATGGGAACGCTCGGTAAAGCTCTAGGTGGCCAGGGCGCCTATGTGGTCGGCTCAAAAGCCTTGACTGACTACCTGGTCAACAAGGCACGGTCCTTTATCTTTACAACAGCGCCCGCTCCGGCGATGGCAGCGGCAGCCTCCGCTGCACTGGCCCTCATGCAACGAGAGCCAGAACAACTGGCACGACTCTGGTTCAATCGCCAACGATTATTTGATGGGCTCCAGACGCTTGGGTTCCAGACTACAGAGACCCAGAGCCCTATCATTCCGATACTTGTGGGTGATGCCGCCGTTGCGTCCGCATTGGCGGAACAGCTGCTCATCCGCGGAGTCTACGCACCCGCCATCCGCCCTCCGACCGTGCCGGAAGGTACAAGTCGTATTCGCCTCACTGTGACATC
>CAZOHW010000293.1:0-5961 GCA_964579525.1 uncultured Nitrospira sp. | reverse complement strand
GGGCGAGGCTGAGCAAGTCGGTTAGAGACTGAACTTGGCTTCTGGTAAGCAGCCACTCCCGTTTTGCGGCGGCAGGAAACGGGATGACCGATACGGAATCTGTCGCACTGTGGCTGATGGAATCAGCGAATTGCCACACAGCCAGCGCAGCCATCAGTTCGGAAATCGATTGCGAGAGTTCGGCCACGCGCAACTCCTGAGCCAACTTGTTCGGTAGTCGTTTCGATGCAGCTGCACCAGCGGCATCTTTGAGGCCAAGTGAGGGGCCAATGGTTGTGACGAATAACGCTACTGCAGTTTGGTCGGAGTCGATTGTCGCGAGCTGACTAGATTGTTGGGTCATGATCGTTGATAACAGCATTGGAGAGGCGTTTTCAGCGGACAAGGCCGGAGATGGAATGATGACAGCAAGTCCTGTGATGAGGACAAGAGTCGTGAGGGCATGACGAATCTTGCCGTACCAGATTTCGGGAGAGATGCGTGCGATGGAAGTAAAACGCGCTCGGATTCGGCTCATGTTCCTTCGAAACAGGACTTCAGAAAGGTCGCCGTTCGTTCCCAGGCGAGAGTGGTGCTGTCGGCATCGTAAGACTCACGCTTCATGTCGTTGCAGAAGCCATGGTGTGTATTCGGGTAGAGATAAATATCAGTGCGCTTTCCGTACTCTGTAGCCACATGGCGTAACTGATCGGTCTCTTCAGAGGTCGCCCACGCATCGTTGCCGGCCTGATGATAGAGGACGGGAGCGGTCAGATCTTTTATGAGTTCATGGGGATGCACCATCTTGCCGTAATACGAAACGGCTGCGCGTAGGCGCTTTCGATGACAGGCGAACCGCAGGGCATACGATCCTCCCATTCCATATCCAACGACCCCGTGGATATTTCGTTTCACAAAATGGCGCGTATTGAGGTATTCGCAGCAGGAATTGATATCGGTCATGACATGGTCGTCGTTCTGCCGTTCCAGCAATGCTGCAGCGACGTCATCGTTTGCTGTGACCATGCCGCCGAGCCGACCATAAAGGTTGGGGATGATCACAGTATAGCCTTCGCAGGCCAGACGAGCCCCCAGATCTTTCATTTGCCCGGTTAGCCCCCACCAATCGTGGAGCAGGACCAGGCCTGGATAGATGCCCTGTTGTTGAGGCCAGAACAACAGACAATCGATTTGATGCTCTTTCGGTATCTTGGTCTTGAAGTAGGGATCGACCATCTGATCAGTATGGGTCGGGATGGGGACTCCGCTTGGAAAACGTGCCGTGCCGGTCCCAATCTGTTGTAAAGTGAAGGGCGCAGTTTGCGTTGTGGTCATGATCGAGCAGCGTTTCCCACTGGGGTGAAGTGACAAGGTGTTTGTGGTTCACTATATTGAGCCATTTGCGTGAATGTCAATTGGTGGTCCGTCGGAGCGAGCGACGGTCGGTTTTCTGATCGACAGCCAGAGGGATGCTATGAACAAGGATCGCATCGGAGTGGGGTTGATCGGTCTTGGCCGACATGGGATGCGATATGCTCGGCACCTTGTCAACGATCTGCCCATGGCGTCGCTTCGGGCTGTCTGCCGCAGACATCCTGAACAGGGTTTCGAGCTTTCTAACGCCGGGCCCGTGACAATCCATGGCACGGCTGCATCGCTCATTGCAGATCCCACCGTGGATGTCGTGGTGGTGGTGACTCCGCCCGTCATGTCGCCGCAGATTTGTCGGCTGGCGGTCGAAGCGCATAAACCCTTGTTGATCGAAAAGCCGTTGGCCGCCGCTGCGGAGGATGCCCAAGCCATGGTGGCATTCGCGCGTGATGCATCGGTGCCGCTGATGACGGCGCAGACATTGCGGTTCGATTCGACGATTCAAGAACTTCAAAAACTTCGACATCGAATCGGCCGCTTCGAACGACTGTCCTTGATCAGTAAGATCGAAACAAAAGCTAATGCTTTTGACCATGCTGATGGCTACGGCAAACGGGGAGCTGTATTGGAGATTGGTGTGCATATGCTTGATCTTGTTCGATTTTTGATCGAGGAAGAGGTTCAAGCATTGCAGTGCACAATGGATCGAATTCCCCCCGTTGCTCAAGAAACGACGGCGTCCGTTCATCTGAGGACTCAAAGTGGGACGGTGTGTGAGATTGAGATTGCACGAGTGTCGGTCGGACGTGTCGGGCGAGTGGAGTGGACAGGCTCTCGCGGCCGACTGGAAGCGGACTGGATTCAGGGGCAGGTCCGTTGTATCGACGACGCGGGGACGGACTGTGTCTCTCTCACGCCGTCTCAGACCGTCCTCGCCACGCTTTTGGCGTTTTTGCAGGCCGTACGAACGGGCACACCCATGCCCATTACCGGCGAAGATGGGTGGCGAGCCGTGGAACTGGCAGAAGCCTGTTATCGTTCGGCGCAGGCCGACGGGGCGTCCGTTGCGCTTTCGATCACCCGTTAAGGTTCCGCAACAATATGGGTGTCGGTTTCTTCAACACCGTCGATCGCATGGATCTTGGTGATGACGACGTCGGAGAGTGCGCGCTCATCCTGCACATTGATAAAAACGAAAATGTCCGGACGTCCGAAACAGGAATGGGCCTGCTCCACTCCCGTGATTCGTTTCAGTGCTGCCACGACATCTTTCGTCTTGCCCGTTTTGACCTTGATGAGAATATACGCTCTTGTTGCCATCGGTTCCTCCTGTGTTAGGTCTTCAGTCAGAATGAGTGATCATGCGTTCCAACGATTGGGGCTGTATGATTGCAATGATGATCATGGATCATGGCGTAGCGGCCTGCTGTCCAGGCATGTGGCGTCGGTGAGCGGTATAGGTCTCAGAAAGCGTTTTCCCTCGTGACGCGAGTGCCTGCCGGCCATCCCGCACAAGTTGCATGAAGCCTGTGAGATCGTCCACCGACAAGTTGAATTGTCCTAGCCCATTAGTCAGGGCTTGCAGCTCTTCGCTTGAAGCAAGGACCGTCATGTCCGAGAGTGCCTCCAGCACTTCCGCCGTCCACCCGGTTGCATGGAATCGGTCCACTAGAGCTTGGGCGGCCATTCCATGCTTGCGCTGCATGGCCTGGTACAAGAACTGCTGTATTGCGGGAGTGGAACTTTTTGTGAATGCCGATTGGAGTTGGATCACAGATTTGATGACCCGATCGGCTTCTCTAGTGCCTTCAGGTGGCAAGACGTGGGCCTCTTCCAGGGTGGCAAGGACGGCCATGGCTGATCCGACAGAGGGGGATGCCGTTCGTGCCTGTTGAACAGCGGTTCCTGGTCTTGCATCCTGGGCGAGTGACGGCGTCAGGCTAAGGATGAAGGAGTAGCAGAGCGCGAGTAGGGGTGCGATGTGCAGGGACCGCATCCATCTCGATTGCTGACGGGTCGGCGGAATCTCTGTATTTGAGTGCAAGAAATGGGACACGGGCAGATTATACGGAGTTGGAAGGAGAGCTGCTAGCCCGCATTATGCTACCCGTTTTGTAAGCGTATCTGGGTTAGTCCGGGAGAGCCATTGCGCAAATTCTTCCCCTGGTATCGGACGTCCAAAGAAATATCCCTGGGCTTCATCACATCCCTGTCTACGAAGAATAGCCAGCTGATCCGCGGTTTCTATCCCCTCGACCAGCACGGACAAATTGAGGCTATGGGCAAGCGAGATAATTGCGCAGGTAATCGAGGCATTGGCCGGATTGCTTGTCAGATCCCGGACGAACGACTGGTCGATTTTGAGTCGGTTTAGAGGGAATCGTTGTAAATGACTCAGGGAGGAATAGCCGGTTCCAAAATCATCGATCGCCAGCTGAACGCCCAGTACGCGCAACTCGTGCAGCAGCGAGATGGATGTTTCTAGGGGACGCAGGGCGATTGATTCGGTCAATTCCAGTTCGAGAAACGTAGGATCAAGCTGAGCGTCGCCCAATGTTCGTGACACGATGCTCGCCAGTGATGCCCCATGAAAGAAGGAGTTGGACACGTTGATTGATATGCGAATGGGAACATATCCCATCTCCTGCCAGACTTTGGTTTGTCGGCATGCCAGGCGCAGTATTTCTTCATCCAAACTTCGGATGAGTCCCGTCTCGTTTGCCACCGAAAGAAAATCTGAGGGGAACAGCATACCACGCTGAGCATGATGCCATCGGGCTAGCGCTTCCGCACCCACGATCTGGTTGGTCCGGAGATCCACTTGCGGCTGATAGTATACGGCGAGCTCATGGCGCTCCAATGCCTTCCGCAACTCATTTTCCAATGCGAGCCGTTCCTCAGCCTGTGCGTTCATGGTTACTGAATAGAATTGCGCATTGTTCCGACCTTCTTCTTTGGCGTGATACATCGCGATATCGGAGTGTTTCAACAGCTGGTCCAGCGACTCGCCATCGGTTGGGAAAATGGCAATTCCCACACTGGAGGTGATGGACACCTCATGCCCGCTGATGAGGAATGATTGCGCCAAGGATTCCAACATGCGCCTGGCCACCTTCCCTGCATTCTGGGCATCCTGAAGATTAGTCAACAAGATCGTAAATTCATCTCCACCCAAACGGGCCATTTCATATGTTTCAGTATGGTCTACCGAGCGGCCGACAGAGTCGCTATGTCTGACCGAGTCCTTCAAGCGATCGGCAACCTGCTTCAAAAGGAGGTCGCCGATGGTATGTCCGAGCGTGTCGTTAATCACCTTGAATCGGTCGAGATCGAGGAACAATAGCGCGAGCATCGATTGGTAACGGCGCGCATGGGCGATCGCTTGCGTGACACGGTCTTTAAACAATACACGGTTGGGCAACCCGGTGAGGCTGTCATAATAGGCCAGCTGGTGAATCTCTCGCTCTGCCCGTTTTCGTTCGCTGATGTCTTTGGCCATTCCTACGATCGTCAATGCATTCAGGTGGTCATCGAACACCGCCTCAGCCTGCAAATTGATGGTGGCTTCAATCCCGTTCGGCTGAATAATCCGATGGTCGATGTCGCACGGTGTCTGCTCCTCAACAAGCAATGTGAGAGCCCGGTCGAGACCTGGTTGATCCTCCTCATGGACCATGTCGAGGAACGCTTCCTTGGTTCCGCCGAAATCGTCTGGGTGAATTCCCAACAACCGACAGAGTTCTGGCGATACGCTGTGCCAACCCAAGCCTGGCTTCGCTACGGAGGAGGGCATTCAACGTAATGCTCCCTCGCAACATATACCGGACTCGATGGGCTAACAATCTGGTATGTATCGGCTTAGTGATGAAATCGGTGGCACCGTGCTTGTAGGCCTGACCGATTGAGACATCATCATCTAAGGCAGTCATAAGGAGGATCGGTACACGGTTTCCCTTGCTCGAGTCACGGAGCTGCGCGCAGGTCGCAAATCCATCCATCTCGGGTATCATGACATCCATGATGATCAAATCCGGACGCCGCAAGGCAAATTGCTCCAAGGCTTGCGCGCCAGTCGAGGCTTCGCATACTTCGAAGCCGACCTGTTCCAGAGCTTCACGCACGAATATTCTGCTCAACGCATCATCGTCGACGATAAGGATGACAAACGTTGGGTGTGGCGGTTCGTGGTGCATGGTAGAAGTTCTATGGGCTGGTTCACCTAACCCGCACTATTCATGAACACTTCTGCTGCAATCGCGGATTCGCTGCTGCGACAAGCCTGGCCTTGGCGAACACAGCCGGAGCTGACGCCATGTCCTCCGATCGCCCAAGTGACCCAAGCCGTTCGATGCTCTCCGCCAATGTTCGCGCACCGACCATCCGCTGCTTGATTTCAGAGCATGCGCGACCTTGCACAGTTCGGGGCCGTTCTGCTCGGCGATGTATTGTCGCATGGCTTCCATGGATTATCTTGAAGAATTGAGGTATCGCGTGAGAATGCTGACATAGATATCCGGCCTGCCGGGCCGGCGAAGTCCTCGCAAATCTCGCAACGTACGTTCATCGAGGCAACCGAACACTGATCGGCGGGTGGAGTGATCAAGGTTGTGT
>CAZOHW010000292.1:0-5965 GCA_964579525.1 uncultured Nitrospira sp. | reverse complement strand
GGTACAATCCGCACTACAATTTTCAACTTGCCATTGATGCTGGATGCAATGCCTATGCGGCGCCGCTCGGGTTTTTAGAAGCAGGGGCCAGTGAGTTTGCCGGCCAGATTCCCCTCATTCTTAAGCTCAATAATCATGACGTATTGCATGACGACAAGGATCCGCTGCCGTCAGTAACAGGAAGCGTGAACGATGCCCTACGGTTAGGTTGTTCGGCCGTCGGGTTCACGATCTATCCTGGGTCCGCCCATTGCAACGCGATGTATGAACAACTGCAGGCCATTGGGGAAGAGGCAAAGGCCAGCGGCCTTGCCGTCGTCGTGTGGTCTTATCCGCGTGGATCAGCCTTGAGCAAGGAAGGTGAGACCGCCATGGATGTCGTGGCCTACGCGGCACAGATTGCGGCGCAACTTGGAGCGCATATTATTAAGGTGAAATTGCCGACTGCCCATTTAGAGCAGGCGGCTGCCAAGAAGGTGTATGAATCGGCCCAGATCCCGATTAAGGCGTTGGCTGAGCGAGTCAAACATGTGGTACAGAGTTCGTTCGACGGACGGCGAATTGTGATCTTCTCTGGCGGGGCCAAGAGTGAAGATAAGAATGTGTTCGAAGAGGCTCGGGGGATACGGGATGGGGGAGGATTCGGGAGCATCATCGGCCGTAATAGCTTCCAACGTCCAAAGGCAGAAGCCATTAAGTTTCTCCATACGATTATGGGGATTTACAGCGGCGAGATTCAGTAAGCGCCTGAACAGCCTGGATTAAGAGCAAATGGACAACATGAATCATATTGAGTTTGGCCCCAAGCCACCGCAAGGAAAGAAAAGCTGGATTGTCACGGCTGCGTTGCTGACGGCTGGAATCATTATCGGGTTTGTTGTGGCATCGGACCTCGGATGGTTGTCGAACGGCCATGCAGTCCCTGATTCAGCTTCTGTTGCCCCATCTCCTCCCATTGCCAGACCTGTCTCGACCGCGCCCCAGCCGATGCTGGGCGGAAGCAATCAAACCTTCGTGGATATCGCCAAGTTGGTGAAGCCGGCGGTCGTCAATATCTATGCGACCAAGAGCGGGCGCGCAGAAGGGCCTGGTACCGCGCCGTTTGACGATCCTCTCTTTCGAAAGTTCTTCGGCGACGAGTTTTTCAGAAAATTCGAGCATCCCAAAGAGCGAAAGGAACGGGGGCTTGGATCCGGTGTGATCGTTGAATCAAATGGCTTGATCATCACCAACAACCATGTAGTCGGCAAGGCGGACGAGATTCGAGTTACCCTGTCGGACAAGCGTGAGTTTAAGGCGAAGCTGATCGGTACCGATCCGAAAACTGATGTGGCCGTGGTCAAAATCGACGCGACAGGGCTTCCTACCGTACCCTTGGCTGATTCAGACAAACTCGAAGTCGGGGAGTTCGTGCTGGCGGTGGGAAATCCATTCGGACTGACGCAGACTGTCACCTTGGGGATCGTGAGTGCGCTTGGGCGGGCGGCCGGGATTGCCGAGTACGAAGATTTCATCCAGACCGATGCAGCCATCAATCCAGGAAATTCCGGTGGAGCCCTGGTCAATGTGCGGGGCGAGCTTGTCGGGATCAACACGGCCATTTTCAGTCAGAGCGGCGGGAACATGGGGATCGGTTTTGCCGTGCCGAGTAATATGGCTCAGTCCATTATGGGTCAGCTCGTGCAAACCGGAAAAGTCGTCCGTGGCTGGCTGGGGGTCTCTATTCAAGAATTGACGCCTGAATTGGCTTCGCAGTTCGGAGTCACCGAAACAAAAGGTGTACTCGTCAGTGATGTGATGGATGACAGTCCGGCCAAAAAGGCGGGATTTGAACGAGCCGATGTTATCGTCGAGTATGACGGCAAACCCATGGATTCACCGACGCACCTGCGTAATGCAGTCGCGCAAACGCCGGTGGGGAAAAAGGTCGCGATTAAGTTCATTCGCGATAAGAAGCCGAAAACCGTCGACCTCACCATCGTCGAACAGCCCAAATCGATGTCTCAAAGCGGTGAAGACGAAGGCGGAGACTCGGCGACGCCGGCTGGTGTGCTCTCCAGCCTCGATGTTCGAGACTTGACGGAGGAATTGGCGGGCCGGTATGGGTTGAAGTCGAGCGAGCGAGGCGTGGTCATCGTTCGGGTCAAGCCAGGGAGTACAGCTGAAGAATTGGGTGTTCGTGAGGGAGATATTGTTCTGGAAGTGAACCGACAAGCTGTGAGCTCCGTGAAAGTCTTCGAGCGGGTCGCCGGCAAGCTTCCGAAGGACCAAGCCGTGCTGCTGTTATTGAAGCGGCAAGGCCGGACACTCTACCTCACGCTGCGTCCATGATCGGCTCAAATGGACCAGACAGACGCTCTTCCTCGTCAGACTAAGCTAGCTGTGGCGCTTGTCCCTGCTGCAGGACGAGGCCTTCGGATGGGTGGCCCTGTTCCCAAGCAGTTCCTGGTCTTGGGCGGTGAACCGTTGGTTGTTCACTCGCTCCGTGTTCTTCAGAACTCTCCTGTCATCGATCAGATCATCTTGGCTGTGCCGCAGGCCGAGCTCGACTATTGTCTGAATGATCTTGCCGTTCGATTTGGATTTTCAAAAATCACGAAGGTGGTGGCGGGTGGAAAGGAACGGCAAGATTCGGTCCGGCATGCGCTGGAACATGTGCCGGAGGACGCGCAGATTGTGGTCGTGCACGATGCGGTACGGCCATTTCTGACCGAACAGATGGTGGCTGACGTGGTTGAGGCAGCTCAGCGTGTCGGAGGGGCGATTGTGGCCTTGCCGATGCGCGATACGGTTAAACAGGTTGGATTAGAACGGCGTATTGAACGAACGGTCGATCGGAAACCACTCTGGTTGGCCCAGACGCCGCAGGCATTTCGGCGTGATTGGCTGCTGGAAGCTCACCGCAAGGCCCATGCAGAGGGGGTGCATGCCACTGATGACGCATTCTTGTTCGAGTGGGCCGGTCATCCTGTCGTCGTGGTTGAAGGGAGCGGTGAAAATATCAAGGTGACAAGGCCAGAGGATATAGTGATCGGTGAGGCCATCTTGGCGGCAAGGAAGACAAGTCATAAAGTCGTCAAGTCGTAAAGTCTGAATCCCAAGACATTGGACTTTATGACCTTTAGACTTTTAACTGGTCTGACTCTGCGAAAGGACTCTTAAATGCGTATCGGCTATGGGTATGATGTTCATCCGCTCGGGCCGGACCGTAAGCTGATACTCGGTGGAATTGAAATCCCGCACACGAAAGGGCTGCTCGGCCATTCTGATTCCGATGTCCTGGTTCACGCAGTCTGCGACGCTTTATTAGGTGCTATGGGCGAAGGTGATCTCGGCCGGCATTATCCCAGTTCCGATCCACGATATAAAGGGATCTCGAGCTTGAAACTTTTGGAAGATGTTATGGCGAAGTTGAAAGCCAAGGGGTATCGAGTGGGTAATATCGACACTGTGATCGTAGCCCAGGCTCCCCGGCTCGGCCCGCATCTGTCGGCGATGCAGAAGAAAATCGCGGAAACGGCTGGGATCGATCCCCAGTCAGTCAATGTGAAGGTCAAGAGCGGAGAAGGATTAGATGCCGTGGGACATGAAGAGGGCATGATCGCGCATGCCGTGTGCTTAATCGAGTCGATCCACAGCCAGCATCTTGAGTCTTCAGGCCGGGACAGTGAGCAGCTTCAATGAAGCTTGTCAGCCTGTCGGCTTGGTTCCATGTCAGCCATGTTTAGCGCCATCCGCCAAGATCTTCACGCCGTCTTTGACCGAGACCCGGCCGCGACCAGCAAGCTGGAGGTCATTCTCACATACGCCGGCTTTCATGCCTTGCTGGCCTATCGAATTGCTCATCGGCTTAAGTCGATGGGAATTCCCTTCCTGCCACGAGCCATTTCCCAACTGGCCCGTTGGCTGACCGGTGTGGAAATTCATCCGTCTGCCAAAATCGGCACAGGGTTTTTCATCGACCACGGCATGGGGGTGGTCATTGGGGAAACGGCTGAAATCGGGGACTATGTGACGCTGTTTCAAGGAGTCACGTTAGGTGGGACTGGGAAAGATCGTGGCAAGCGGCACCCGACACTCGGGAATCACGTCGTGGTGGGAGCCGGTGCCAAGATTTTAGGAGGGATTACCATCGGTGATAATGTGAAAATTGGGGCGAACTCCGTCGTATTGAAGAATGTCCCTCCTAATTCCACGGTCATTGGTGTGCCGGCTCGCGTGATTAAGACCCAAGGCGAACGTGTTCCCGACGACACGATGGATCAGGTGAATTTGCCCGATCCCATCAGCGATCGCTTCTTGGCGCTTGAGCAAGAAATGATCGAACTGCGAAAGAAACTGGAAAACCGTGATGAGTAACTGCGTGCAGGGGGCATGCAACGCCTGTTGTTTCGGGCGTTGCTGTCAAAAAAACAAGCCGGCGCGGCGTCAGCCGCGCCGGGGATGGTCTATATGGCTAATTTGATAAACAGTCGCTCATGAATTTCTTCCGCTCATCACCCTTCAGCTGCTTATCACCCGCCTCTGTGTTGCACGTCTTCATCTTCTCCTGCTGAGTACTTTTCCCGCCTCCACTCTTCTCCGATTTGGCGGAGAGGCACTCCTTCATAAACGCCTTCCGCTCCTCGCCTTTTCCCTCACCAAATCCCTTTGCATTGGCCTGCTCGTTGCACGCCTTCATCTTATTTTGCTGTTCAGGTGCGGCAACAGCAAATGAAGGCATTCCTATACTGATTGTAAACAGCGCAAGAACCACAGTTCGGGCCATGATCGACATGCGGAATCTCCTTTGGTGAATCGGTAAGTTGCAACGGCCGACGTATCATAGCAAAGATCTCAGTAGTTGTCTGGAGGATTCGCTATCCAACTCGTTCATAGTCGACCCGAACCAAGAAGAGTCCCTGGGGGGGGGCGGTTTTTCCGGCTGCGGAACGATCATGGGCGTTCAGGATGGTTTTCGAACTGTCGGTTGGTCGTCGGCCAAGACCGACCTCAACCAGCGTTCCAACGATCGAACGCACCATCTGCTTCAAAAACCGATCGGCATAGAATTCCATTCGTAGCCAATCTCCCTCTCGGGTGATGGAGAGCTGTTGAAGATGACAGAAAGGGTCTTCATTGTCGGTCGGTTGGGTTTGGAACGATGAGAAATCGTGTAAGCCGATCAAGCCCCTTCCCGCCTCGTTTATCGCACCGTCATCGAGCGGGTGATGGAGATGCCAGCAGTATGATCGATTGACAGCCGGTCTTTCTGCGCGATTCAGGATACGATATTCATACAATTTACCCTTTGCCGAGTGTCGTGCTTGGAATGTGCCCGGCATGACCGATGCCGATCGAACCACAATGTCTTTCGGGAGATGGGCATTGAGTGCCCTGGTCCACTGGCGAGGTGTCATGTCACGGTCGATACGGAAGCTGGCGACCTGCCCGAGGGCATGGACTCCCGCATCGGTCCGCCCTGCGCCGATGACAGAGACCTTGGTTTGGGTAACCCCTAGGATGGCGGTTTCGACAGCTTCTTGAATCGTCGGGTGATCGAGCTGACGTTGCCATCCCGCATAGGCGGTGCCGTCGTACTCAAGAATCAGTTTGATGGTCGCCATTGTTGCTTGGCTCGAAGAGTGAATAGATGACTGGGTGTCTTACTTCGTGCTTGCCAGGAATGAAACGATCCCTTGATGGAGTGACTGCGCGACATCCTTAATGAACATCGGCTTTCGAAGCAGGTCTTCCTCGGTCGGGTTGGAGATATAGGCAATTTCCGCCAGGATGCTCGGCATGCTGGTAAACCTCAAGACATAAAAGGGAGCTGTCTTGACCCCGTGATCGGTCACTGCATAGGGTCTGGCCATGTGGGCGACCATCGCCTCTTTCGCGTTCCATGCCAGCTCGAGTGAAGCTTCAACTTTTTTGGTGGCCAGCAGATCGGCGACCAAATACTCCCAACCGACTCCGGTACTGT
>CAZOHW010000291.1:0-5979 GCA_964579525.1 uncultured Nitrospira sp. | reverse complement strand
GTCTAATTCTATGGCGACCATCATTGTCGATAATCAGTCCTATTCAGTTGATGAACGGCAGAATGTACTCGCGGCCTGTCTCGGTGTCGGGCTGAACGTACCCTATTTTTGCTGGCACCCAGCGATGGGATCAGTCGGCGCCTGCCGCCAATGCGCCGTAAAGCAGTTCAAAGACGACCGTGATCAGACTGGTCGACTGGTGATGGCCTGCATGACACCGGCTTCCCCTGGCACGCGTATTTCGGTTGACGATCCAGAGGCGAAGGCGTTTCGTGCATCGGTCATTGAATGGTTGATGGTGAATCATCCACACGATTGTCCTGTATGTGATGAAGGCGGTGAGTGTCACTTGCAGGACATGACGGTCATGACCGGGCATGTCTATCGTCGCTACCGGTACCCAAAACGGACCCATCGCAATCAGTCGCTTGGCCCGTTCATTCGCCATGAGATGAACCGGTGTATCCAATGCTACCGCTGCGTACGATTCTATCGAGACTATGCGGGCGGACGAGACCTCAACGTCTTCGGTGCCCATGATGCGCTCTACTTCGGCAGGGAACAGGACGGGACGTTGGAGAATGAATTCAGCGGCAATCTTGTGGAAGTCTGTCCGACCGGCGTCTTCACCGACAAAACCTTGTTCCACCACTACACCAGGAAGTGGGATCTTCAATCAGCCCAATCGATCTGCTCCCATTGCAGTCTTGGCTGCAATACCACGGTCGGTGAACGGTACGGCATCGTGCGTCGGGTCATGAATCGGTTTAACAGTCAGGTCAACGGCTACTTTCTCTGCGATCGGGGTCGGTTCGGCTACGAGTATGTCAACAGCGACAAGCGGATCAAGCAAGCCCTCATGCGACCGGAACTCGATCGCGCCAAGCCGGCGCAGCCGGAGGCCGTGCCTCAGGTGCTCAAGATTGTAGGAGATCGGTTACGATGTGCCCGTGGGATCATCGGGATTGGTTCGCCTCGTGCTTCGCTTGAGGCCAATGTGGCACTCCGTTCATTGGTCGGACCACAGCAGTTTTTTCTCGGCATTGACGAACAGGAACATCGGCTTCTGTCCATTATTCTATCCATCCTTCGGACCGGACCCGTGCCTTCCTCATCTCTTCACGATGCGGAACAATCAGACGCTGTTCTCGTCCTTGGCGAAGACCTCTTGAACAATGCCCCCCGATTGGCGCTGGCCCTCCTGCAATCTGTTCGACAACAGCCGATGGAACGAGTCGACGAGTTGAAGATTCCTCGGTGGGACGAAGCTGCGGTGCGCAATGCGGTGCAGAATCGGCACGGGCCTCTCTTCATGGCCGGACATCGACGGACTTGGTTACATGAGTATGCAACAGAGAGCTGTTTTGCTGCCCCCGATGATATCGCGAGACTGGGATTCGCGGTGGCCGGACGAATCAAACATGATGCGCCGCTCGTTCCGGATCTCACCAATGACGTCCGCGACCTGGCTCAACGCATTGCTGACGCGCTGATCCAGGCGCAGCGGCCGCTGATCATTGCCGGAACCGGCAGTGGCTCTCAAGCGACGATTGAAGCGGCAGCCAATGTGGCGTGGGCCTTACATGAGCCGGGGAAACAGCCACGTCTCAGTTTTGTGGTTCCTGAAAGTAATAGTCTTGGCCTGGCGTTGCTGGGCGGTGGACGGTTAGATGAGGCGTTCGATTCGATCAGTCAGAAAAAGGCTGATACGGTGATTGTACTGGAGAACGACCTGTATCGACGCGCGGACCAGGGGAAGGTCGATGCCTTTTTGAAGACCGCCCAAACCGTGATCGTGCTCGATTCCCTTGAACATCGCACCGTGGCGCAGGCCGATGTGCTGCTTCCAGTTGCCGCAGGCCCGGAATCCGATGGGACCCTTGTGAATCACGAGGGCCGCGCCCAACGGTTCTATCAAGTCTTTATCCCGAATGGGGATATCAAGGAAAGTTGGCGATGGCTCAAAGATCTTGCCCGTGCACAATCACAGCAGACAGACCACTTCACGGGAGTGGCAGCCTGGAACACATTCGACGATGCCGTCTCCGCGACAGCCACCATGGCGCCTGAACTGGCACGGATTGGCGAGGTGGCACCACCCGCGAGTTTTCGTGTGGTGGGCCAAAAAGTCCCACGACAGCCTGATCGCTATAGCGGGCGCACGTCGATGCTGTCCCATCTGACCGTTCATGAACCTCCGCCTCCTCCTGATCCGGACACACCACTGGCATTTTCGATGGAGGGATATCGAGGGCCGCTTCCCTCTCCGCTGATTCCCCAATTCTGGGCTCCTGGATGGAATTCCATCCAGGCCGTCAACACCTATCAGGACGAGGTCGGCGGACCATTGCGTGAAGAAATGCCAGGAATCAGGCTTATCGAGCCTGTCGCGACAAAAGCACCCGGTTGGTTTACTGCCGTGCCACGCGCGTTTCAGCCGACCTCCCATCAGTGGTTGCTGTTGCCACGCTCCTCGCTGTTCGGCAGCGAGGAGCTCAGTAATCGCTCTCCCGCGATTGTTGAACGGATGTCGGAACCGTTCCTATCCTTGCATCCCTCGGATGGTGCGCGGCTGAGCCTTGACGACCAAACCACGATTGAATTGGCGTTCCAGGGGACGACCTATCGCCTTTCCGTCCATCTCGAATCTTCAACACCGATGGACACTGTGGGCATCTCCCTCGGACCTGAGGTTTCCGGCGTGAGAGGACCAGTTTGGATTGATCTGGTCAAGGCGATCAAGGCCGAACACAAGCGGAGGGTCGCGTGATCGATTGGAGTCACACGGCCCTCACGATTGCCGTCATTCTTGGTGGTGGGCTGACGTTGGCTGGGATGCTCATCTGGGTCGAACGGCGACTGTTGGGTGTTTGGCAGGAGCGGTACGGCCCCAACCGGGTGGGGCCCGGCGGCTGCCTGCAATCTCTTGCCGATATGATCAAAATCTTTACGAAAGAAGATTGGATTCCACCCTTTGCCGATAAGGCCGTCTTCGTACTGACCCCGGCGATTGTCGTGATTACGGCGTTGATGTCCTTTGCCGTGGTCCCGATTGCTCCGAGTTTCGTGATCGCCGATCTCAATATGGGGGTCATGTTTTTTTTGGCCATGTCGAGCCTCGCGGCCTATAGCGTTATCATCGGAGGGTGGGCCTCCAACAGCAAGTTTGCATTTCTCGGCAGCCTTCGGGCGATCGCACAGCTGTTGAGCTATGAAGTCTTCATGGGGTTGTCGTTGATGGGCGCGGTGCTCTTGGCTGGATCGTTCAATCTGAGCGATATCGTGGAAGCTCAACGGCATCAGTGGTTCGTCATTCCTCAATTCTTGGGGTTTCTCGGCTTTTTCATGGCTGGACTGGCTGAAGCCCATCGCACGCCGTTCGATATGCCTGAGGCGGAAGCCGAGCTGGTCGCCGGCTACCACTCGGAGTATAGCGGGATGAAATTCGGAATGTTTTTTGTCGGCGAGTACCTCGCTGTCATCTTGCTCTCGGCCATGACCGTGATCCTCTTCTTCGGCGGCTGGCATGGCCCCTGGTTACCGCCGGTGGTGTGGTTTGTCCTGAAGATGGCTTTTTTCATCGTGCTGATTATTCTTATTCGAGCGACCTGGCCTCGGTTTCGCTTCGACCAGCTCTTGTCGTTCGGTTGGAAGGTTGTGATGCCGCTTGCCTTGATCAATCTTCTGATCACAGGAGGCGTGGTGCTGTGGAAACAAGGGTAAACGGGTTTATTTGGTTTGTCTGGTTTATCTGGTTGCGAACTAAGCAAACGAAACGAACCAAATAAACCAAATAAACAAGGCTAACATGGAACTTCTTCGCTACACACGCGATCTCTTGATGGGGCTCTGGATTGTCTTCAAACGGACATTCACCAAGCCGGTGACGGTTCAGTATCCAGAGGAACGACCCTATCTGCCTCCACGCTGGCGTGGACGAATTGTCCTGACTCGCGATCCGGATGGAGAAGAACGGTGCGTGGCCTGCTACCTCTGCGCGGTGGCTTGTCCCGTTGATTGCATCGCGCTTCAGGCCACCGACAATCCAGAGGCTCATGAACGTCGTTATCCGGAATTCTTTCGGATTAATTTCTCCCGCTGCATCTATTGCGGACATTGTGAAGAAGCTTGCCCGACCAATGCCATCCAGCTCATCCCGGATTTTGAGCAAAGTGAATATGCGCGCCACAACTTGGTCTATGAGAAAGAAGACCTGCTCATCAGCGGAACCGGCAAGTACCACGACTATAACTTTTATCGAGTCGCCGGAGTGAGAACTTGCGAGAAGGATAAGGGGCAAGGGGAACACGAACTCCCGCCGGTGGATGTAAGGAGCTTGATGCCGTAATGAACGCAAGTGGGCGAGAAGAGCGCGATAGGGATACACATCGAGAGCACTAGCGAGTCTCGCACCTCTCGCGCATGAAGTGGACTATGGAAATCCTGTTCTACATTGCTGCCGCTGTGACCTTTTTGGCGACACTGCGCGTCATCACGCATGTGCATCCTGTTCACGCGCTGCTCTATCTTGTCGTGGCGCTGATCGCGCTGGCCCTGATTTTTTACTTGCTTGGCGCGCAGTTTGCCGCAGCGCTCGAGATCATTATCTATGGCGGTGCGATCATGGTGCTCTTCATTTTCGTGGTGATGCTCTTAGGGCCGCTTGCCGTCGAGCAGGAAAAGCGGTGGCTCACCCCAGGCACATGGGTAGGGCCAAGTGTGTTGGCCTTGGTGCTTCTGGGTGAAGTAGGTTATCTCATCGCTGTTGGGGACCATTTGCCGATCAGCGGCATGGAAACCCGTCAGAAAGGCGTCTCCATCGTGCTCTACGGACCCTACATCATCGGCGTCGAGTTGGCATCCATGCTGTTGCTTCCGGGATTGATCGGGGCCTATCACTTGGGGCGTCGTCTGTCGAAGGAGCCTCGCTCATGTTGACCACGCAGGCATTGGTCTTGGCCATCATGCTGTTTGCTCTTGGACTGGTCGGTCTCTTAAGTCGGCGCAACATCCTGTACATGTTGCTCTCGCTCGAAATCATGTTGAATGCGGTCAGTCTGGCATTCATCGCCGGGGGCGCTCGCTGGGGACAGGTCGATGGAGAAGTCATGTTTGTGTTTATCCTCACGCTGGCGGCAGCTGAGGTATCTGTGGCGCTCGGCATCGTGCTCCAGCTGTCGTACCGGTTCCGTACCTTGGACGCCGATGCGTTCAGTGAGATGAAAGGTTAACCAAAGGTTCGTCTAGTTGATCTGGTTTGTTTGGTTGATCTTGTTAACCAGATAAACCAGACAAACGGTCTACCAAATGAACAATCTTCGACTGCTGTGGCTCATTCCAGCCCTTCCGCTCGCCGGCTTTCTACTGTTGGCGTTGTCTGGAGGGCGGTTGTCACGTCGGCAGGTCGCATGCGTCGGTTGTGGTTCGGTGGGCATGGCAGCCGTCGTCACCACGCTTGTCGGCATCGATTTTCTTCAAGGCTTTCCGGATCGTGCCTCCTACCAGCAGACACTGTGGAATTGGATCGATACGTCAGGTATGACGGTCGGCGTCTCCTGGTATTTGGATGCGTTGTCCCTTCTGATGGTGGCGGTCATTACCGGTGTCGGTTTTTTAATCCATCTGTATTCGGCCGAATATCTCGCAGACGATGACGGCTACGCAAGATTTTTTGCCTACATGAATCTGTTTGTCTCGACCATGCTGACGCTGGTGATGGCTGACAATCTGCTGCTGCTCTACCTCGGCTGGGAAGGGGTGGGGCTCTGCAGTTATCTCTTGATCGGGTTTTGGTATCGCGAACCGGAATACGGTACAGCCGCGCAGAAGGCCTTTATCGTGACTCGCGTCGGAGACACGGCCTTTGCTATCGGCCTTTTCATCCTCTTTACCCAACTGAAGACCCTGTCGATCCAGCAGGTCCAGACCGCTGCTGTTGAACTGTGGCCAGTCGGGTCGAACATCGCCATTGTTGTGGCC
>CAZOHW010000290.1:0-6019 GCA_964579525.1 uncultured Nitrospira sp. | reverse complement strand
CCATGCAGAAACAGAGATCTTCGTGTAAACGTGAATTAATCAGACGTTCCCTAAGATCGGCTTCCGGTTGAAGACCCATGAACTAGAGCGGTTCAGAAGAAGGTTAACAGAGATGTGCTTGACATTGACGCTCCTTTGACTACTATTCTTGGTCCCTCCGCCACACCACACTCCAATGTGGACGAAAGACCGGTAAAGATACGTCCTATGAGAAATCTTCGGTTCTCCTCTTTATGCTTTACTCTCACGGTTTTCTTTTGCCTTTTCATTCTGCCGGGATGCCTCTCGCCGGTCACATTGACTCGAGCCGTCATCGCGTACGATGAGGCCATCACTGAATCACACTCCAAGCAACTGCTTATGAACATCGCCAGAGCGCAACACCATCAGCCGATTCACTTTACCGGCGTCTCCAACGTCGCCGCAACGTTCAACTTCGGGTTCACGGCTGGCGCGACCCCGGCGCTGGCGGGTTTGGCCAGTACACAGATCCTGCCTGTCATCGGCGGAAGCGTGACCGAAAATCCAACCATCAGTATTGCACCGATCGAAGGAGAAGAATTTACCAATCGTTTACTCACGCCGTTCCACGACTCAAAGCTGACTTTACTCTTGCGACAAGGGGTCGACATTGATCTTCTGCTTCGATTGATGGCCCAAGAGCTTAGGTTGAAACATAACCATGGAGCCATTGTCTATCAGAATGATCCGTCCAATATGGTCGGTTATGAGATGTTTCGGCGTGTGGTTCTCCATCTTTCAGCTATTCAAGACCACAACAGTCTCTATGTTGAACCGATGAATATAGAACGAAGCTGGAGGATTCCGACGGATTCGGTCACCGCGGAAGGATTCAAAGCGCTCGAACAGGAGTATGAGGTGGTGTATAACAAGCAAGACAAAACATACACGTTGCGAAAACAGGTGGAAGGAGGCACGCTGATCACCAATTATGATCCGGAAACATTGTCTCCAAAGGAGCGTGCCCGCTTGCATGGCGAGAACGTACTGGGGCTCCCAAATGACGTCACGATTGATATTCGTCCGGGACATTTCGGCGGCGACTGGCCGCTCAAGGGAGATTTTCGGCTGCGAAGTTTCAATGCGATGTTGAACTTTCTCGGGCTTTCCATCGCCGAAAAACTGGAATACCACGTCCAGAAAGATAGCCGAACGCCTGAGGTAACAGAGAATCCGGTCAAAACCATGGATCTGGTCGTGTCGCAATCGCCTCCGTCCGGATTAGATCTCGTCATGCGGTCTCATGGGTACTATTACGCGGTCAACACGACAGGTCCACAGGCGCGTTGGAACCGCGAAGCATTCAAGCTGTTGTCCCAATTGTTCCAGATGACGGTCACGGAAGTCCCGCGCGCCGGCGTGCCGAGTATTACCATCGCCAAATGACCCAGTCCCATCAGAGTTATGCTTCGATGCGATGGAGCATTAGTCGTATCAGGCGGCAGAATGGCAAGTGAAACGAGTACGAGAACGATCAGTCATGTCTGGAAAACAGATAGGTACCTTCCCTTCGACTTCCGTTGAGTCTCTACGCCACTTCACCGACTTCACGAGACGAGCACCGCGAGAACGAGGCTGACAGCCTTTGTCAACAACCAGCGAGGAATTTTGCTGGGCCCTAGTCGCAGCCGTTGACATTTCCTCGCTGCTAAGGCTAAATGCCGCCATGTCAGTCGGAGTCGAACTCAAAGCTATTGAGTACGATATTGCGGCGTTGGCCAAGCAGTTCGCTCTACCACACATCACAGCGCATAGCCTTCTCTGGAATGAAATTCATCAGTTGGAACACACCGCTCGTATACGGGATTTTATCCCCCTTCTCGCGCTCAAGCACGTGAAGGAGCATCTTCGAGAGCCATCCTTTTCTTACTTGCCTTACGGCTTCGCATAAGGTTTCGCGTGAAGACGGCCACCGGGTTGAGTACCGGCTGAGAGCCGGGCTGTTTTGTGAAAAATTCAGTCCGGATCTATCGTCGTAGGCATCCGATCAGTGTTCGTAAACCGCAGATCATTCAGATCATACCGAGGGCCGATCGTTGGCTATTCCTTCTTCCGATTCCCCTTGAAAACGGATGATGAGGCGGGTCAGAGGCGACATTGAAAGGTTGACATTCCGATTGGGGACACGAGAAAACTACGTATGACGCTTCGTGGTGCGCGGGCTGTCGATTGGCCCAATTCGGACGCGCGTCATGGTATCGCCGGAGTCGGGCCAAGGATCAGTCCGCCTTGCAGCTGCGCATGCGCGATCTGGCCCATGCCCGACCCCGGTTTGGCTACATGCGCATCTGGGTCTTACTGCGTCGCGAAGGCTGGCTGGTGAATCGCAAACGCGTCCGTCGGCTCTCCGTCTTGATGGCTTGCAGCTGTGGATGCGGGTGTGGAGACGAAACCATATCGCGCTGCACCGAGGCCCTACACCGGTTCCGGTGGGCCTGACTGAGCGCTGGAGCATGGATGTTGTCCATGATACCCGGGCCGACGGGCGACCGTTTGGAGACCTTGGCCTTGGCGGTGTCGGGAACCTTCTCGGTCAATAGTGGTTGCCATGGATCATTCTTCTGTTCCATGTCCGACGGTTACTTACATTTGGGTGTCTTCGGCTGTGGCGAATTCTCTACATCACCAGGTTTATAGGTGGCGTGGCGTACCTGTTTCACAGACCTAAGGGACTTCGTCCGGAGAGAATATCTTGCCGCAGCGCATGCACGCTTCATCGTCGGTCTTTTTTTCTACAGCATAGAGTGTCTCGATGATTTTATGAGGACATGGCGGATTGCCCTCTTTCCTCCATTCTTTTCTCAACTGTCCAGCTTCCTTCACTTGCATAACTCGCCCTTTCGCCTGGGAATCTCCTGTATGCTCGGTGTCCAACTAAGTTGCGGCACTAGGCTCAGCCAACCTTGCGCAGCGAATTCGCTTTGACGCATATCGCCGCCGACTCGTGATGTACGGCGGCTTTCTTGTGGTGTTCGGCTGCCTGTTTCAACATGGTTGGCTGCATACTGTAGACCCGCATCACCCTGCTAGTTGTCCCGGAAGGCACCATTGCTTTTCAGGGGAATGGGCGGGGTCCCCGTGGCAAGGCGCTTCAATTCCGCATGCTGGCGGGCTTGAACGGCTAACTGCTCGTAGAGCACGCGCATCTCCTCCAGGTCTTCCTGGGAGAGTTTCTCCAAATCCAACAGCGCATTATGTGCCCCTTTC
Source organism: uncultured Nitrospira sp. (assembly GCA_964579525.1). Lineage (GTDB taxonomy): Bacteria > Nitrospirota > Nitrospiria > Nitrospirales > Nitrospiraceae > Nitrospira_D. Next base: position 2,791 of record CAZOHW010000290.1, on the reverse strand, counting down.
GTACAGCGAATCACTTCCGCCAGCTTCAACTGAATCGCCGCGCTGTCACGGTTTTGCGAATTTTGGATGAGGAAGACCATCAGGAAGGTGACAATGGTCGTGCCGGTATTGATGACCAGTTGCCACGTATCGCTGAAGTGGAAAACCGTGCCGGTAATGGCCCACATCAGGACGACGGCGACCGCGAGGCCGAAGGCCGCCGAGGTGCCGAGCAACCGAGCGCAGCTCGTGGCCATGCTGGTAAAGATATTGGCCTGTGGAGAAACGGGCGGAGTTAATTCCATAGCATGCCCCCGCACGAGATCCTAGCTACAGGGTTACTCCAGTGCACCTAGTTAAAACCCCAGGGGGCATAGGAGGGGCATCGATCGGCAGGAAGTTCTCTCTCTTGTTTTACAAATACAAAAGAACGGGAAAGAGGCTCAACACGATGTTCAGCTCCCCTTGTGCGGCACATTCGCTTGGGCGCAGAACAAACATTGACCACGACTGGTCAAATCAATCTTGCGAAAGATTTTATCGCAACTGTGGCAGGGTGCTGACCCTCGGCGATTGTTCCTGGCGTTCATTTCCACGATCGTACCTTTCCCGTAAGATGTGCCTTCCGAGGCATGGTGCATGGCCTGAACAGCATGCTCCCGCGCTAGACGGGCATGATAGGCCGCTTTTTCATGGAATCCAGCCTCATGGTACGTGGCGACTTCCTTATGGTGATACGCTGCACGTTCATGGTGTGCGGCAGCTTTCTTGTGGTGTTCCGCTGTCTCGTGTAACATGGCGTGCTCCTTCTCCGTTGAGAATAGATTCAAACAGTCTTGTGATGAGGGTTCTGCAGTGCTCCAGTAAAAGCCCTGAAGCCACGGGGCAGGACGTTTCTTCTTTGTTGTCACAAACACTATTACGTGCTGATAACAATCACGTAAATTTTCCTAAATTATAAGTTGCAAAGTCTTTTAGCTCACTAGGCATAGCTCTTTCACAAACATCACTCTCCGGCAACTCCCTTAGAGTTGAAGGTATCCTCGCTGCCTGCACCACTGCTCGCACCGTCTCTGTTTCAGCCTCCCGTCATCATCTAGCACGCATACCCTAGTTCTTGCTGCAATCTACGTGCGCCTAGGTGTCCTGCTGTGCTTGTCGAGGCACCCGCACCACTGAAACGGACTCGATAGCTCACATGAGGTCATGCATGGTAGACAGCCGAGCCTCTTCCCTTCAGAGCCACCTATACAACAACCCGCAGAAGACGAGCCCCTCATCAAACAACAACTGATAGATCAAGAAAGTGTGTGAACGTTGGTATATGTTTGCATCGAGCTTTGACAAGTTCGGTAAATCCTTGTAACGCATGGGACGACTGATTTACTTCGGCTTGGTCGATGCTTTTAAGGCGAAACGATTTGATTCAGTTCACACGATGAAAAGCCATCTGTACCAGGCCTTAGGAATGAAACCATCAGCACACTTGTGGCTCCGCTGAAAAAAGGCCAGGGGGAGATTTTCCCCCTGGCCCTTTTCTTCGATTAATTCGGCTAAAAAGGGCACGAAGAGTAACACACGTTCTGCCATGTGAAGACAATTGAGGAACTGGGATCGATCTTTAGCTTGAGCCATTCATTCGGCGTGTTCGTAGAGCCTTGAACGGTAATCCGGGTCAAGTTCGGCACGGCTTGTGTCCCATGGATAGGAGCAAGCACGACACCACCGGTGCACCCTGCTGTGGTCGTTGTATCCGTACAGCCGGTCCTGTCAGTCGGATCAAGTGGCCTGTCCTCTTGATAGACATGTGAATCGCCATTGAGCAACAGCACCGGACGCCCAAAGGCCACAGTCTGATTGGCGAGTGCCTGAACAAATCCATCATAGCCGTTGAGCCCATCACCCCCGGGCACCAAGGCTGCGGGATCCCACATGTCTGCTTGAACAGCAATCACTACGGCCGCGGCCTTTTTGTTATTGGCAAGCTTGAAGGCGCGATTCAACCAGCGGAGATTGGCAGCGTTGCGCTGGGTCACCTCTTGCAAACGAGCGGGTTCGTTCAAGAATGGCGATCCTGTGCCTCCGCTCCAGGGCAATCCATCGTTGTTGGACCCAGGAAGATTCAACGTCACGAAGACTATGTTGTTGGCCTGAGTCCACATGACGTTTTCGACGAACTGCGCGTCAGCAGGGGTATCGGTATCAAATTCTCGCGCCTGTGACGTCACTTGTTTCTGGACACCGCCAATGGTGTAGCCAGGTGCCGGGAAAAAGAGCTGGCGGACAGCCGCCAATTCGTTCAACGGATAGCCGCTTGCGCCTTCTTTAGTCTTGTGGCAATCCGTCCATTCATTATCGCCTGGTGTATAGACGAACGGGGCATTGAATTTTTGAAAAATATTAAAGATGTCCTGGTTGTATGTCGGGACCGCGGCAGGGGGGCCGGCAGGAAGCGGGCTCAAACCTGCGCCAGTGCAGGGCATACTCCCGAAATGAATGTCCCCCACATGAATCACGAGGCTGACATCCGGATCGTTGTTGACAGAATTGTAGAGATTTGCAGCGTTTTTCTTCAGATCGCTGCTATATGGCCAATCACCAAAGACGGCCACCGTTACTGACTGACCTGGGGCCGCCATTATTGCGCTCGTGGTCAACCATACGCTCCCCAGCGCACACATGACCATGAGAAACTGAACTCCTCGCCTCATAGACCCTCCTTGGTTAGAAAACCGACGCTCTCAGGAAAATTGGTATGCTAGGAGTCTGTCTGAGTAATCTTCCACTTGCAATTCTTATGGAGCATGGTACA
>CAZOHW010000289.1:0-6020 GCA_964579525.1 uncultured Nitrospira sp. | reverse complement strand
ATGAGCACCCAGGAACGATCTATGCCCAACTGGATTCGGCCTTGTGGCGTGCCGGTACCCGTTGGTGCCCGCGGCTTGAGGATCTCTCAGAAATAAAACTCGTGAACGTAGAATTGCAGCCTAAACGATGAAGGCCCGCAGATGCCCACTGATCGGCCGGCATGCACGGAACAAGACGCGACCCCAATACTTACTCGGACCGCGTTAAATTCGACAACGACAAATTGGCATCAGCCAATCTCACCCGAATAAGAGAGTCCGGTCACCCAAGCCCTTCAACGAAACCGCGTCTCCAGCTCTGGTAGATCGGCTCCCATCCCAACTCACGCCTAGCCTTGGCGTTGGAACCGCCACGACTCTTGGTCATCATCATGACACCATCATCACCGATCGCAAGTTTGGCGAGCCACACCGGTACTTTGCGTGGAGGCTCGGCACCAATCGCATCCGCAAGGACCGGCAGCCATGTGGAGACAGCCGCAGGGTCATCGTCTACGACGTTATAGAGGCCAGGTGTACCGCGAGACATTGCTGCAACAGTCGCCCGAGCAACATCCTGCACATGAATGAACGACCAGATACCGGCGCCGTCACCGACGATGGGCATCCGGCGTTTGCGGATCAGTTCAATGATCGGACCATCCTTGGCAATTCCGGTGCCGGGTCCGTAAAAGATCCCATAGCGTAGTGCGAGCGCCTCAACGTCCGTAGCTCCGAGCACGGCCTCCTCGAGGTACCGGATGGCCGCCAGTGTTTGGCTGAAGTTCTCGGGAGGAGTTGGGTCAAGTGGATCCGTCTCCGTCTTGATTGGTCCGCCCTCCCGCGCGAACGGCCAGCCGCAAAAGCTCTGGGCGATAAATCGTCTCGCACCCACCAGACGTGCTGCCGTCAGCATGGTGTCCGTCACCTCGGTACGAAATCGGTTCGTTAGCGAGAATTCCTGATCGAGTTTTTTGAAATTGTTGACTTCCGCCAATGCGGTGAGTTGGTGGATGAGGACCTCAGGTTCTGCCTTCCTAATGGCTGCCGTTAGTTCGTCATTATCGAGCGGGTTGGCAACAACAGCCTTCACGCCGATCGTCTGCATTTCTGTACTTTTCTGGAGAGTGCGAACGAGTGCCACTACCTCATGCCCGCGCTCTACAAGGTCCGGAACAAGGAATTTGCCAACTGCGCCGGTGCTCCCGGCGATAAAGACCTTCATTGCCACGTCTCTCTTTCTGCGGCCTTCAACAAGGCGCATCATTGCTGCTCTAAATCATAGCTTGATCCTTCACTTCCATGAGATCAATGATCGATCTCCCTAGGCTCATGACAAACTCCTCGCGTTTGTTAATTTATGGTTAACTTTTCTGACGATTGTCATGTTGCGAGTGCTGTTCAGCATACTCCCGCATGTTTTTTTCCACCCACGCCTTGGCTTCAGCCGACTTCATCCACTCACCCGCCACCTGCCTGGTGGCTACGCTGAGGCGGTTAAAAAGGTTGACTGTGCCAATGGAAAGAATCAACGCTGCAAGTACCGACTCATCGTAATGACGAGCGGCTTCATTCCAAATCTCGTCAGGCACTGCGTTCGTCCGATCACTGAGCCGGGTCACGGCCTCCGTAAGCGCCAGAGCCGCACGTTCGGCATCGGTAAAATATGGAGCCTCTCTCCAGGCTGCCACGGCAAAAAGGCGCTCGTCGGTTTCGCCGGCTTTCTTCAGAAAACGGGCATGCATATCCACGCAGACGCTGCAGCCATTGATCTGGCTCGCGCGCAGGTTGGCAAGTTCGAGCAGTCGAGGCGGGGCACCGCTTTTTCTCAAGACTGTCCCGAGCGCTTGCAGGGCGGGCATCGCGTCAGGAACGATCATCGCTGGGTTGGTCATTCTTGCTTGCATGATAGGCCTCCTTTACGGTTATGTTTGCCGAGCCGGGATGCGGAATATCCATCTCCCTGTCACATCGGCTGGGTTTCATTCGTCATAGCTATGACGGATCGCAAGGAGGAAATGTGACAGATGGAACATGAATGGCTGACGGAACGATTTGAGGAGAACCGGACTCACTTACAGGCGGTAGCCTATCGGATGCTTGGCTCGCTGAACGAAGCCGATGATGCGGTACAGGAAGTCTGGCTCCGCCTCAACCGCTCCGACACGAGCGGCATCGAGAACCTCAAGGGATGGTTGACGACGGTGGTCGGCAGAGTGTGCCTGGACATGCTGCGTTCTCGCGCGTCACGGCGCGAAGAGCCGTTTGATATGCATGCCCCAGAGGCCATCGGGCGTTCTGCAGACGTGAGCAATCCAGAGCAGGAAGCATTACTGGCTGAATCAGTCGGTCTTGCACTGCTCGTCGTACTTGAAACGCTGGCTCCGGCCGAACGACTCGCGTTCGTGCTGCACGACATGTTCGACCTGCCCTTTGACGAGATCGGCCGAATTACGGGAAGGTCTCCTGCCTCAGCAAGGCAGCTCGCAAGCCGGGCCCGTCGCCGGGTGCAGGGTGTGCCAACGGCCTCACGCGCCGATCTTGTACGACAGCGAGAGGTCATTGAGGCCTTCCTCGCCGCCACGCGTGCCGGCGACTTTAGCGCTCTTCTTGAAGTATTGGACCCGGACGTCGTGCGTCGAGTCGATGTGGCAGCCCAGCCTGGCGCAACGAGAACGGTGCGTGGTGCGGAAATCGTGGCCAAAGGTGCGCTCGCCGGTGCGCAGCGCGCCAGGTCCGCACAAGTGGCGCTGGCGCTCGTGAACGGGAATGTGGGAATCGTGGCAACTTCACAACGACGGCTGTCCATGGCAGTCACATTCAGAATGAGGGAAGGAAAGATCGTTGAGATTGATCTCATCACTTCCCCTGCGCGCCTCAGCCAACTCGATCTCGCGGTCCTCAACGATTGAAGAGCAAAACAATGTTTCGGAATCGAGTCCAGTTCTACTTTCCTCGTCGTTTGACGGCATACCCGTAAGGAGTAGGCCATGAAGGTTCCGAACCAAGTTCTTGCTGCGCCTTGAGCGCCCAGTACGGATCCCGGAGCAGCTCTCGAGCGATGAACACCAGATCGGCATCCCCACCGGTCACGATTTCATCGGCATGTCGAGACTCGGTGATCATTCCAACTGCACCAGTCATGATTGCGGCCTCGTCCCGGATCTTTCGAGCGAACGGAACTTGGTACCCCTTAGCAACCGGGATACGTGCCTTGGGAACTAAGCCTCCGGAAGAGACGTCAATGAGATCGACGCCGAGGTCTTTCAAATGCCTGGCTAGGACCACCGATTGCTCAACGTCCCAGCCTCCATCTACCCAGTCTGTAGCTGAAATCCGTACAAAGAGGGGTAATTCCGTCGGCACCTGCCGACGCAGGTGCTCAGCGACTCGGAGCAGAAGCCGCATCCGGTTCTCCAAGTTCCCACCATAATGGTCCGTCCGGTGATTGCTCAAAGGTGATAGGAACTCGTGCAGCAGATACCCGTGTGCCGCATGGATCTCGATCACCCGGAATCCGGCAGCCACCGCCCGACGGGCAGCGGCCTCAAAAGCGGCGACAACCTCATCGATACCAGCTTCGTCGAGGGGCCTTGGCTTTGGATCGCTCTCATTGAACGGGATGGGGCTAGGGCCGAGGACGGTCCAACCACCCATCGCAGGCGTCTTGAGGCTCGCTCCTCCTTTCCAAGGAGGCTCACAACTCGCCTTTCGCCCGGCATGGGCCAACTGAATGCCGGCAACTGCTCCTTGGGAATGGACAAACCGAGCAATGCGGGAGAGCGGCTCAATATGCTGATCACCCCAGATCCCCATATCTCCTGGCGAAATTCTTCCATCGGGGGTAACGGCCGTGGCTTCGACCATCACCAGCGCCGCCCCACCGACCGCTCGGCTACCGAGATGGACCAGGTGCCAATCGCTCGCCAATCCGTCCACCGCGACATACTGGCACATGGGGGACATCGCGATCCGGTTTCGTAGCGTAATCCCTCTGATCGTCAGTGTGCTGAGCAGATCGACCTCAGGGACTTCTCGGTCGTGATCTGTACTGACTGGACATCCGTGGGCCGTCACATGTGGGGCCTGCTGATCTTGTCGATCGGATATGGATTTATTCATCGTCTGCTCTCCATGGAATGGTGCGGATAGATTCGGCACCTCTCTTCAACCTCATAGAGTTCTCGAACACGTTATGATTGCTCAACGACGGCGAGGCACGTCGTGCCTTCTGTTGCTTGCCAGATGCTTAGGGGCGTACTACGCAACGAATTTGATCTCGATGAATTCCGGAGCCACCCCATCGCATCACGTAGTGCTGCAAAGGCATCGGCAGCCCTGGTGGGATCCGACATCGCCATTCGACCCGTGACTTCCGAGTCTACACACATCACACGATGAATCACCATACTCAACGACTGAGCGCCACGGCCGTTTCTCATGCGGCTCATTGGTCCCCGGAGCCTTGGATGTTGACACGAAAACTGTACCCATGGCGCTCGAAGCCCAGTGACTCATAGAAAGCATGCGCCCGCTCACGCTTCAGGTTCGAGGAAAGCGCGGCCTTATAGCAACCCTTTTTGCGAGCCACTTCAAGTGCATAGTGGATCATCATGTTTCCGACGCCACGTCCCTGCCAAGCCGGATCGACCGCCACATCATCGATGACAGCCGACGGCGTTCCCAAATGGCCAAGATTGTCCATGATAAGCAGAGCGAACGTGCCTACGATTTGGTCGTCGCAAACCGCGACATAGATCGTGTAGTCAGAGTAACGTGCCATCCGTTCGAAGATGCGCTCGGCCTCTGATAGAGGAAGCACCTTCCCATCATCTAAATCCGGCTGTGCATAGAGACGGAGTATTTCTGGGAGATCGGCCTTTGACGCCGTACGGCAAGAAAGTACACCGTTCATGTGGGCTATCTCTTTGCTATGCCAATGACCAAGGCTCAGTTGCGCCAACAAGCCGCAAAGCGACATGACGGCGTCGACGAAACCGTTTAGACGCTTTTTCTTCCAACGAGGATAAGGCACACAGTTCCACCCTTTGGAACCTGCGTGCTTGCGTCACGATTTCACTCCTGGAAGACGCTGGCTATTTTTTCTCATAGGTGCGGGATGAATGTGGTAATCAAACGGCTAGCGTTCAGCGGCGCCTCTGAGCGCAGCGCTCGGCCACGATGAGCCAGACGTCGACGCCTCCGGTGCAGCAGCTTGTTGGGCAGTTGGTTCCCAAATCATTCTACCTGGTCCACTTGAGCCAGGAAACTGCCAACCCATTTGAGTAACAGTGTTAATAACGGCACATGCAAGATCTGCCGCGTGGCGCTGGACCTGATCGATGTATGATTGATCCATGGCAATATCGACGATCTGTTTCTGTTTATTCACAAATAAAGGAACCGAAGCCCCGTTTCTATCCGGGATTCGCCAAGATCCATGACATAGGATATTCCTCATTTGTGACGCCTTCCGTAGATCACTCAAAAGGCGATCGAGATTGTCAATTACGGCATTCGGATTATCTTGAACCGCCCGTCCATAGACGTCGATCAGATTTCCCAGAGGGTCAATGAGTGCGTGTTCCAACTTTGGAAGCCATTCAAGGTAGGCTTGTTCAATCTCAGCCTCCTCATAAGGTCGTGTTGCTGTAAATGAAAAAATAGCCTTCCCTAAAACTTCTTCCAGAAACCCAAACGTGGCAATCACGCGACCTAGACTTTCCCAAAATTTTGGCTCATGTCTGTGGGTAGGAAACTTTTCAGGTAATCCATCCGAATCAATGAAATGCGGTGTTAATTTTCTTGAGATCATAAGGTCATAGCCTCCTCATTAACGTTGCAAACCGCCTAATGCCTGAATTAAGCCGAGCCGCGAAGCGGCTTCGGCTTGAATGAATTGTTAGATCACGGCTCGAAGTTACCCATGGCGCCAAGCCTTACGGTCACCAGTTCAACATCTGTCAGAGCCTCATGAGGCCCTTGCCTAGTGTTTGCAGGAGTGAACCAAAAGCAGCCTGCTGAGCACCGCCGCCCACCTG
>CAZOHW010000288.1:0-6036 GCA_964579525.1 uncultured Nitrospira sp. | reverse complement strand
AGGTATGGCTTTATTAAACGATGACTACGACGCATGCGAGAGGTTCCACTGAGAGTCGTCGGTTGGTCGGAGGAGGATGAATTGGCTGATTCAACGTTTCAATATTCCATCGTAGTGAAGCGGGCGATCACGGGCCTGATTCTTGGAGGTCTTGCCGGAGCAATCCAGATATGGTTCTTCAATCGGGACCTCATGCATCTGTGGGCGTTGGTTGCTGCTGGTGTTCTGTATATGACCGCATGGGTCATGTTCACCGATTGGCTTAAGCTTGCAGGTGGCAAGATCCTTCTCGGTGGAGTCTCGGGCTTACTCGCGGCAGTGGTATGGTGGGCCATTGCTGTCCATGTGGAAAACATGTTCCTGCAAGCCCTCGTGGCCGGGGCCTGTTTCGGTGCGGCCTATGCTTGGTCCGATCAGCGAATGGGTTGACTGTTGTATATCGTGTTCCAGATGTTGGGGGCAAAACTCTTTTTACAATCCCAAAAATGTCGCCTGGAAGTCTTCCAGTGTCTTGGCAATCTCGTTAGTGAAACGAGCACCGATGGCTCCATCCACTAATCGATGATCGTAGGCTACGCACAGTTGCAATACCCGCCTCGGCACGAAGTGCCCATCGCGGTACACCGGCATCATGCGAGCCTTTCCGACGCCCAAGATGCCGACTTGTGGGGCGTTAATGATCGGGGTGAACGGACCTGAGCCGAGGCCGCCCATGTTACTCACCGTAAAGGTGGCACCGCGTATCTCTTCCAGTTTCACTTCCCGCTTACGCGTGCGCTCAGCAAGATCGGCCAATTCTATGGAAATCTGAAACAGGTCTTTGTGATCCACATCGTGCACGACCGGTACGATCAATCCTGCCGGCGTGTCCACGGCGACCCCGATATTATAATAATCTTTGTAGACCACTTCCCCGCTGGTGAGATCGAGGGTCGCATTTAATTGCGGGTAACGCTTCAGAGCGTGAACGACTGCTTTGATGATGAGGCTTGTGAGCGTGAGTGTTGCGCCTCGCTTCTTAAACTCTGTCGCATAGCGCTTAAGCAGCGCCAGAAGATCCGTAATGTCGGCATCCTGGAATTGGTGGACATGAGGAATGGTCGTCCAAGATTGCACCATGTTCGCTGCAATGGTTCTTCTCAGAGACGGAAGCAGCTCACGGCGTTCGTTGCCGTACATGGTGGAGAAGACGCCTCCTGTTTCATGACGGCCCGCGGTTTCTTGGGGGCCGCTACGTCTCGTTCGTTCACGAACAAAGATCTTGACATCCTCGGCAGTAATCCGACCTCCGGCCTCCGAGCCCTTCATCTGCATAAGATCTACGCCCAACTCGCGGGCCAGCCTTCGCACCGATGGAGCCGCAGCGATCGCAGAGCCTTGAGGCAGCGAAATCGTTGAAGCAGGTTCAACCCGAGTCGGCTCAACCGAGGGCTGTTCGTTTTCTGACTGAGCGGCCGTTGAGGGCTTGGCTTTTGGCTTGTCTTGTTGCGCGACTTCTTTTGCACCAACTGTTTCTTCAGTGAGTCGCGGTTGGGGATCTAGTGGAATAGGTGATTGCTTAAGCGGCGAGGCCTTAGCTCCTTGTTCTACGACCTGTATCTCATCGAGTTCAATCAGTGCATCGCCGACCCTTACATGGTCACCATCATGGATGAGTAGACGTGCGATTGTTCCAGCCACTGGGGAGGGCACCGGCACCGTAGCCTTGTCCGTTTCCAATTCGATCAACGATTGGCCTTCGCTGACCTGGTCGCCTTCATGGACCAGGATAAGGACGACATCACCCCCTTCGATTCCCTCTGCAAGAAACGGCAGTTCCACTCTCATCTCGAGTCACCTCCGATCACCTCTGCCAAGGGGCCTGGTCGTCTGTCCGGATGTCGAAATCTTTCGCGGCCTGATGAACTGTCTGCGCTTTGATCACTCCATCGCGGCGATGAAGAGCATAGAGTGTGGACACGACCAGATGTTCAGCATCGATTTCGAAGAACCTGCGTAGGGCTTTGCGTGTATCGCTCCGACCAAATCCGTCCGTTCCCAGCGCGAAAAACCCGCCCGGTACCCATGGAGCAATTTGCTGACTCACCAAACGGACGTAGTCGCTCACAGCTACGCAAGGACCATTGAATCGTTCGACTATTTTCTGAAGATAACTCTTCCGAGGCGGATCCTCCGGGTGCCACAGGTTCCACCGTTCAGCTTCAAGCGTCCGCATCCGCAATATCTTATAACTCGTCACGCTCCACACGTCCGCCGCGACATCGTAGCGTTCTCTTAAGAGATCTTGTGCCTTGAGTGCTTCGTTAACCATCGGTCCACTTGCCAATAGTTGTGCCTGGTATTTGGCTCCATTGGGAGCCCGCCGGAACAGGTACATCCCTTCAAGGATCCCTTCTGCTGCATCAGCCGGCATGGCCGGCATCGGATATGGCTCGTTATAGAGCGTGAGGTAATACAGCCGTTCTTCTTGGTTCTGGTACATGCGTTTGAACCCATCTTGCAGAATCACCGCTAGCTCGTACATGAAGGCAGGATCGTATGCCGCGATCGACGGATATGCGCTACACAACAAATGACTGTGCCCGTCCTGATGTTGCAAGCCTTCGCCCTCCAACGTCGTCCGTCCGGCGGTGGCGCCCAGCAAAAAACCACGGGCCCGCATATCCGAGGCGGCCCATATCAAATCCCCGACTCGTTGGAACCCGAACATCGAATAAAAAATGTACAGCGGAATCGTGTTGATTCCGTGTGTCGCATAGGCTGTCCCGGCGGCGATAAAAGATGACATGGCGCCGGCTTCAGTAATGCCTTCTTCCAGAATCTGTCCATTCGTCGTCTCGAAATAATAGAGGAGGGAACTTTTGTCTGCCGGCTCATAGAGTTGTCCGTTCTGCGAGTAGATGCCGTATTGCCGGAAGAGCGCCTCCAGACCGAACGTCCGCGCCTCGTCAGGGATAATGGGGACCAGATGTTTTCCAAAAGGTGTGAAGCTCAATAGGCGGCCGAGCATGCGTGCAAACCCCATCGTTGTCGAAACAGGGCGATCGCCGGATCCTTCCAGGAACTCCTTGAATTGATCGAGCTCCGGTGTCTGCAGTGGTTCCACCTTAACGCGTCGTTTTGGGAGCGGTCCCCCCATGGCCTTCAACCGCTCAGCAAGATATGTCGCTTCGAGGCTGACGGACGGCGGTCGAAAAAACGGCGTCGAGGCGAGTTGTTCATCCGATACCGGCACGCTGAATCTTGTACGAAACTCACGCAACTCCTGTTCGTTCATCTTTTTTTGCTGGTGAGTAATATTGCGTCCTTCACCAGCTTCTCCCAGGCCGTATCCTTTGACCGTTTTCGCCAGGATCACCGTGGGTTGGCCTCGATGCTCTACAGCGGTCTTGTATGCGGCATACATCTTTCGAGGATCGTGTCCGCCTCGCATCAACTTGTGAATTTGCTCGTCGGAATAGGACGCCACCATCTCGAGTAGTCGGGGATCGGCCCCGAAGAAATGTTGCCGAGTGAACGCACCGCCTTCCACGGTGTATTTTTGATACCAGCCGTCGACGACGTCACCCATCCGTCTCACCAGCAAGCCTTCGTTGTCTTGTGCGAGCAATGGATCCCAATCGCTTCCCCAAATCACCTTGATGACGTTCCAGCCGGCGCCACGAAATATGGCTTCTAGTTCTTGAATGATCTTGCCGTTGCCACGGACAGGGCCGTCGAGGCGCTGGAGATTGCAATTGAGGACCCAAATCAAATTGTCCAACTGCTCACGAGCAGCGAGTGTCAATGCGGCAACACTTTCCGGTTCGTCCATTTCGCCGTCGCCGATGAAGGCCCAGACGCGCTGACGACTCGTATCTTTCAGCCCGCGGTTCTGCAGGTAGCGATTGAACCGCGCTTGGTAGATCGACATGATCGGACCAAGCCCCATCGAAACGGTCGGGAATTCCCAATAGTCCGGCATCAACCAGGGATGGGGATAGGACGATAGGCCTTTTCCGTCGTCCATCGCTTCACGCCTGAAACGATGCAACTCTTCTTCCGAGAAACGCCCCTCGACATAGCCGCGCGCATAGATCCCTGGTACGGCATGTCCTTGGACATACAGATGATCGCCGCCCTGCGGAGAATCTTTGCCGTGCAGAAAATGGTTGAAGGCGACTTCATAGAGAGTCGCTGCCGACGCGAACGTCGAAATATGTCCGCCGATACCGGGACGCTCTTTATTGGCCTTGACGACCATCGCCATCGCGTTCCACCGAACGAGGCTGCGGATGCGGCGTTCAAGCTCAAGGTTGCCGGGATAGGCCGGTTCTTGGGTAGCGGGGATGGTGTTGATATACGGTGTGTTGAACGGATTGGAGATCCTTGCCCCTCGTTCGCCGAGTCGATCGCGGAGACGCTCGACAAGATAGGTGGCGCGCTCAACACCTTCCTGCTGCAGCACATACTCAAGGGAATCCAACCATTCGTGGGTTTCCTGGGGGTCGATATCCGACTGTTGTCGAGGAGTGTGATGGTCGTCGCTCACCGATCTACCTCAGCACCCAGACGAGAAGTAGTTCTATCCGCTTCATCCTTCGCTCTCGCGCTTCTATCATAACAGGTATGTTCAGTTGCGAATCACCTGAATCTGTCGCCACCGCTCAGACTGATATCGCCAGAGTAACAGCCCCATCCGAACGGTCCAGTCTGCGATCATCGCTGCCCAGATATAGAACACGGATTGGCGCGCCAAGAAGGCAGCCACGAGGGCCAATGGGACACGAACGCCCCACATGCCGACCATGGTGGCGCCCATGATGAAGCGTGTATCGCCTGCGCCGCGCAACGATCCGGCCAGGACCATGGTGAGTGCAAGTGGTACTTGCAAGAGCGCGACGATCTTGAGAAACATGGTTCCGAGTTCGATGACGGCCTCGTCCGTGGTGAAGGCCCGAAGGAGTGCATAGGGAAAGAAGAAAAAGACCACTCCCATGCAGGTCATAATGGCAAGAGCGAGGCGGTTGGCCTCCCAGTTTTCCAATTTTGCGCGTGTGTACTTGCCTGCTCCAATGCTCTGTCCCACCATCGTGGCCGCGGCGATGGCTAACCCGTAGCCTGGTAAAAACGAGAGGGACTCGATCGAGAGGCCGACTTGGTGGGCAGCGTAGGCGACGGTTCCGTAGAGCAATACCAGTTTGGTATAGATGAAGACACCGGCTTGTTGAACGAGGCGTTCACCAGAGATCGACGCTCCTATGTTCCAAATCGATCGGATTAAATCGAGGCGGAACGTGGAGATTGTGATGATGGATCGACAGCGAAACCAGAGGAACAAGGCGCCTGTCGTCTCGGCAATCCCGACCGCGATCGCGGCTCCCGTGAGCCCGAGAGCAGGGAAGTTCCATCGCCCATAAATCAGGGGGTAGGCAAGCAACACATGCAAAAGATTCACGCCGATCATCGCATACATGGGTGTGCGGGTATCCCCTGTCCCTTGGAGGATGGATGACAGCACGTGGATGAGGATGGTACAGGGGATCACGAGAAAGATGAGTGTTGAATAGGGGAGGGCGAGTTGGATCACGGTTGATTCTGCGCCGAGCTGCTGCATAACGAGTTCATTACTCGCCACACCAAGTCCGGCCAATATGAGTGAAACCCCGATCGAAAGCCAGAGGAAGTGATGGGCGGCTTCTCCTGCATCTCGATGGCGCCGTGCACCCCAGAGCTGAGCAACAATGACGTTGGTTCCGACCGAGATTCCAGAAATAAGTGTCGTGGCAATAAAGGCTAGCAGCTGGCCAAGTCCGACTGCCGCAATGGATGTGGCGCCAAGTCCGCCGACTAAGAATACGGCCACAATGCCTTCGGCTCGCTGGAGGAGTGTAGTCAGGGTGACGGGGAGAGCCAAGACCATCACGGAGCGTCTGATCTGAGTGACACCTTTGCCCATGTGGCGCTATCCTAGCAGGATGTTGAAAAATCCCGCCAGCGTTGTTCTCGCGTCGCTCAGAGGCTCAACATACGGCCCGGAGTATGCGTCGCCTCTTC
>CAZOHW010000287.1:0-6037 GCA_964579525.1 uncultured Nitrospira sp. | reverse complement strand
CTGTAGGACTGTGCCGGTTGGTGGCGGGGTGAGCCATGAGAGTTCCGTTGGATCCGCTGTCCCCCATTGTGCAAGGTCGAGCAGAAGTGGGGTCAGATCTGCCTCGAGTATCTCCGGTGGGCGTCGGGGAGACAGTTGCCGGTGTTCTCTCTCAGTCCATAATCTGTAGCAGACGCCTGGTTCCAGTCGTCCTGCTCGACCTCGCCGTTGATCCGCGGAGTCTTGAGAGACCGGAATGGTTTCCAGTCTCGTCAAACCGGAGCGAGGGTCAAAACGTGGTACGCGCTGTTGTCCTGCGTCGATCACGACCCTGACGCCTTCGATCGTCAAACTGGTTTCAGCAATTGACGTCGTGAGCACGACCTTTCTGGTGCCGAGAGACGGTGGTTCAATCGCGGCAGCTTGTGCCGTTTGGGGAAGGTCACCGTGCAGCGGGGCGATGAGAATGTGTGCGCCGAGATTCGCATTGAGCAATTGTTGTTCGACGCGACGGATTTCTGCCATGCCGGGCAGAAAGACGAGCAGACTTCCGTGATCGTGAAACAGTGATCGCCGGATGGCCTGTGTCACGGTGGTCTCGAGGTGCCCGACGATCGGATGATCGAGATACCGCGTCTCGACGGGAAACATCTTGCCTTCTGAGTGAATGATCGGAGCACGGCCCAAGAGTTCACTCGCCGGTCCGCAATCTAACGTGGCCGACATGATCAATAGTCGAAGGTCCGGGCGAAACAGGCGTTGGGTTTCCAGGGAAAGGACGAGGCCGGTGTCGCCGTGGAGACTGCGTTCATGAAATTCATCGAACAGGATTGCTGCATAGGCATCCAGCGCAGGGTCGGACTGTAACAATCTGGTGAGCACACCTTCCGTGACGACTTCAATGCGTGTCTTTGGGCTGACCTTCGTTTCAAGGCGCATTCGATAGCCAACCGTTGCACCGACCGGCTCATTCAACATGGTGGCCATGCGATGGGCCGCAGCGCGGGCGGCAAGACGTCTCGGCTCGAGCATCAGCAGCTTCTTGCCGGTCATCCATGGTTCATCGACCAGCATCAATGGAACACGGGTCGTCTTACCTGCCCCGGGTGGCGCAGTGAGGATGGCGTTCTGACCGGTGCCAAGAACCAGGCGGATTTCTGGGAGCACATCCTCTATTGGCAGTCGAGACATGGCGTGATAGGGTCACTGTGAAATTGGTGTACTGTACCAGAACATGAGAACGCGCGGGTATGGTGATGGGTTCAGAATTGAGAATTGAAAGTTTTGAATCGAGAATTGAAAGGGAACAGAGATGTCGATCTATCAATGGAGTCCCGACAAGCCGACACAACCGGGTTGGTATTGGTTCCGTGGGGGTGCTCATGAGGCCGATCCTTTTATTGTCCTCGTTGATGCAGCAGGACAATTTCAATGGCCGGACGGCGGATTTCAGGAAGTGTCGCTCGCGCACGGTGAATGGGCTGGGCCGATTGAGGAACCGGAAGAGTAAGCTGAGCCGACTACGGCCTCTTCGATCTAGGGATTTTATCCATTGACGACCAGTGGAATGACACGTAGCCTCATTCTATGCCACTATGCCAGACATGCATGGTGGCGTGGGGATCATGGATGCAGGAAAAAATAGTCGAACCACACCTGTTCATTATTCTTGGGGCGACGGGCGACTTGACACGGCGGAAACTGCTGCCTGCCTTGTTTCACCTGCGCACTTCTGGCGAGTTGGAAAAGCAGAACACACTCATCGTCGGAGTTGCCTTACCTGAACTGAGCACAGACGCGTTCCGCTTGTGGGCCTATGAGGGGCTACGCAATTCCGGCGTTCTCAATGCCCCTGATCTTCGGCAATGGTGCGAAGACCATCTGTGCTATCAAACCCTGCGAGAGGGTAGATCGGCGGACTATGAAGCCCTTGCCACGTTTATCGCTCGGATGGAGGTCGCGCGGAATCTGCCTCAAAACCGCGTGTTTTACTTAGCTCTTCCGCCGACGAGTGTGTCGTCAACATTGGAGTTGCTCAATCAAGCCGGATTACTCAAGAGCCGTGGTTGGGTGCGCGTCGTCTTTGAAAAACCCTTCGGTCGCGATTTTCCTTCCGCCCATGCGCTCAATACTCTTGTGCATCGCTATCTGGACGAATCGCAGATTTATCGTATCGATCACTACCTGGGTAAAGAGACTGTGCAAAACTTATTGGCCTTTCGGTTTGCGAATCCCATTTTTGAGTCACTATGGAATCGCGATATGGTGGAGAGTGTTGAAATCACCGTCGCGGAAGACCTCGGTGTCGAACACCGTGGAGCGTACTACCAAGATGCCGGTGCCTTGCGGGACATGGTACAAAACCATTTGACCCAACTATTGACCGTCGTCGGGATGGAGGTCCCGATGTCCTTCGAAGCATCCGAGATTCAAACCGAAAAACTGAAAGTGCTGCGCTCGATTTCACCGATTTGCCCTCAGGACGCGATCTTCGGCCAATATACGGCCTGGAATGTCGCCGGACAACGGATTGCCGGTTACCTGGAAGAACGCGGGGTTCCCCCTGACTCAACCACCGAGACGTATGTGGCGCTGAAGTTGGAGATTCACAATTGGCGCTGGAGAGGGGTACCGTTTTATTTACGAACTGGGAAACGGCTTCCCCGCAAGATTACACAAGTGGCGGTTACCTTTCGCGCGGCGCCGATTCAAGTCTTTCGATCGTTAGAACCAGGGAGCCTGAACCCCAACAAGCTGCTGATCACCTTGCAGCCTAGTGAGGGCTTCTCATTGTGCTTCTCCGTGAAAACACCGGGGCGACCGTTCAAATTTACCGATCGGGCGTTGAGCTTCGACTATGAGAAGGCCTTCGGCGGCGAACTGCCGGAGGCCTACGAGACATTACTGCGCGACGTGATGATCGGCGACCAAACGCTGTTCGTTACGGCGGACTTTACCGAAACAGCCTGGCGACTCTACGACCCGCTGTTGGCCGCTCCTCGCTCGCTGTATTTCTATACGGCAGGATCCTGGGGGCCGAAGGAAGCGGATGCGCTCGTAAAACGAGATCCTGACGGCTGGCAACTGGGCTGGTAAGACTTCGCACCCGGTATCCTGCTTGCTTTGCTGCCCATGCTACGATGGCGAATGCCTGCCGAGCCTTCCACCCTGATTACAACCAATATTCCACAACGGTTGGACCGACTACCCTGGTCTCGCTGGCATTGGCTGGTCGTCAGCGCGCTTGGTGTCACCTGGCTGCTCGACGGGCTTGAGGTCTCGATCGTCGCCGCACTCGGTCCGATGCTCACTCACCCGGACACGTTGCATCTCACACAATCGCAAGTCGGACTCACGGCGTCAGCCTATCTGGCTGGATCGGTCATTGGCGCGCTGCTCTTTTCCTATCTCACTGATCGGCAGGGACGAAAGAAGTGGTTCATGATCACCCTGGCGCTTTATCTCGTGGCCACTGTGTTGACGGCGTTTTCGTGGGATCTCATGAGTTTTCTGTTTTTCCGGTTTCTGACCGGCGCCGGCATCGGGGGCGAGTATGCCGCCATCAATTCCGCCATCGACGAATTGATTCCCGCCAGGAACCGTGGCCGTACTGATCTCGCGATCAACGGCACCTGGTGGCTCGGCTCGGCCGCCGGTGCATTGATGACCCTGCTCTTGTTGAATCCGGAAATCTTTCCCGAATCCATCGGGTGGCGGATCTGTTTTGTCCTCGGCGCCGTGCTGGGCATCGCCATCATCATCGTCCGCCGCGTCATTCCCGAAAGCCCTCGATGGCTTATGACTCACGGTCGTGTTCCAGATGCAGAAGCCATTGTGTCGGAGATTGAACGACATGTGCTGGAAGATCGAGGCCCGTCGCTGCCGGATCCCCACGGGACGATCACGGTCCATTCCCGACCTCACGCGACGATTGCGACCGTGGCGCAGGAACTCTTTCGGTCGTATCCCCGGCGAACCATCTTGGGCATAGGGCTCATGGTGACCCAATCATTCATGTACAATGCCGTGTCATTCACCTATCCGCTGCTGCTGACGAAATACTATGCCGTATCAAGTGCCGAGATCGGTCTCTACATTCTGCCGTTCGCATTAGGCAATTTCTTGGGACCTCTTCTATTAGGTCGTCTGTTCGATACCATTGGTCGCAAACCGATGATCAGCTTCACGTATGGCATCGCCGGCATCTTGTTGGGTCTTATGGGCTATCTTTTCTGGGCTGGTTCCCTCACGCTCTCTGCACACATGCTGTTTTGGTCATCGATTTTCTTTTTTGCATCGGCGGGGGCCAGTGCCGCTTATTTGACGGTAAGCGAAGTGTTTCCGATGGAGATCCGTGCGATGGCCATTGCCTTTTTCTTTATCGTGGCACAGGGGGCTGGCGTGGTGGCGCCATGGCTCTATGGGATGCTCATCGAAACATCGGCTGCCAGTGTCTTCTATGGATACCTCGTGGGTGGAGGGATGATGCTCCTCGGTGCAGTGATTGAATTATGGCTAGGAGTAAAGGCCGAAGGGCAATCGCTTGAGCAGTTAGCTCCTCCATTATCCGCTCGGCCCCCATCAATGCCTCCTGCTGCCGGGAGCTAAACGCAGCGTTTCACTGTAACTGTCTTTTTCTCTTCACCCATTGTGGATTCCAGAGTGTTCCGCTTTGCCTGACACTTGCTCATGAGATAAGAACTGGAGTATCACGGTTTGCTTTCGAGAGCTTCTGTTTTCACGCCGGAGTACCGATTGTGCAGTTTACGCGTGGAGGAGGTACTTGCCCGGATGCGCAGGTTGACCATTTCCACGAACCGCTCGACCATGAGGGTGACACCGACCAAAATCAGGAACGACAAGGCCAGAATCTTGATGGTCGGATGAGCGTCAACGAAATTCCCAATCGGTTTGAGGCAAACATCGTGACCAACAATTGCGTGGACTGCTATTCATTCTTGGTAAGGATACTGTCTGGTCTGAGTATATTACGCGAGGGATACGCATCGGCTTCGCCTTGGTCTGTCCTCAATATGGATTACATGTGTGAATGGACAATGACCTACTCATGTTATTTGGACAAGAACAAGTTCGCGGTTCTTGCTAACCGCTCCGTGAGGGGAGTATAGTTACTTTTATGTATAAGGCTAGATCAAGAACATTTTCTTTGTCGTCTCATGCTTATGGAACAAACGCAGCATATTTAGTCGGGTTGCTGTGTATCTGTGTGGCCGCGCAAATGCTGGGAACACCTATAACGCTTGGTTTGTTACTCACCTCGGATATGTCGGCGGAATCTGTTTCTGAAGACTTCTCGATCCTTCCACTAACGCCTGAGCTAGAGCGAATGAACCGTCTGTATTTCCTAGAGGAAGTCACGCCTTTGCTTTACCATTCAATTTTCTCGACTTCCGTCTTCCATCCTCCTCAAGTGTAGACTCCGCCCGTTTCACTTCGTACTGTTCGTTTCAATGCACCAGCGGGACAGTGACAACCTCCGCCGCTTTTGTTCTTGCCTGACGTAGAGATACGTAGGGAACGGAGCATGCTTCGCCTGTTTGTATGCCGCGGCCGGATGGACATTCTGCTGGCAGTGTTGCAGTGGCGGATATTGGGGGATAGAAATATCCATTTCAATTAATACGTATGTAGCTGTTTCAATCGAACGAAAATGAGGGAGGGCCTTATGAAGACATACAATAGCCAGTTTGCCCAGGGGATTTTCGCGACCGTAACCTTCATCCTGGTTCTCGGAGCTCTAGCGATGATCTGGCCCGGTATTATGGCCCTATTTTTCGGTGTACTGCTGCTGTTCCAGTCGTTCAGCGCTGAACAGGAGATTGTGGTGCTGTCGTGGACCGAGGTGGGGCACTGGTCGATCGTCTTCACCTCTCTTCGACGACCCGGTTTTCAGGTGATTCTCTTATGACGGGTTCGAGCAGTCCGATCGTTCGCCGGGAATATTTAGTTTGGGGAGATGGGGTACTGGCTGATGCAGAAAACCGTGGGGAGGCTCGAACCGTGTGAGATAGGCAAGATGACGTGCACGGCTTACGTT
>CAZOHW010000286.1:0-6041 GCA_964579525.1 uncultured Nitrospira sp. | reverse complement strand
CGCGAACTTCTCCTGCCCGTCGGCGCTGCCGTACACCTCCGCCAGCGCGCGCAGACCGGCGTTGGACCCGACCACCAGATCCACCCGGCTCGCGCTCCATCCCGCCTGGCCCGACTTGCGGTCGCGGCCCCCGTAGCCCCCGCCCCCGTTCCCCCCCTTCATCGTGAAACAGCGTCCCCTCAGCCGTGGCTGCCACCTTGCCCTTTTTCTCTTGCACGGCGCCGGTAAAAGCCCCCCGTTCATGCCCGAAGAGCTCGGATTCCATCAATGTCTCAGGAATGGCGCCGCAATTGATTGCCACAAACGGCCCCCTTTGCCGGTGACTACGCATGTGGATCGCCTGCGCCGTGAGTTCCTTGCCTGTCCCCGTCTCCCCTGTAATCAACACCGGGAGATCCGTCTGCGCCACCTTGCGCACTCGATCAAAGACCGCCTGCACCGCTGGGCTCGTCCCAACCATTTCTGAGTACTCATCCATCAGAACACCTCCTCTCACGCATCACGCAAAAGAAGTAACACGGTGAAGTCTGCCAATAGAGAACAGCGCACCGACCGTGCAACATCTATCCTAAGCCGAATATGACAACACAACTTCCCTGCCCCCTTGCCGAGTCCGTTCGTACGACCCACATGGTCTTCATGGCATTTCAGACGCAACCCTCGACAGGAATTTTAAACTGTATGAAAGGCATGTGAAAGAACCTAACAATCTCACCCAACACCTGCGTGAATTCCCATTGACGATAAGGTCGATCAAGAGTAAATAGTTGTTTTCCATCTCGACAGCACCTAGGGTTTATCCTAGTGAACGGCCGAACAAGGAACGAATCAAACCAGATCCGCACGACTAAGTGCGTGCGCAACGACGGCATGGTCATTTCCCTTGCGCTTCTTGACTTTGGAGATCAGTGCTCTAAGTCGAACTGAGACAAAATACGTATGCCTGATAAGCCAGCAGTGCAATAATTACACCCTCGAATATCATGGTCCTGTAATACAGTATGGCCACAATACATTCTGTATAGCGGCTAAACTTGCCCGCCCCTGAATCGAAATCGATACAGGGCGAAACAAAATAGATACTGAATCTGATTGGATACAGTGGGGAAAAAGAAGAAGTGAGACAGCGGACCGAAAAAGTGCTGTGGGGTATTGTTACGGCGTCACGTGTTCTAGTTGGAGAACTGTCCCATCGTGATCGTGGTGCTGCAACCACGTTGAATGGCGGAAATCACCTACAGCATGTTCATTCGATGGGCAACGTATGATGGCGGCGCCGCGCGGGCGGCACACATATCTAGCCAGATCGAAACGTCCCATCACCTGCTAACATCAATGTACTGTCATTAAGATAGCGACCGTAGAGAAACGCCACAAACTGTACTGTCATCCAAGATAGCGACCGTAGAGAAACGCCACAAACTGTTTTGCGCCACGCATACGGTTCTTGACCTGCTCCTCTGCGACGCCGGACTGTCGTAATTGCTGTTCAAACCTCACTATGGCATCCTTTAATTCTCGCCGTAACTCTCGCTCAATCACTCGATCCAATACACTCGGCATACCCTCATCCTCCTTCCCTATTGACGTAGACCATCTCCGCTGTCGATGGACAACCGGATCAACACCCTCGATACGCTGTGAGGAATTCTACAGAAATTACCGCTTTGGCGCCAGAGTATCCCCCCTGAACTACGCATTCGGCCGGCTTTGTCACAATGTGAAACCCGCAGGGATAACCGAACTAGGACTTCGCGACGTGAAACACTGTCAGCCCCTGCTTCAACCTAGCTTTCGGTAGAATGGTCTTGTGCATGCGAAAGGTCGGTAGAGACGCAACCGACTCGCTCCAACGTATCGCAAGTCCCGCCCTCGCCAACACCTCCTCAAGCTCGGCAGGTCCCACAAGAAAGGCCTCGCCCCCTTGCCGTAACCCATACTTCATTCGTGCGACGAGAGAAGCCATTTCATTCGACAAACCAAATACATGGTACGGCACCCATTCGTAGATGAGCTCATATAGTTCAGCCTCATCCATCGTCTCTTCCCAGGCTCGTGCCCCCACGATATGGATTCTCCTGAGCCACTCCCATCGCTGCACTTCCGCACAGTGAATCCAGAGCTGCTGCGCTTGCCGTTGGGCGGCGGGAACACAACGGCACCTGACCGTGTAATCACGTGGGCGATCAAAGAGCACGCACGTCGCAATCACGGCATCTCCATTCGCGATCAACACACGTTCCGCCTTCGAGAGAAGCCGTCCGATGTCTCGATCCTGCTCGCCCACATCCTGTATGTAGTCGGCCACAAACGGTTGCGCCGCGAGTTCGCCGATTTCTTCTTCATCGTCCGGATACAAGAGTCCAGCTTCGAACGCCTCAGGTGGAGAAATCGCGGGCACACCCTGTACAAAAATTGCTCGCCAATCGATTGGACTCATTGCGGATTCGCAAGAGACCACGCTGTCCCTCTGAATACCTATCTTCAGCGGAACACTCACACAGGTCTCGCGGTCTTTCAGAATGATTTGATCATCGACCACGTGAAGACTCCTGTCTAAGGGAATGACACGGCGGCCGGCCGGATTGAAATACGCCAGGCCTGAGGGGTCCTGAGCACGCGTCGCCTTTTGCAGCACACCGTTCTGCACAGTCAAACACAAACCCTGTGCCTCATCGATATATCGAATTGGAGGCTGTTCTGCGGGAAGCCAGATCATACGACTCGATTTTGACGGATCCATAAAACACACGAGTGGATCTTCTCCGCCGGAGACCTGAGGGGTGAAAAAGTTGCTGAAAAGCCGAAAGGCTGCCTCTGACGGATAGGTGGGAACGCCACGATACCGCAGCGGGAGCGGAACCGTACGAGTCTTGTTCTGATCGTCGTAAAGCCCACGAATCAGTTCGAATATCGCTGAACCGGTTCCTGGGTACAGTGACTTGAACAATTCAACGACCGGGAGAAAATCGATGTGGCTCCAATGCATCGCTCCCATGCATGACATAAAGCGCGCCTGCTCAAATCCTCCGCCCTCCAGGACATACAGCGCGTCCTTTCGATGTCGAATGGTTGCAACCCCCGTCGTATCAATCTTGAGATCGTCACCTTGATAGAACCACTGCACCTCTTCAATCGGGACTCGCAAGGCTTTGGCGGCCATGGCACGAAGATCGTCCGGATGCACTCGCTCCCACCCTGGCTTGACGGCCAGATTCATCCTGGTTTCATTGACCAACCCACTGGGTTTGATTCCGACCCAGCGCCCCCAATCAAGACGGACGCGGGCTCGTGTTAAGGTAGCGACTCCGTGAAGATCTGTCTCCCATTCACACTCATGCAGCGGATGACCAGCAGGATCTGTGGCGAGGACGCGACGCCCATCAGGTCGATAAAAGACAAGATGGCCAGTGGGAAGCGTTTCGAGATAGCCGCCTATTGTGTCGAACCGTTCGGCAAGCGCACGCGTCGAGGGAAACCAAAGATGACCGGGAGTTGTCAGGGCACAAGCGATAGGATCGGAGGGCATTCACTCACGGAGCTGGCCGCTCCCCAACACGATAAACTTAAAGCAGGTCAACTCTTCCAGGCCCATGGGACCTCGGGCATGAATGCGCGAGGTACTGATTCCAATCTCTGCCCCCAACCCGAATTGATAGCCGTCATTCAGCCGAGTTGAAGCATTCACTAATACGGCGCCGGCATCGACCTCTTTGAGAAACCTCATAGATCGGCCATAATCCGACGTGATGATGGCTTCCGTATGCCGTGACCCATACTGCGCGATGTGTTCCATCGCCTCATCAATATTTTTGACGATTTTGACGGCGAGAATCAGATCAAGAAACTCCTTTCCGTAGTCGAGCTCGCTCGCCGGAGTGGCTTCAGGAATGAGCTGGCACGTTTTGGGGCACCCACGAATTTCCACGTTCGCGGACATCAGGCCTGCCGCAAGTTTCGGCAACAAGATCCTGGCAATCGATTAATGAATCAATAACGTTTCCATCGCATTGCACGTGGACGGGCGCTGCACTTTGGCGTTGACACAAACGGCTTCCGCCATCGCAGGATCAGCCGTAGCATCGACATAGATATGGCACACGCCAGCATCATGTTTCACCACTGGAATCGTCGCATGTTCTGCAATCAGTTTCATCAACGACTCGCCGCCACGAGGAATAATCAAATCAATGAACCGATCCTGCTTGAGAAGGATCGGAACCACATTGCGATCCGCGCGATCGACGAAGGTAATCGCTCCGGCAGGAACACCTGATTTTTCTGCCGCCTCGGATAGGATGGCGGCGATGGCTGTATTGGAATGAATCGCCTCGCTGCCTCCGCGCAACACACACACGTTGCCGGACTTCAGGCAGAGGGCCGCTGAATCAGCCGTTACATTCGGACGTGACTCATAGATGATTCCGACCACCCCGATGGGTACACGGATGCGTCCCACCTGCATCCCATTCGGTCTGGTCCACATCACCGGCATCATCCCCACCGGATCCGGAAGCTTGGCCACTTCACGAATCCCCTCGGCCATCTCCCTGACTCGCTTCTCAGTGAGGCGTAAGCGATCCGCCATCGCTTTCCTCTCGGGTAATGAGCCGAATGCATCAAGGTCTTTTTGATTGGCCGCAAGCACTACATCCGTGTGAGACTCGATTGCCTCCGCCATGGCCAGGAGGGCTTGGTCTTTCACGGCAGTCGACAATGCCGCCAGTTTCCCTGAGGCCTGTTTTGCTCGAACCACCAGTTCCTCTACATAGATGGCCACTGGCTTCAGCGCCGATTCAGCGTCACTATCCGTCTTGGAAATCTGTAATTCTATGGGCATCGCGGTCTTCATGACTCAGAGGGTTGAGACGTGTTGATTTTGTGAAGCATACCCTGCCCGTCTTACAAGGGTCAAGGCAATCGGGCCATAGTGTCACCCAGAGAGAGAGGCAACGGAGTGATTATGGTTGCACGCCCGGATTCACTGGCGGCAAGGAGTCAGTTGGATTCACGCCACCAGGAGTGGGAGTCGGGCTGGGAGTCATTACCTGATTCGGTCCAGTCTGTTGTCCAGGAATAGGAAACAGCGGCGCAAGAGGTGTAACCAACCCGGCCATGGAAGGGCTTGGATGTTGAAACACCCAGTCCGCATGAGTCGGCTTTCCTTGGAAATGGCGAACAGCAAGTGGGAAATCGCTCTGCTTAATCGGCTTACTCTTGCTGGTACTTCGGACGCCCATAATGCCACCAGTGGGGGCCCGCACAAGCTGCCACTCTCCGTGCCCAATCGGATCTTGATACACTTTTCTCAAAAACGGCTTCGGAGGCCTGGTCAACTCAGTCAGCGAGTTTGGATAAAATTCTCCAGGCATGACTCGTCCAGATTTCTTGCTTGCTGAGTAGAACGCAAGGGCCGTTTGAATTTCGATCCCTTTCGCGAGCAAATCCGCCTCCAACTCTCGTTGCATCATAGTCTTCCATTGTCGAGCCGCCATTGTCATGGCGACTCCCATCAGTGTAATGGCGATCATGACCACGATGTAGGTAAATCCCGCCTCTCTACGCCACAGCCAGCTGGTCACGATGCGCATCGTATGTCATTCCTGGGCTGGAGTGTCGTCTGCCGGAGTGTCGTCCGATAGAGGAACCGTTTGATTCACGCGGGTTGTCGTATCGTGAAGGGTGACACTTTCCGACGTGATGGCCTTGATGACCAAATGATCTTCGACATGATCCCCGACTTTCAGGACCATCATCTCATCATCTTTTCCCAGCACGGCCATATCTTTCTTATGATTGTCGCCCATGCGAAGAAATCCGAGATAGCGATAGGGCGCAACTTGGGCCTCAGTTATTTGTTGCGAAACAGTCTTCGCTGGAGCCGGTGGTTGCTTGTTCTCAGCACCCATCTCATTCTCATTACCGACAGAGAGTGTTCCTTCAGGAGTCGGTACTGCAAAGATATTACGAGGAGCAGTGAACGTCGCTTTCCGTTGAGCATCAGCCGAGGCCAGTAGCTCAATCTTGACACCACTGCCGGG
>CAZOHW010000285.1:0-6051 GCA_964579525.1 uncultured Nitrospira sp. | reverse complement strand
TCATTAAATTTTCAGAGAGCCTGCGCTACGGTGGTTTCTTGTGTCTCGGCAGCAGAGAGTCGTTGAAGTTTACCGCCGCGAATCCACTATTTACGTCGGTAGATAAGAAACAAAGGATCTATCGTAAAATCGGAGGCACGCCGCATGCCGTATGAGGCGATCGTGATCGGAGCCTCCGCGGGGGGATTGCAGGCGCTCAAAACGTTGCTCTCCGCGCTTCCAGCATCCTTTCCGTTTCCCATCGCCATTGTGCAGCATATCACCGAACGTTCGGAGAGTGTTTTGGCTGAACTCCTCAACCAAGTCAGTCAAATCGCCGTGAAGGAGGCGGAAGACAAGGAACCGTTAAGTTCAGGAACCGCATACTTGGCACCACCAGGTTACCATCTCCTGATCGAGCCGGATCACTGTTTGAGTCTGTCGGTGGACGAGCGCGTCAACCATGCATGCCCTTCCATCGACGTGCTGTTTGAGAGCGCGGCGGACGCATTCGGTGAGGCGCTGATCGGTATCATATTGACCGGAGCAAATGTCGACGGTGCGCAAGGACTCAAGACGATAAAGGATCATGGTGGGCTGGCAATTGTGCAAAACCCGGACAGCGCAGAAAGTCCGGCCATGCCGAAAGCGGCGTTGGCGGCAACCAAGGTCGATCATATAGTCAATCTCGACCAGCTTTCGCCCTTACTGCTGCAACTGACGGCACAAAAAGCAGAGGCCTATGGCACAAACAGCTGAGAACAAGCGGGCGCACACTATTGCCGCTCCTGTCGCTGAGGCATGTCCCAACATCTTGATTGTCGATGACCGGAAAGAGAATCTGCTGGCGACGGAAAAAGTCCTGAAAACGCTCGATGCTGGAATCTTCAAGGCGAATTCGGGGAACGAGGCGCTGTCACTGATGCTGCGCCATAAATTTGCCGTTGTGTTACTGGATGTCCAGATGCCGGAGATGGACGGTTTCGAGGTCGCCATGTTGATGCAGGATCATGAATCTATGCGGGGCATTCCTATTATCTTTGTCACCGCGCTCAGCAAGGAGGAGAAATATGCAAGCCAGGCCGCCGAAATCGGCGCGGTGGATTATATCTTCAAGCCGATCAATCCGGAAATTCTTCGAAGCAAGGTCAAAGTGTATTTGGATATTTATGTGCAGCGGGAACAGATCTTGAAACTCAATGCGGTGCTCAGGCAATCGAACGAAGAGTTGGAGCGTTTCGCCTATATCTGTTCGCACGATATGCAGGAACCGGTGCGCATGATGAACAGCTACGGCAGTCTGCTGAGGCAAAATGCAGGGGGACGGCTGGATGACAAAGGAGAACAATATTTGGGCTTCATTATCAGCAATGCGCAGCGCATGAAAAAGATGATCCAGGATATTCTGACCTTCTCACGTATTGGACGCGAGGACATCAAAATAGAACAGGTGGATTGCAATGCCATTATGCGCGAGGTGTTGGCCGAGTTTGAGACCATCATCAAAGAAAAGAGTGCCCGCATGCGATGCGACAGTCTGCCCACATTGCAAACCAGCTCCACTCTGATGCGTGTGCTGTTGCAAAATTTGCTGGGCAATGCGCTCAAGTTTCAGGACGGCAGCAAACCTCCTGAGATTGCTATTGAGGCAGAGCAGCAGGACTCGTTCTGGCGGTTCACCGTGAGCGATAACGGCATCGGCATCGATCCCGCTTTCCATCACAAGATCTTCTCCATTTTTCAGCGATTGCACCGTAAGGAAGACTATCCTGGCACCGGCATCGGCCTTTCCACCTGTAAGAAATTCGTCGAATTATGCGGCGGGACCATTGGATTTGAATCCTCACCCGGCCAAGGCACGATGTTCTTCTTCACGCTTCCGCAAAAAAGGAAATAACCATGCAAACCACGATCGAAATATTGCTGGTTGAAGATAATGAAGGCGATGTGGAACTGACGAAGATCGCCTTCCGCGAAAGGACCACCGCGTGCCATATTTCGGTGGCCAATGACGGCCTGGAAGCATTGGATTTCCTGCATAGGCGGAAACACTTCTCGGATGCGCCGGTGCCTCAGCTCATCCTGCTCGATCTCAACATGCCGAGAATGGACGGTAAACGGTTTTTGGAAGTCGTCAAAATGGAAGCGAAACTCAAAGCCATTCCCGTCATCATGCTGACCAGCTCGAAGGATCCCTCCGATATAAGAGAGTGCTATGAACGCCACGCCAGCTGCTATATTGTCAAACCCTTCGACGAAAAAGAATTCGCCGATACCGTGCGGCAGGTCGTCGATTTTTGGAGCGATGTAGGACGGCTTCCCTGCGAAGCGGCATAAATCGTGTCATGAGTTTTGTATGCACGGAACCGTCATGTATCGGATGGATGCACAGAATGTCGAGCTATGATCTAAGGAAGGCTTGAGGGGGGCACCCAGTTCGGATCGACACATATGAGAGATAGAGTAATACTCGAACAGTGCGGCGGAACATTTTGAGGAGATAGCAGGACCACTCTCCAAACAAAATAGAAACTGCACTGCTTAAGGCTCCGTCCTGGAAAGAGGCCGGAGCTTTTTTGTAACGGATAACGTTACATCAAAGAGGAGGTATTCACTTCGTCAGTCATTCCCACCGGACACCTGACTAAATGCATTTCGTCGCAAGGGTTCAAAGGGGAATTGGCTTGTTGATTGCTGGGGGGTGATGAGAGGTGCAATACAGGCCCTTTGGACATAGCACCGGCGCGCCAAGCAGGTCGTGAGGCGTTCATTCCTCTATCGCCTACTCATCGGCTCGGTGAATCTTGGCTCATTATAGTGGGTGCTGAAGGGTGGAGTTTGAGGCCGCCATCCGGGCCAACGTCTTGGTACACACCAGCGATGCTCTTAAATTGCATATTCGAAGCACTCTCAGGTTGATGTCCCCCCCTGTATCCACCATCCCATGCCGAGCAGCCGAATAAGAAAATGCCACTTGCCGCTATGATAGTCGCACACGTTTGTTGAATCGTTGTCATTGTACGCCCTCCAGTCAGAAGGTTAGCTCAGCGGACGAAGTATTATGCCTCAATGGGGGGCGGCACGCGCAGCATGGGAAACTGAGCGGAGAACCTCCCCCCATATGTGCATTGTTCAGATGATGCAGAAACTCCAAGTTTCCACGTATGAAACCCGTGCTCTTCTATGCCTGGTGCTTCCGACGGCTTCTCGCCGCTCCAGCACCGAATGCCATCAATGAGGCCACGCTAGCGCCGAACAATACGACAGCGGCTGGCAACGGTACCGCTGTCAGGTGGTGGACGGTCCCCTGAACGCGCGCATCATCCTTATCGGCGTCCTGAAAAATATGATGCCATCGGGGTGAGGTCACGGCTCCATTCAGACTGGGACCTGTATGATGATGAGCACCGCCCGAGAACACATCTTTTCCCTCTTCGTGAAACTTCAATTCCCTCAGAGTCAAACCATTGTCCCATGCTCCGTGTGCTCCAGCATGAAGCCCCCAGTGACCCTCTCCTGGATGACTCGTCAGCCGACCGGCATTGAAGGTCTCACTCGCATGCACCGAGTGCGGATGAGAGAACTCCAAGAAGGTAACGGGAATCGGAGCCGCATGCGTCGTATTCAACGGAAGGAGGCCGACACACATGACAAGTCCAAACAGGACACCAGCTCGAACAGACCATCGTGTCATACTTTTCATCATGTACACTCCTGGGTCTTGAGGTTTGCAGTGAGCAACTGTTTGTTGGTGTAGCACTCCGCGAAGGACCCTGTCAATGGTAATAGTGGTATTTTGAGAGGAACCAGAATCTCCTTAATAATGTTCACCATTACAACTGTATCAGTACCGAACTGTTTGGAATGTGCGTCAGGAACTGGACCATTGGTTTCTGTCTAGGTCCACTACTCCTTATAGTAGTACCAGTCCTTTCTTTGCCTGTCATGAATGCGACAACGCTTCACGCGGCTGCACTGTTGGACATCAACATGGTCACAGCGGACCAGTTGAAAGGCTCCCTCGGATTGGCGAGGCCTATGCGGATAGGATTATTAAGGGGCGGTCCTATACACGAAAAGATGAATTGGTTCGGACGGAGATGATTTCCCCGTCAACCTATGACAAGATTAATGATAAGGTGGTGGCGAAGCAGAAACAGTACATTACCTACATCTCATCAAGCGGCGGATCGTTTGCTTCCTTTTTCTGTCCGCCTTCATCGAAGCTCCCGCCTTCTCTTTTCATCGGCCAAGTCATCGGCCAAGTGGTCGGCGTCATCGATGGGGATACGATCGAAGTCTTGCACACGGGAAAGCGCAACGTGTCCGCCTATCAAGGCATCGACTGCCCCGAGAAACGCCAGCTCTTTGGCGATGGAGCAAGAATCGAATTCACCGACTGGCAAGTTGCAATATCGTGTGCACCGCTACGACTATCAGGGCCAAGATAAATAGTTCTATAAGTAAAGGCATAATGACTCCCTTCGTTATTTCCTAACTGTATCCCTAGAAGATGAAACCCCTATGAGGAAACCGTGAAGAGTTCTTCATCAATCCCCTGTCTCCAAGCCATTGCACCAATCCCGCTACAGTCCATAGAGCCGCTTCGTTGAATAACTTTCCATTGCCTTCTTGGAAAGCGGTGGAATCACTGGATGGACTTACGCCAGAAGTTCAGCGACTTGACCAAATGGTCCATAAAATGGCACAAAACGCTACGTTGGCTGACCATGAGCAGGTCAAAGCCTCCAAGTGATTGAACAAAGAAGTATGCGCCCGTAGCTCAGTTGGATAGAGCATCAGCCTTCTAAACCGTATTTCCCCTCATGTACTTTAAATGCCTTACGTAAATTCACTGATCGATCAATAGATTGTGACGAGACTCTTGTCTCAGGAGCGGACAGGAGAGGACACGAATAGACACTTTTTTAGATCGAGTTTGCCCATAGATTTGCACATGAAATCTGCCCCCAGGAGTCGCAAGGCTTCAGGGGTTTTTTATTGTTGCGTTAATTGCTGAGGGGTGGCAAGAGGTGGGATGGAGTCACTCACCAGGCGTGGTCGCCCTGAATGCCATAAATAACGTCAGAATCCTCACGAACCAACGGAACGTTTCTGGAGGTTCGGCAGCCGCCTTCAGTAAGGAACCGCGATAGGTTAGACCTGCCTCCCCAATCACGAGTGTTTTGGCAAGTTCCGCTATTTCCATAGAAGCCCCTCCTGTTGGAAGTTACGTACAACTATTGCTCAAAGATTAGGCATCTGTTGCTAGTGGGTAAAGAGAGAATCAATTCGCTCCAACGCGCTCCCACTTCATATCTCGAGTGGCATCATACCGATCAAACCCCCTGCGCTGTGCCGTGATCCGCCCCCTCATCACGCATAGCTCGTTGATGGCCGAGACAGATTCCATGGGTCTCTCGACGGTCTTCGAGGGGAGCCTTTTCACCCACCAATCCAACCTGCCCCTCACCCCGGCACCAAGCACAGATGATTCTCATCTCACCCCTGTTCTCCCTTGCTCGTCCATGACAATCAGGAAAACATAGATTAAAGACTACTTCCGTACGACCAAGATGAAAAGAAAGTGAAAGCTCAGTTCGCTATAGGTGTACCCTCATGGTCGATTCTAGCCACAGGATAGCTGCCCCTGCACCTAGTTAAAGCCCCAGCTCGGTGGGTGAGCACGAGGGTCCTCATTGCGTGTCGCATAGAGCCATTTGCTTGAAATTTCACAGACAGATGGAAATAGGCGTGTTCGGATTTCTGTGGCATGTTCAATGGCTGGTGAACTACCGAGTAGGCTCGACGTGGGTGTTGTCCTAATGTTAGACAAATTATGCGACAGGTGCTCCAGTTCTCTGGAAGCCTTGCCTCCAACGCTCCCCCTGAATGACCAGGTACCTGGTTCCTTAGGCGTTCGGACTGAGGAGAACAGGACGGGTGTCATGACAGCGCACCACGCACGGTCTATGGAAAACGAACGCGTCATGATCGTGGACGACCATGCCCCCATCCGACAGGGAATCCGCTCGATCTTGGCACGCTATGCCGATCTCCACATTGTGGGAG
>CAZOHW010000284.1:0-6062 GCA_964579525.1 uncultured Nitrospira sp. | reverse complement strand
GAGGGCAGGTCTTCGTCTTTTTTGCCCTCACGGTGGCGGCTGCTGAAGTGGCGGTTGGGCTCGCCATTATCATTGCGTTGCATCGTTCACGATCCACCATCAATGTTGAAGAGTTCAATCTGCTGAAATGGTAGAAGATCCCAATGGTCACTGGTCAACGGTCATTGGTAGAGAAACATGGTTTCAACTTCGTTTTGCCGAGTGACCAATGACAATTGACCACCTATGATCTACGCTCTTATCCCACTCCTTCCGCTCGCTGCCTTCCTCGTTCTCGGTTTGGCAGGTTGGCGCGTCAAAGATCGGGCTCATTTGGTCGCGGTTCCAGCGGTGCTGTTATCGCTCCTCTTGTCGCTCCTGGCATTTTTTGATGTGCTCTCCGGTTCGGTCATCACTGTTCCCCTGTATACCTGGCTGACATCCGGCACTCTTGATATTCACATCGGTCTCTATATCGATCGCCTAACGGCCGTGATGCTCCTGCTCGTCACCGCGGTCAGCTCACTGGTGCATATCTACACAATCGGTTACATGCATGGTGAACCAGGCTATGCCCGGTTCTTCGGCTACATCGCCCTCTTTACGTTCTCCATGCTGATGTTGGTCTTGGCCGATAATCTGCTCCAGCTATTCGTGTTCTGGGAAGCCGTAGGGCTATGTTCCTATCTGTTGATCGGGCACTGGTACGAACGGGCTTCGGCCTGTTCCGCCGCTACCAAGGCGTTCTTGGTCAATCGCATCGGAGATTTTGGGTTTATTCTAGGCCTCCTGCTCGTCTGGTACAGTTTTGGGTCCCTCAACTATCACGAGATTTTCCCCGCTGCCCACGAAGCGGGAAACATAACGGTGAACGTCCTGAGTTCACTCGGTGGGACATGGGACGTTTCTGTTTTCACCCTCATCGCCCTCTTGCTGTTTACTGGAGCCATCGGAAAATCAGCGCAAGTGCCGCTGCATGTCTGGCTGCCCGATGCCATGGAAGGACCGACGCCCATTTCGGCGCTCATACACGCGGCCACGATGGTAACCGCAGGCGTATTCATGGTGGCACGACTCGCTCCGATCTATAACCTCTCCCCAACCGCGATGCAGGTCGTCGCGATAACCGGTGCGGTGACGATGGTCATCGGAGCGACGATCGCATTGACCCAGACCGATATCAAACGCGTAGTAGCCTACTCGACCGTCAGTCAGCTTGGCTACATGGTGATGGCCTGCGGACTCGGGGCATATGCCTCGGGCATGTATCATCTGCTCACGCACGGCGCCTTCAAAGCACTGCTGTTTTTGGGCTGCGGCTCCGTGATCATTGCCCTGCACCATGAACAGGACATCAGACGGATGGGCGGATTGAAAGAGAAGCTACCGATTACCTACTGGACATTCGTTGTAGGTTCGCTCGCGCTGGCTGGTTTTCCTCTCACAGCGGGATTCTTCAGCAAAGACGATATCTTGGTGTCCGCATGGTCCTCTGGCGATTTGGGTCACGTGCTGACCGTCTTCGGTCTGATCACCGCGTTGATGACGGCCTTTTACAGCTTCAGGTTGGTGTTCGTCACCTTTTGGGGGCCGTCACACGTCGATCCCCATCATGCAAACCACATCCATGAACCGTCGCGGACCATGACCATGCCACTCCTCGTTCTTGCGGTCTTCAGTATTCTTACAGGATACCTAGGGATCCCTTCATTTCTAGAACCGGTCTTTGCAATCGGCAGCGAAGCGGCGGCACCCCACGGTTCTGCCGGCCTGTTCATTATGGCGGCCGCGACAATCATGGGTCTGAGTGGCATCGCTGCAGCCTATTATGTCTATGTCATGAACCCACAGCTCCCGGATCGCTTAGCTCAACAGTGGAACAGCCTCTACCAAGCCTCGCTGAACAAGTGGTACGTCGATGAAGCCTATGATCGGATGTTTGTACACCCAACGCTCGCCGTCGCCTCAGGACTCTGGAAGTGGATCGATGTCAACATTATCGATGGGGCCGTCAATGGGCTTGCCCGTGCGATTGCACGGGGTGGGTGGGTGTTGAGGCTGATTCAAAGTGGAGAAACCCAACACTACGCCTTGGCCATGGCGGTAGGAATGGTCATCTTGACGGCATACCTCTTATTTTGAAATGACAACACTCAACGTAGCAGTCCCAGGCATGGATGATGTGAGCATGAGCTTATTCGTTCAGTGTGGTGCACAACAGGAATGACGATGACTGGATTTCCTTGGTTGACCTCATTAATCCTCCTCCCACTGGCCGGAACGGTCGTGGTCTTTGCCGTAAAGGAAACCTCCGTCCGAGTCACAGCCCTTGCCGTCACTATCGCCAACCTCCTGATTTCGCTCCCACTCTGGTGGCTGTTTGACGCCTCGTCCGGTCAGATGCAGTTTCTGGAATCGGCGCAGTGGATCGTATCTCCACCCATCTCTTACCGACTCGGCCTCGATGGAATCAGTTTGCCGCTCGTACTCATGACGACCGTATTAATGCCGCTGTGCATCCTCATTTCATGGCATGCGATTGAGACGAGGATTCGGAGTTTCATGGCCATGCTCCTGATCCTGGAAAGCACCATGATTGGAGTCTTTTGTGCGTTGGATTTCGTGCTGTTCTACGTATTCTGGGAAGCGATGCTCATCCCGATGTACTTGTTGATCGGAGTCTGGGGTGGGCCGAATCGGCTCTATGCCACGATGAAGTTTTTTCTCTACACCCTTGCCGGAAGCGTGTTGCTGCTCGTGGCGATTTTAGTGTTGTATTTCCAGGGCGACCACACCTTCGATATTCTTCACTTGAGCCAAGTGACTTATTCTCAATCGTTGCAGATCTGGCTGTTCTTCGCATTCTTCGCCGCATTCGCCGTCAAGGTCCCGATGTTTCCATTCCATACCTGGCTGCCCGACGCGCATGTGGAAGCGCCGACGGCAGGCAGCGTGATTCTGGCCAGTGTGCTGCTCAAGATGGGCACCTATGGTTTCCTACGCTTCAGCCTGCCGATGCTGCCTGATGCCTCAAGGTTGCTTGCTCCCTTGATGGTCGTGCTCTCAATTATCGCGATCATCTATGGCGCCTACATGGCACTGGCCCAGGCCGACTTGAAAAAACTCATTGCCTATTCGAGTGTCAGTCATATGGGGTTCGTCACGCTCGGGATCTTCATGTTCAACATCCAGGGGATCGAGGGCGCCGTCATGCAGATGGTGAATCACGGGATCACCACCGGTGGGCTCTTTCTCTGCGTAGGAGTGATTTATGAGCGCACCCACAGCCGACAAATCTCGGATAACCTCGGCCTCACCAAACCAATGCCTCGCTATGCGACATTCCTGGTGATTTTGTCCTTATCCTCGTTAGGGCTCCCAGGCACCAATAGTTTTGTCGGAGAATTTATGGTGCTTGCTGGGACATTTCTCTGGAGCAAGATGGCGACGGCCTTCGCCTCCCTCGGAATCATCCTGGCGGCCGCGTACATGCTCTGGATGGTTCAACGTGTCGCCTTTGGGACTCCCGTCCCAGAAAACCTTCCGAAACTTCGCGATATCAACCTTCGGGAGATGGTCACACTCGTGCCGCTCGTAATATTGGTCTTTGCCATCGGCCTGTTTCCTAATCCAATGTTAACTAGAATGCACCCCAGCATAGAGAAAGTCATTGCCCGTACCTCGGCGTCTGCTTATGCACAGCCTGCTGGCGGATCTCGATATACCCCTGTTTCACGTGCTCTCGTAGAGATACCGTCCACAGTGGACCCGATGGCCCATCAAGCCATGACGGAAGGTGGGCAACCATGACGATTTCAGCAGGAGACCTCTTCCTCATCCTCCCCGAGTTGCTGGTCATCACAGCAGCCTGCCTGGTACTCGCCCTCGATCCGGTGCTTCGTGCCTCCGACAAAGATGGGTTGGTGTGGCTAAGTCTGGGAGTGCTTGCGATTTGCATGGGCTTGACGGCTTCCCAGATGGGAGGGTCCACCACGATTTTCAGCGGACTCGTGGTCATCGATGCCTATGGAGCTTTTTGGAAGCTGCTGCTGTACTTTATCACCGGCCTCACCATTCTCCTTTCGTACTCCTATCTGAAAGAAGAACGGCTGTACTTCGGCGAGTATTACGGGTTCGTCTTGCTCGCGCTGTCTGGGATGATGGTCATGGTCTCGGCGGAAGATTTGCTGACGATGTACCTGGGCACTGAGCTCATGTCCCTCGCGTTGTACGTCATGGCGGGGCTCAAACGGTCGGAGCCACGATCATTGGAAGCCTCGGCGAAGTACTTCGTGTTGGGTGCCTTTTCTTCCGGTATTCTCCTCTATGGAATCTCCCTGTTGTATGGAGCTACCGGCAGCACCAGACTGCCTGAGATCGCCGCGGCCATCACCGGGCAAAGCTTGGACAATCCGTTATTGCTGTTTGCCACGATCTTGCTTGCTGTCGGATTCGGGTTCAAACTAGCCGTCGTCCCATTCCATATGTGGACACCGGATGTGTACCAGGGCGCGCCGACCTCCGTCACGGCCTTCATGGCTGTGGCATCGAAGGCCGCGAGCTTCGGTGCCTTTCTCCGAGTATTCGTGGAAGGATTGGGCGGATTAAAAACCAATTGGTCCGTCATATTCCTTCTCCTGTGCATTGCGACGCTGTTGTTAGGCAACGTCGTGGCATTGGTCCAAACGAATATCAAACGGATGTTGGCCTACTCCAGCATCGCGCATGCCGGCTACGCATTGATCGGCGTCGTGGCGGCAGGTCAGCCCGGCAACTCGTCTGGCATCGCCACTGTGCTCCTGTATCTGTCGCTGTACTCATTTATGACCTTTGGCGCATTTGCGATCGTCGCGATGCTCCGCAAAGGAGGCCTCGAAGGAGAGGAGATCGAGGACTTCACTGGTTTAGCCAGACGCCATCCCTTAGCTGCTCTCTTGATGTTAATTTTCATGGTTTCCTTAGCCGGCATCCCGCCGACCGCAGGATTCATCGGAAAGTTCTATGTCTTTATGTCTGCCGTTGATGCCGGCATGACATGGCTCGCGGTCATTGCACTCATCTTTGCCGTCATCTCGGCCTATTATTACCTCCGGATCGTGATGGTCATGTACATGCATGAACCGGGTCCGGTCACGGACCGCTCCCCTCAATTGGTCATGTCACCAACGCTCTCTATCGTGCTCGCTTGCTCAGTAGCCGGTGTGGTGATCTTCGGCATTTACCCAAATCCGCTCGTGCAATTCACCATGCACGCGGTGTTGACGCTCAAATAAGTCCACCGTGCGTGGCCGATCCGCATGCGGAGCCTCATGATTATCCTCCGCTTCCTCCTGGAGTCCGTGAAGATCTTCCTGCGCCAAGGCTGCCCGAGCCTCGCGGCTGCGCTGGCATTTTTCTCACTGCTTTCACTCTTTCCCCTGGTCTTTCTCCTCCTCTACGGCATCAGCTTTCTGGTCAACCAAAACATTATCGGTGAACAATTTATGCTGAGCTTCCTCAAAGGGTTTCTTCCTTCCTTGGGAGAACACCTGGCCGAAGAGCTCCATCGCATCAGCCTGCTGGAAGGTATCCGGTGGCTCGTATTCTTATCGTTCTTCTGGTTTGGAGGACTCGTCTTCTATGAACTGGAGTACGCCCTCAATGTGGTGTTCGAAAGTACCAAGAGGCGCCACCCGCTGATTTCTACGGCGATCTCCATTGCGCTTCTGGGGTCGACCGGACTCCTGCTGTTCATCTCCTATGGCGCCACACAAACCATCACCTTTCTGACGACCTACGCGCCTAGACTGTGGGGACTCGACCTCGTGGCCCTGGCCGCGCATGATTTTCACCTGACCTACACCCTCCCGTTTTCTCTCGCCTTCTTCACTGTGAGCCTCTTGTATCGCTTTGTTCCTCGACGCCGGCCTCGATGGCGGAACGCCATGGCAGGCGGGCTGCTCTTTGGCCTGCTCTGGGTTGCAGCCAAGGTGCTCTTCGTCAACTATGGTGAGTACGCGACGGTCTATGCGCGGCTCTACGGATCCTTGCTCGAAGTCGTGCTGTTGCTGCTATGGGTTTATTATTCAGCGGGGCTATTACTG
>CAZOHW010000283.1:0-6074 GCA_964579525.1 uncultured Nitrospira sp. | reverse complement strand
GGAAAATCGGTTCGCTAATCGCCTGTTTGTTGGATCAGCGAGGAACCTATACCGTCCATCTCGGCGATGTCAGTCTCGATGCTCCCAAACAGCTCGTCGACCGCCTTGGATTAGAACGGGTCACCCCCTGTCTGCTTGATGTGCGACATCCCGACGCCGTCAGCACCTATTTGTCTGTCCATCAGTTTGACGCGGTCCTTTCCAGCCTTCCGTACTATTGCAACCCGACAGTCGCCGGACTCGCATTGACGCATGGCCTCCATTATTTCGACCTGACGGAAGACGTTGAAGTGACAAACCAGATCAAGGTATTGAGTACCGGAGCACCCCAGGCTTTCATGCCTCAATGTGGCCTCGCGCCTGGATTCATCAGTATCGTGACGCATGAGCTGATGACGCACTTTGACACGCTGGATACCGTCAAAATGCGCGTGGGTGCCTTGCCTGTTCATCCGAGCAATGCGCTCAAGTATTCGCTGACCTGGTCAACCGATGGATTGATCAACGAATATGGCAACCTGTGCTACGGCATTGAAGAAGGCGAAAAAATCCCGCTACAGCCGTTGGAAGGGTACGAAACGATCGAGCTCGACGGACTGTTATATGAAGCGTTTAACACCTCCGGAGGATTAGGGACACTCGCCGACAGTTATGCCGGAAAAGTGCGAACCATGAACTACAAAACCCTCCGCTATCCCGGCCACTGTGAGAAGATCCAGCTGCTCATGAAGGATCTCAAGCTCAATGAGGACCGCGACACGCTCAAGCGTGTCCTTGAACATGCCATCCCTCAAACGCTCCAGGACGTCGTGCTAATCTATGCATCCGTCACAGGAACCACACACGGCGGTTTTTTCGAGGAGAATTACGTGAAGAAGATTTACCCGCAATGCATCAAGGGCACACTCTGGTCGGCCATCCAAGTCACCACCGCCTCGAGCGCCTGCTGCGTCATGGATCTTGTCTTGTCCCATCCAGAGCAGTACCATGGGTTTGTCACACAGGAATCAATCCACCTAAAGGATTTTTTATCTAACGAATTAGGAGCCTGCTTTCGATGAGCACGACTCATACGGCATTACGAGACTTAGGAATACAAGCGGTCAATTCCGGCGGGAGCACCGGCCACGGCTGGTGGTCCGGGCGCAATGACGGATCGCTGGTGTCGTCGATCAACCCTTCGACTGGTGAGCAGATCGCCGGTGTCTATTCCTGTTCCGCTGACGATTACCAGCGCATCGTGAAGGAATCGTCCGAGGCCTTTCGCTCATGGCGTTTGGTGCCGGCGCCGAAACGCGCAGAATTGATTCGGCTCATCGGCCAGGCCCTGCGCGAAAAGAAAAATCAATTGGGCACGCTCATCTCGTCGGAGGTGGGCAAGATCAAGGCGGAGGGAGACGGGGAAGTCCAGGAGATGATCGATATGGCGGACTTTGCCGTCGGTCAGTCACGAATGTTGTACGGCGCCACCATGCAATCAGAACGCCCCGCTCATCGCATGAGCGAACAGTGGCATCCGTTGGGACCGATTGGAGTGATCACCGCCTTCAACTTTCCGGTCGCAGTCTGGGCATGGAATGCGTTTTTGGCCGCGATCGCCGGTGATACCGTCATCTGGAAACCATCCCCCAAAGCCCCACTCTGTGCCGTCGCCGTGCAACAGATCTGTAATCGGGTCATGCAGCAATTGGGCTACACAGGCATCTTCTCTCTCTTCATTACCGATCAATCGGCACTCGCGGAGCATATGGTGCAGGATCAGCGATTGCCGCTGATCTCCTTCACCGGATCGGTGCCCGTCGGCCGCCGTGTGGCCGCGATGGTGGGAGAACGACTCGGGCGAACGCTCCTGGAGCTGAGCGGGAATAACGCCGTGATCGTCGATGACACCGCCGATCTGGACTTGGCGACGCGGGCCATTCTGTTCGGGGCAGTGGGCACCGCCGGCCAACGGTGCACCACGACAAGACGACTGCTGGTCCATGAATCACGATACGAGGAACTGATCGGGCGATTGGTCAAGGCCTATGCGCAAGTCCAGATCGGCAATCCACTGGATCAGGATGTGCTCATGGGACCGCTGATCGATCAGGTCGCCATCGAAGGGTATCGCGCCGCACTCGATGAGATTAAAAAAGAGGGCGGTGAGGTGCTCTGTGGAGGCCGCGTGCTGGCTCGCAACGGCTATTTCGTCGAACCAACCATCGTACGGGCACAAAACCAATGGCCCGTCGTGCAACGCGAAACCTTTGCGCCGATTCTCTACGTCATGACCTTCCAGACCATCGATGAAGCCATCCAGATGCAGAATGACGTTTCCCAAGGACTCTCATCTGCGATCTTTTCAAATCATCTCCGCCATGGGGAACAGTTCATTTCAGCCGCCGGCAGCGACTGTGGGATTGCCAATATCAATATCGGCACGTCCGGCGCCGAGATCGGCGGAGCGTTCGGGGGCGAAAAAGAAACAGGCGGCGGACGAGAAGCCGGTTCGGACGCGTGGAAATCCTACATGCGCCGCCAAACGAACACGGTCAACTATGGAACGGATTTGCCGTTGGCTCAGGGCATCAAATTCGGTTGAGACTCCGTGGATCGACAGCGATCGGCCACGTCATGGGGGATCGTGTGCCTTGCATGGCGACCAATGCCGAACGGTTACTCAATCGAAAGAAGGAGCGCGCCATGGATCAGGCTCAAGAGCTCGACAACTTACTGGAGCGGATGGTCGCGGACTATATCACCTGCAACAGGGCCGCAGATATCTTACAGCACATGCTCGATGAATCCGGGGTCGGATTCTCGCCCGTGATCGACCATGTCACCATCCGCACGTTCGATATCGACCGCGGTGCCGAATCATTTGTCGCCCTTGGCTACACCTATGATGAGACGCTGCACTACAATGATTGGTATGCCAAGGTGTATCGCAAAACTGCCTATCCTGCCTTGTTTGTGGACCAGGCCTATGATGATGACCGAGGAAAGACAAGTAT
Source organism: uncultured Nitrospira sp. (assembly GCA_964579525.1). GTDB lineage: Bacteria > Nitrospirota > Nitrospiria > Nitrospirales > Nitrospiraceae > Nitrospira_D. Next base: position 3,078 of record CAZOHW010000283.1, on the reverse strand, counting down.
CATTCCCGGATGGGTCAAGAAATTCGGCGACAAGGTCTTTCACCATGTGGCCGTTCGTGTCGAGGATATTGAGAAATCCGTGACACGACTCAAGCAGAAAGGTGTGGTCTTTGCCGGGAATATCGTCGGCTCTCCGGGGGGATCACTCCGGCAGATCTTTTCGGCACCGGAAATGGTCGATGGGCAACCATTCTCCGTTCTCGAGTTGGCAGAACGTCACCGAGGCTATCAAGGCTTCCTCCCGCCCCAGGCGGATAGCCTCATGAGATCATCGGCACCGCGTTGACGAGTCTGCGATCGGTTCTGCATTCGCGAGTCTATCCCCTCAAGTTCAGGAAGGAAGCATGAACTAGCCGGGATTCCACTCCCATGATGAGTTGCTACTTTGCACAACAGCGGCATTCATGTTGGTGGGTCGTTGACCCTAGCCGGATAGAACGTCAGGGACGTTATGTGACAAAAGCTTCCCCTCCACTGATGTTACACAACTCGAACGACTGAAGATATGTTTCGACCATGAAGCAGGGATCCTGAACGACTCCGACTGGTGAACAGGTTTTCTCTTCCGTATCGTGCACCAATCTGGATAGTACCCGCTTCAGCACGCGCTCTGTGACATTCCCATGTTCTTGTCGAAGCCACTCAGGGCACAGGCGGACTTTCGGTTCTTTTGCGCTGCGTTTACGATCTCGCCGAGACTCATGTTCGCCGATTTGTCTTCCGAGTCGGCGGCAAGGACGTCCACGTCAAACGTCAACGAGACCTGTTTGAGGGAACGTAGGAACTGCTTTCGCGTCATGTCCGGGCTTGCGTGACGTCCGCGGCCGCCAAGACGATGGTGACCGCGGAGAGCCATAAGTAGGCTGCGGCAACAACGATGATCACGACAGATCGATACGACATAGCCCTCCTCACGGTGAGGCCGGACTCACTAACGGAACGGCGAGTATGCCGAGCATGCCATGGAGACCTGTCTTTCCGCTATCCGTGAGCGCCGCCGCAGTAGGGGCATTGGATGCGGCCGCTGCTCATGCAATACGAGCAGGTTTGCAATTGCGCCACGTCGTCCGCACTGGTGGGCTGCGTGTACCAGCTCCCGCGGCCCTGGCACTGAGAACAGGTCATGGACCCTGAGCCGCCGCAATTGCTACAGACCTGGCCTTGGGACGAGAAAGACTCCCCTGTTTGCGGAGTGCCCATGGGCCCCGGACCGGACGCCGGCAACAACTTCGCCAATTTGAAAACGAGCCATGGCACCGGATTGTAGCCGAATGCGTTGGCCATGAGGAGGAACCACACGACAACGGTCCAGGCAAGGAGCAGGTTGAAGAAAAATATCTGCCCCAGGGAAAGAGGAATCTGCTTGCCCATTCGCAGTCGGACCCACGCGACGGTGGTGGGGAGAAAATACATGAACCACTGACCCATAAAACTAAAGAAGTGTGATTCCATGGCAGCTCCAGTTCAGTGTGATATCAGATCGGCATCGGATAGCGCTCGGCGAAATAACTCAAGTTCAACGGTACCGCGATCGGTTGCTGGCAAATCCGGCATCATCCCTCATCGAACCAAGAATCACACGATCGACATCAACGGCGTGCAAGGTCCACCACGAAATCGTTGATCGAGCGGGGAAGAAAATCCTCCGTTGGAGGTTTGGTGTCGGCATCGAGCGAGTCCGTGCTGTGCGAGAGGAACAGGAGTTCACCCGGTCGACGCGCCAGCCCCCCGTTGAGGCAGGCTTCCCTTGTCCCACATTCGAGAACGTTTCCTTCCCATACTTCTCGCGCAACGATGCCAGCAGCGTGGTCTTTGGAATCCCCTTGTCGGCGAAGAAATGTTGGCGTATCACTCGCCACACTGCCTGCTTATTCGGCGGGAGCGTGACATCAACCGTCACCTGATCGCCTTCCATTCCCATCATAATTTGAGCCGGCGGTGCCGATGCAAATGTTTTAATCACCGGCTTGTCAATCGTCGGCAGCACGTCCGACATGATCTGGATTTTATTGTTCGGCAATGCGGCCTGAAGTTTCGCATGGGCCTCACGCGCCGGCATGCCGAGCCGGATGCCGAGAATATCAGGCACCCCTCAGCTGCAGCAGAGCTTGCGACCGCAACGGCTATTGCAACGCAACCGATGAGCGCTCTCGATACAACTGTCATCACAGTATTCCTTTCTCCATTGAGAGATTGATGCCTAATAGACCTCGGTCCATGTTTTTCATCCACGGATGCCGCAGCAAGCGTATTGGGGCACCAGAATCAAGGCCTGTGCTGGTCGACCTTCGGGATACGCTGTAAGCCCACTCAAATAGATAAACCACCCTTAAAGTTTCGGGAAAATATTTTCTAGCATGTCAGCCGTGAGTGTGATCGGTCGAACGCCAAATTCCTTTGTTTCGGACTTGGTTGCCCTCGCGCATCCCTCACGAAACACGCCCACTCTGGCAACACCAGTAAAGAGCCGATTTTGGGCGCCCATCCTACTTTGAATATGAGAAGTGAGGCAATCCTGGGAGTTTTAACTAGACCGGTGGGGCACTAATGCGCGACAGGTCAGTGTGAACCCAAAAAATGGATCAGCCCATGTCGCGGAGAGTATGGTCGGGATTGCGATCGCGCGCGAGGGCCTTTATGAGCTGGTCCCCGAATAGCGCCACGACTCGTCCAAGCTTGATCTTTGACGATCATTGAGCCGATGGTTGCCTGAAGATCGAGGGATCTTCTTCTAGCCACCCGCTGCAGGTAAAGGGCAACGACTCCAGCACTGTTTCGACACGATACTCCTCACACAGACGAACCGGCAGCACATCGATTGAAGGCGACCCTACCGCGGCGTCGCCCTAGTAGGCTTCCTCGACCGTGCTTCGTTCCTGCGCAACCAGGCTGTGCGGCCGTGAAAAAGAGGGAAAAATGGCAGGCGATGTTTCATCCTCAAGTCCACACATTCCAAGCCCGGTCTCAGAAGCCCCATTAGAAAAGTTGCCTGTTTCTTTTCCTCGAGTGTATTCATAACCTGTTATGACCGGAGACGCCGCTTGCAGAAGCACCCCTTCGTATGGTCATTCACCATTC
>CAZOHW010000282.1:0-6078 GCA_964579525.1 uncultured Nitrospira sp. | reverse complement strand
TCACTGGCCTGTCGTCAAGTCGGTCCGATCCGCCTGGTGGGTGAGTTGAAGGAAGGAGAACGGGTTTTCAGTGAAAGCCGGTCTCTGATTTTCAAAAAACTTCAGGTTGTTCGCTTTTTCGACCAGAAACGCCAAACCTATATTTATCTGGCCTATAGCGATCGTGTGATCGAAGGCTCGCCACAAAATGCCATCTCCACGGTGCCGATCCAATCCTGGCCGAGTCGATAAAGGCCAGAAGACACCATCACGCACGACTCAGAGACTTGGATGGAGACAGGCATAGGCCATCTTATCTTTAGACTTCGCCCGAATGTTTAAACTCTCAAGAATCTCGTCCATTTCCTCTTTCCAGAGTAGAGCGAACAGAACTAAACCTTTTCTTACCGTTTCGTTCACCGGCCACATGATGCGCGTTTGTTATACTCTCTTTTTATGGAACTACGAAATCGCATCGATTCAACCATTACGTTTACATGCCTGCTCACCATGTTGCTCGCCCTCAATGGATGTACCTCTAAAGCTCCACCCCCTGGCATCCACTATCCGATCACCAACGGCTTTCATACGCATTTGCCCACTGACCAGCAGCGCATCCTCATTTTTGGTAACCCACTCCTGACCCGCATAGTCGGCGAATGGCTCAAATCACATCACTATTCGTCGATCCTTCCCTCTCCTCAGAATTCTTCCGTTTCATCGAATCGCCAAACCGTGTTCACAATGGCAGCGGAACAAAACGCAGACTTTGTACTCCTTCTTGAACAAGAAGAAGGGCTAGATGGAGCACTGCTAGAGCCACACTGCGGCACACACTTCACTGTGAGCGTCACGGTGCGAGGTCTTTCTGTGGAAGGTCAAGAAACCGTTCTGCAAGGCACCGCCTATTACCCGCACTGTGTCGAACACAGTGACAAGGTCATTCAACACCTGACCTGCCAAGCGCTCGCCACAGCTTGGGGATTCCGTCCATCCGGACAATTGGAGATTCCCTCACATCTCGCCTGCACCGCTGGCCAGACCATACCCATACCGACTCATTAGATCCGCGCACATAAGATCCGCACACATGCATTCGTCAACCGTTAAGAGGCAAATCATGTACTCATATTGATAATACATAGTGGGTTTTAGTCCAAGACCTGGTGTAGAATAAATGCGTGCCGAGTCACCGATCCCAGGGAGGCGCTCATGGCACAGAGCACCACCTCGCAGAACAAGCAGACCTATCGAACCCTCGCGCTCAAATTATTTCCATGGATTTGTGCCCACTGTGGACGAGAATTTGATGGCAAGAAGTTAAACCAGCTTACGGTTCATCACAAAGACCACGATCATGACAATAATCCCCCCGATGGGAGCAACTGGGAGTTACTGTGCCTTTACTGTCATGACCATGAGCATCAGCGTTATCTGGTGGCTGACAGGCCCGATGAAACACTGAGAAGGCAGGATTCAGAACGACCATCCATCTTCACCCCCTTCGCCAAATTGGCGGATTTGCTCAAACACAAGAACACATCCTAAAACTCTTCTTGTCCACATGAGCTTGATCTCGCCACGGAGATCAAGACTTCTCATCGTAGGATCAGAGCCATCTTGAACTTCAAACAAGCCGGTATCGACCAGTTATCTCCCTTGACAAAGCCCCGCATGGGGGCCTCATTGCAACAACCCATTCGTGAATCCAACCACGCAACGATCACCTCCGCCTTCGATCTCTTTCTTCGAACACAACATTAGCAATAATTATTAAAATGGTTGCTTACGCTCTCACGCTGACAAAACATTGACGGATTGCGCCGTCTCACACCGTCAATTTTATGGAAACAATCGGCCACGTGCAACTACGTATTTCTTAAGTCATTGAAATACCGAGCCATGCCCCTGTGGTGCGGCTTTTGCTTGAGTACGTCATCGGTTGTGAACCGAACTCACTCAAGGGAGGGGATCAATGGACTGTCCAAAGTGTAAGGGAATGATGGCGTTGGAACGATTCTCAGATTTTTTTCTCGTGTTTTTTGCATGGAAATGCTTCAATTGCGGCGCCATCATTGACCGCACCATTTCCACTAATCGCCGAAAGAGTCTGGCTGCCCGAGAGTCCCAGGCCGTTGCCGTGCACTAGATAAGCCGAACTAACCCACTCAGGTTCGTGATCTCTGGCACGAAGAAGACGTGGTGCGTAATAGAATGTGGGACTATTAGGTGGTGAAAGTGGGACCGTAGAAGGCATCACCTCATTCGAAACAATCGGTGACAATGATGTCGCTTCCTCCAATTCCTGCCGTATTGCCGCTTCCTAGGCGATTTGTAAAACCAACCTCCGCCTGAATCGTACAGCCAATCGATCCCAACTTTCCTCCTGCTTCGATTGAGCATAGTGAACCGCAGTTCTGAAACACAACATTTTCATAGGCTCACGCAAATGTCCTATCAACATCGATATTGTTGACCAGCGATTCACGGCTGCCAAAACTTGTACCGACAGCGCACTAGGCTTCACTCTTCACTTCTACTTCCATGGAACCGTCGTCTACAATGGTCATGGGACTGCTCACCTCACACAACAGGGCACGCTTGTTCTCACCTACACAACTCCCATGTTATTCGAAGAGACGGCTGAACTCAGCTATACCGTGAAACCAAACGGGAGTATGAGCCAAGAAGGGGCCTTCCGGGCAAGTGATCAATCCTATACGCTCACCGGTGCCAAGATGATCGGGCACATTGATCCTCACGGTTCCATCCTCATCTTCAGCTCCGTTATCCCTCCAGAGAAAGAAACGATGACAATGTCTGGGAGAGGTGTTGCAGAGTATCTCTGCGGAACTTCAGGAACGGCAGTCCGGATACGCTAGGAGCTGGTGAATCGGGCGGCCCTAGGGGAAACCAACCATTTAGTAGGAGAACTACTGGCCAGGCCGTAGTGTCACCCTCTTTCAGAGAGGATCACAGGGGTTTCTCCGTACTTTATGGATATCTGAGCCCTCCCTTTGTCCACGCTCGCCCTCCCAATGTAGGATACCGCATACCCAATCATCTCGATACAATTAGCGTCATCACGGAGCACAGATGCCGCACACCACCAATGCACGAACCTACAATCGATTTCTCTATCACGCTCCATTGATCGTTGGTGGAGAGTCGTTTGTCTGTGAGGGCATGCTTCGCAATCTCTCGATGTACGGCTGCTCAATCGTATGCGATCGAACAATACCCATCGGCAGTCACATACGAGTGAGTTTGCTCTTGCCGGATCAAACATCAGCGCTATCAATAGACGTCGGCCGAGTCACATGGGCGCAAGGGTTTGAGTGTGGCGTCGAGTTTGTACGGGTCCCCCACCAATCACGTCTCTGCCTCAACCGCAGCCTTCGTCAAGCGCTGATCCAATTCCTCAACCGTCACAAGAATCGAGAGTGGCCGGAACCAAGCAACCAGGCTACCTGATCCTTGTATGAGGAAATCAAAATCAAGAAAGTCTGGCAACCAGAGCTGATGATACGGCTGCCAGAGAAGAATCGCACCTCCCCTTCTCACAACTCTCGCCATTCAACCACCGTGCGAGATCTTGAATGTATTGACTTATGAAGAAGCGCCCGCACGTCTCAGGAATGCTCCTTGGAGCAATCATCTACATCGTCTCATTGCGCACCGTAAGGTGTTGTACCCTTCCCATGATTCCAATCATGTTCATGCCATAGATCCACCTTTCGATTTCCGCTAAACTTGGCCGGCCGCTCCACATGAGGAGACCATGCTGGAGAAGCTTGCCCCGGATGTCTCGATTGAAAGGACATCGCAGATGATTCACATGGTATTCACACAGCCGCGATTCTTCGACGGGCGACTCTTAAGTGCAGAGGATTTGCAGGTCGAGCAGACCTATTACCGTGAGAAGGCGCGATTCCGGAATCTTCATCTATATGGAGCGGGAATCGTCTCAGGGCTACACATTCGAATCGGCCAGGATCGTTCTTCGATTATCGTTTCACCAGGCTATGCTATTGACAACTATGGAAGGGATATTTGCGTGCCTTGTGACGTCCCTATTGCATTACCACCTCAATCGAAAAGCCTCTCCCTCTGGATCAGCTATGCCGAGGCGGAAACGGCGCCGATTCCTGGCCCGCCATCGCTCCTCGATCACGATAATCTGACGGTGAATTCACAAATTGAAGAAGGATTCGAAATCGACTTCGTCTCGGTTCCTGCACGCGCAGGTGGTCAACAACCTGTTTCCCCTCCTCCACCCGATAAATCCGACGCGTGGCTGCTCCTCGGCATGCTGCTGCGGAAGGGAAACACCTGGCGTCTCGATCCCAACCGTCGGCGGTCTCATGCGAAATCGCTCAACCGGCGGTCTAATCGAAAGAGCTTGCCCTAAAAGGCCGTCTGAACCACGGTCTCGTAGAGAACAGGCTAAGGGAAGCAATCTATGGATGCTCTCGCAGACTCTATAGATTCTTCGGCCACAGGGAACTGAGTTCCGGATATTGTGCGCGATAGTCGGCATGACTGGCACGAATGACTTTCAGCGCTTCCTCACGCCCGTAGGTCCCGGTGATTTCCACCTTATGCTGAGTCGCCCCCGGGGCGCTCTTATAGGTAAGAAAATAATGTCGGAGTCGATCCAACAGTGAGGGTGGGCATTGCGACACATCCGTAAAGTTGCCATAGACGGCATCGTCTCGCATCACGGCAATGATCTTATCGTCGACTTCTCCACCATCCGCCAGGCTTAACCCACCGATCGGCAACGCTGTGAGCAGAATGTCGCTGTGTGGAATGCTCTTTTCCGACAACACACAGATATCGAGCGGATCGCCATCACCAATCATGCCCTTACGCCGGACTCGCTTTGCGAAGATGCCGGCGACCCCATCCCCTGAATAAGTTTGCGGAATGAGTCCATAATAGACCGGACAGAAATTGGAAAACCGCTGTGGCCGATCCACCTTGAGGAAACCGCTCCCCTTATCCACTTCATATTTGACCGTATCGGTAGGGACGATTTCAATGTAGGCCGTCACCACATCCGGAGCTTCTCCTCCAATACAGACGCCGTGCCACGGATGGGCCTTGAACATCAGCCCCAACAACCGTTGAAAGGGATCATTCCCCCCGCGCAGCTCAGCAGCCTTGTCCTGATCCTCAGCCTTAGACTTTTTGGCCTTCATGTTCCCTCCACGATGCCGCTAACCAACACAATCAACAAATTCTTATGAACCGACCTCAGTATCTCCCATGACCTCAATTGAGGCAATGGTTTCAACCTTCCCTGACGCTTCCACATAATTTTTTCATCTCCACACCTTGAGCGCTGTGTCGAATCCGGCTAGACTGAGCATATCAGCTTGAACAAGTCTCAAGGGGGAATATCGATGCGAATGCGACCCCTCTCCCTCCTAGCCATCACAGCCAGTGGCATGCTGTCTCTTCACGTCCTCGCATTGGCGCAGAGTTCCCCTCCGATGGTGAAACAAAAAGTTGAAGCGGCGCAGAAGCGGGTGACGGTGATCGGCATGGATGAATACCGGAAACTCGTGGACAACTCAGGTTCAGCGTTGATCATTGATGTGCGCGAACCCGATGAATACGCCGCTGGACATGTTCCTGGATCCATCAACATTCCTCGTGGTCTAATAGAATCTCAGATCTGGAACCATGTCGGTGCACCAGATAAGGCCGACATGGAGAAGCCCATCATTCTGCAGTGCCAATCCGGAAGGCGTGCGTCGCTTGCGGCGCAGCCCCTTGAGGCGCTTGGATTCACGCACACCGCAGCGGTTGTGATGGGCCTCGACGAGTGGCAAAGGGCCGGTCATCCGTTTCAAAGTAGCCGCTATCCACACCGTTTCCTCTAGAGGTCGGATCTCTCCGAAACCAGGATCCTTCCCGTGACCTTCTCACCAGAGACAATGACCGATAAGAAAAAGCCGCATGGTCTCATGCAGGTTCTGAAGGCAGGGACGCTCTATTTTCTGATCACGATCGGAGCAGGCTTCGTCCTTGAAGTGATCCGACTGCAAGTCATCGCACTCCATATCAACGAATGGATTGCCGAGATACTAG
>CAZOHW010000281.1:0-6091 GCA_964579525.1 uncultured Nitrospira sp. | reverse complement strand
CCGAACATTCGATCGGATCTTCGGCGTTCGACAGGAATGTGCAGCTCTCCGCTGGGTGCACCATGACGTCGCAGGACTTGATCCCCCTCTCACCCTTCATGCCCCTAGGAGTCCGTTCCATCGTCACGATGCTCGTGATCGTTTTCCGGCCGCACCAGGCGCCGGTCGCTGTCCTCTCATTCGTATCATGCCTGGTCACCCCGGCGACTTTGACCCTGGCCATACCCGGCGCACCGAGACCTGTCACATCGCTATTGATCCTGGACACCTACGCGCTGTTGTATATGGGGCTGTTGTTAGCCGCGACCATGGTTGTAATATCCCTCTCGTATGGATACTTGAAGCTCCATTTCGCGGAGCATGAAGAATTCGAAGAATACTACCTACTCTTGTTGATTGCCACCTTCGGCGGGTTGGTCCTCACCGCCGCAGCGCATTTCGTTTCCTTCTTTCTTGGACTCGAATTGATCGGCGTGTCTCTCTATAGCTTAATCGGTTATCTACGGACACGCCGCGGCCCATTGGAAGCAGCCGTAAAGTATTTGATCCTGTCCGCGTCCGCCTCGGCATTCCTGCTCTTTGGTCTGGCCCTTCTTTACTTTGAAAGCGGATCCATGACCTTTCACGGAGCGGCTGCGTCGGTGGAAATGAGGCAGACCATCTCCGGACTCTGGCTGGGAGGTTTTGTGTTCGTCCTTGTCGGTGTCGGATTCAAGCTTGGCCTGGCGCCGTTTCATATGTGGATCCCGGACGTATACCAAGGAGCCCCCGCTCCCATTACGGCTTACGTTGCGACGGTCTCCAAAGGCGCAGTTGTGGCCCTCCTACTCCGTTTCACCTCCGAACTGCGGGTCTTTGAGGTGAGCGGGCTTGAGCACATACTCAGCCTTCTCGCGGTAGCCTCAATGGTCGTCGGCAACATGCTCGCGCTCCTGCAGCAGAACGTCAAACGACTCCTGGCCTACTCGTCGATCGCGCACTTCGGGTATCTGCTGGTGGCCTTGGTGGCCGGCGGGTCCGTCGCTGCTGAAGCCGTTACATTTTATGTGATCGCCTATTTCACCATGACGTTGGGTGCCTTCGGCGTAGTAACCGTTCTCTCGACAGGACGAGGTGACGCAGAAGACTTTGAAGACTATCGCGGACTGTTTTGGATTCGTCCCTGGCTGACCGTCATGTTCATGCTGAGTCTGCTGTCGCTGGCTGGTCTTCCGGTTACAGCCGGATTTGTCGGAAAGTTTTATGCTATCGCGGCCGGCATCGAGGCCGATCAGTGGTTACTCGTACTAGCGTTAATCGTCAATAGTGCGATCGGTGTTTATTATTATCTTCGGCTCATTGTGACGATGTTCGATGAAGAACCGGCACCTGACACAGCCGCCGGGTGGCAGGTTGCTCAGTCGGTGCAGTCGGCAGGTTGGACGGCCGTCGTGTCACTGGGATTCATCGCCTCCCTGCTGCTGATACTAGGAGGCTTTCCGGAACCCATGATCGAATTAATTCGGGATTCCGTGAACCACTTGAGCATGACGGGAATGCTGAAACCATAGCAGAACCATCACTATCTGGCGGCTGGTGAAGACGCACAAGGTGATTGGGCGAAAGGTTGTGGAGCAAGAGACAGTAGGTAACGTGAGCAAACTAGAGCGGGGTGCTGGAGCGCCAGTTTGCGGGAGACGAGGCGATGCAGTTCTACAGCCTGCCAATTCCATCCATCACTGTTCCTCTTCAACCGCGATCAGGCGCCGCGCAAGCGAGGTCTGTATGGAGGGCGGGTTGACGGAAGGCTTGGGCTAGATTACCGGTGAGAGGAACCGCTCGTTCGTACACGGGAAAGTTGTAGGGGTCCTTGGCCGTGAGGCCATACTTATCGATCAGCATCTGATGCTGCTGTTCTGTTTGGATGTGGTAACGAACCTTCGTGCTCAATTTGAGCCCGGCACTCTCGTTTGGCATTTGATACTCGAAAGTATACTCTCGGCTGGCTAACGGCATGAGCCGATTGTCGTAGAGTTCGACGATGGCTGGTTGCCACATGATCCAGCGCCCCATGGTATCTGATTTCTTCTCCAATACCTTCCCGCTCTGATCCTCAACTGCAAACTCGACGGTGAAGTGGCGATCGGGGTCTCCTGTCGGGAGTTTGTGCCCCGCGCCAGCATTGATGAGGGTCAGTGTGACTCGGACCTTGTCGCCTGGTTTCGGTTCGGCCGGCTCAGCCAGGATCTTCACGTCGATGGCCCGCTTGACCATGGCAGGATCGTGTCCACCCCGCCAAAGATGCTGACGACCTTGGCGGACCGGGCCACCGATTGCGGCCGGTCGTTCGATCTCCGGCATATGGCAGTTTTGACAGATGAAACCGCGCTCTTTCTTCCAGTACCCGTCCTCGTATTCGGGATAGGTGCCGCAGGGCCCGCCGTTATAAAACTGCGCCGGTCCTCCCACGACGCTGTGGCAGCGATAACACAGTTGTGTCGTGCGAAACATGGGATCATATTTCGTCGGATGAGGCGCCTTGGCATCGTCAAACGGGCCAAGGATTACCCCATCTCGCACGTGACAGGCCGCGCAGGTGACGCCTTCCAGCTGATAGTCTTTATCGTAATGCGGATTCGGTTCTTGGACGGCTCGTTCAACTCGGTCGCGGGGGATGTCTGTAATCAGGGTTGGCTGCTGGTTTTCAAGTGGTGAATGACAATTGAGGCAGACCCATGTGTGCTTATCTTTGGTCCAATAGGCATGGAAGAAGGGATCGTTGTAGGCTTGTGCGTGAATGCTGGTCTTCCATTCGTTGTAAATATCGGTGTGGCATGTGCCACACGATTCGGCTTTGAGGCTCGTCAAACCTTCCGGCACGTTTTGATGGGGAATGGCATGGGCATAGTCAGATCGGAGTCCGAAGATGACGATCGGTTTCACTTCGGTGTAATAGAGGTAGGTGAGACCACCCAGGACAACCAGCCCAATCAGAATTCTCTTGATCCACCGCATTGCTCACTCCATTCCTCCATGTCGAGGCCCATCATCGGTAGAGAGACGCTGCTCTTCCTATTATGATGGTCTTACTGCTTCGATGGTGATGCCGTCATCATACTGGACCCCTTCTCGTTCTCTCAACTCTTGCCCTGTCCATGGTCAATTGGGTATCGCGCAGGGGATGACGGCGATGACATGGCGTGGTGGTTTCAGCGAAGGACAGTGATCTGGTTGCGGCTCGTTTAATATATGATGGCTGGGCGCTTGCCTTTGATGATCAAGAGCAGCCGCTTGTGTTGTAACGGTCGGTCGGGATCGCGCGTATAGTGGGTGGGATCTTCTGAGACCTCAACCTCGCTCAGTGGGATCGACAGTTTCTGCCGGATGTGGGGTACGGGGGTTTCCAACTCAAGATCCACTAACCACTCACTGCAACCTGTTACGATTGTGTTGATATCGCGCTGATCGTCAAATTGCACGGTGATTCGTTCTTCAGGGTCGATCCATGGTGTGATGAGGGAGACCTTGTCTGCACGACTTTTGTTGAGAGGATTGTCCATCGCATTTACATCATACTACGATCGTTCCAACGAAGAAAACGTACGTACGTCACGGTATCGCTCTTCTCGTACCCATGCGCCGATAAACCGACGAGGGGCTGCCATTTACTCTCAAGTGGCCAAACGAACGTTTATCGTGGTGAGAGTCCTTACCATCATTAATATGTACATCTAGCCGATTGTGCTCATCAGAATAAGTGTTTGTTGTAGAGGTTTTCCTAGTACTGGCAGGGCTATGAATGCGATACTCTGACATTAGAAGAGGGCAGTGGAAATATTTTGAACGGGCGGGAACGCTCTCGGGAACAGAATATAAAAATTGCACTGTTCGACTAAGGTCCGTCCTTGAAAAAGGGCGGGGCTTTCTTTTTGGAGCCCACATCAGGCGCAAAGAAGAGACTCCACGCTATCCCAAGGTATTAACCTAGTTCGCGATTCAAGTGTGCCGCGCGAAAGTAGCGCGAACTAGGAGGTAATCATGGCTGATAAAAAATGTGCCCATCCTCAGTGTAAATGTAGCGTTGGAGCGAGAAAAGAATTCTGCTCTGACGCCTGCCGCAATGCCCCCACCCAGGGAGCGGTTTGCCCCTGTAATCATCCAGATTGTCACACCATCAAGGAACAGCCTATGTAGTTTCCAGCATGGTGTGGGTGCGGTACATTCTCATCATATTGATGCCAAAACTTCTCCGTTGCCTCGTAAGAGGTTGGAGGCGTGGCATTGCTGATGGATGGGTTCTGTACCGGATCCGTTCTCGGCATTGCCGACCATGACATACTGTATTTGTGCTATCCAGAACCACCGCCCGTCCGTTGTTCCCACTGTAGGCATTCACGGCGGTCACTTGCACAGTGCCGCTTGCCCCGGTGGCATCCATCTGGGCAATTCCCCTGGTATTGTAAGTTGACTGGATTTGTCGCATCGACATGATTGGGAGTGTTGGAGTTGGAGATATCCAACGCATTGACGTTCGCGAGATAGCCCATGAAGGTGATGAAGCGTTGATCCGTGGAGAGATTCAGCGCCAATTCCGATTTAGATGGAAAACTCGTCACCAGCTGAGTGGTTGGCACTCCGAACGTCGACACTGGCCCCAGGGTAAATTTACGTTGCAATGCCATCAGGCTGCCTGGCGAGTATTAACTCGCCAGATCCGCAGGGCCTCGGCCTTGCGGGATTTATTTTTCAGAATGGCCATGACGAGAACGGCCATAGTGACCACCGCCGTATCTTGATTGGTTGCCCTTGCTCCGTACACGGTTGCAGCCGGAGTTTCTGACTTGCGGTTTCGGCAATCTCTTCCATCGCGCTATCAAGATTCGCCTGCAATTGAATATGTTTAAGTTTGCGTTCTTCAGGCGGGTATCCATCAAGGGTTTTGCCCGGACCCTTGATGCCCTCTTTCTGCTTGTTCCAAATGGTACCGGGGCATGACCTAAGCTGGACGGCATCCACTTCCACAATTACGGGGCGAAACGCCCATCCGGCAATATAGGCGCCGCCAGCCCAGAGCGGCAGGTCAATGAGCAATAAATCGATTGCAAAATATCCACCGACTGCGGCGGGGTTCCATCCGGTCGCAAAGCCCACCACCATAAGTTCGATGAGGTTTTGGGTCGCTAACCCGGCTGCCCAGTATTTCCAAGGCACTGAGCCATAGGCTGCGATACGGGCAACGACAACGATGTCTGCCTTCGCCTGCTCGGCCAGAAGCCTGACCTCCCTTTCTTCGAGAATTCTGCCGGGTAGATTGAGCTGCTCCTGCAAGCGTTGGGTGTCTTCAAAAGGGATGACGGTAAATCCCGGCTGTTTGGCCAAGTGTTCCATGAGAATACGCTGAGTGTGGAGTTCCACTTCTTCTATCAGTTGTTTTTTGATGCGGGGTTCATCCTGTGGCGTCGGTGCGGTATTGAACGAATGAATCTGTGTGCTTTTTCTAATCGTTGCCTCCAGAGACACCGGAGCGACCACAATCGTGATTGCCGGATCCGGCGCAGGCGCCGGTTGTGACCGCAAGACGCTACAGCCTGTCAGAACCATGAGGATGATGAAGACAAGAAAACTGTTGTATGCACGGCTTGGAGGGAAAGCGGCGCGACTATCTACCACGCATGATCTCATGTGAGCTGTCAATTCCGTTTCAGTGGTACGTGGTGCCCTGCCGAGAACGCGCGACAGGACACACGCCGTACTTAGGTTGCAGCAAGGAATCGATATGCGGGTTAGCCAGTGACGGGAGGTCGGAACAGAGACGACGCAGGCAGTGATGCAAGCAGCGCCGGTGCCTTCAACTTTAATGGAGTTGCCAGAGATTGAGGTTGCGGAGAGTTCCACTGCATCGAAACAAAATGCGAGTGACAGGGACATGCATCGATGACCTCGCTCTGTTGTCCTACAGTGGAGGGAACACCTTGCGTCAAGAGCATCACTATAGGCGTTGTAGCCGTATCATTCGCGCAGGGCAACCCAGTTAGGGAGGGTCTGATTTATTCCCTCCCGCTTGATGTGGTAAGGCTGACGCCTCACTGAGGAGGTGCCGTCCATGCCACAA
>CAZOHW010000280.1:0-6156 GCA_964579525.1 uncultured Nitrospira sp. | reverse complement strand
ACATTTGACGCAGTCAGACGAGCATGCTACGGTCGAGACACTTCCACCTGCCAATAGCGCATCGATGGCTGAGCTGATTCACGAACCGCGACGCATTACTGGCACTCTACTCCTCCTTACACAACTCTTCTTGTGGTTCACCATCCTATTCAGTGCGATATCAAGTGTTACCGCAGACATCACCTACACACCATCATCACACGACGATGCCCCAAGAATCCTTCAGCCGACTGTTGCGCCCACAATACCAGCTCCACAGAAAGCCTATGACCTTCTTAAACGATTAGAAGAACGACAGGGCACACCGCTGCCCGGCTATGTCGGAGGCCGAGATTTTCAAAATCGAGAGCGGCGTCTCCCCTGGGGGCGTTATCGTGAGTATGACGTCAATCCAAAATTGCGCGGTCGTGGCCGGGACGCCGAACGACTGGTCATCGAACAGCGTACTGGGAAAGCCTACTATACGGAAGATCATTACCGAACGTTTGTTCCACTGAACTGACGTTCCTTATGGACGAGGTATTACCATGGCCTCCAAACATACGGTCCAGATTCATCTCGAAAGTATGACTTCTCCGTGGTCGTCTCTGCTTATCGTCCCTCATGGCGTCACGCCCACCAGTCTGCTGAAGGCTCCTGCTGGATTCGCAGTGCGGACCATCCACGGCAAGCACTGCCGAACTTCGACGGGAGTCTTCAAAGAGTTTGCACGGGCGCTCGACTTCCCGGATTACTTTGGACATAACTGGGACGCCTTGGAGGAATGTCTGGCGGACCTCGAATGGTTACCGGCCAAAGGCTATGTCCTGCTCATCACCGATGCGGAAATCGTCATTCCGGATGACGAGGAAGAATACGAAACACTGTTGGAAATCCTCAACGATGCTGGTGAGGCTTGGAGTAAAGGCCAGACGGCAAGCGGACAGTCCGCCCCGTTTCATGTCTTCTTTGCGGTTTCCGAGCAAAAGAAATCGCAGCGAACCCATTGGAGTCTGGAAGAAATCCTTCCGATAGGACGTGATCCCCATACGACAAGACCGGACGAACAAGCTCCATCAAAACGTTCTACAAAAAAGAGCGCGGGCAAAAGCCTGACGAAGCGTGGAACCAAACGGTGAACGCAGTCTAGCAGGTTGCGGAAAAACTATTTCAGCGAGGCATAAGGCACACAACAACGGACGGGTCTTGAGATCGCTCACTAGAGTCCTCAGGATGCTCAAAATGGCCTACGTCTCACCCACCCAGCCCCGGCACGCCAAGACGCGCCGCTCCACGGGCAAGGCCGCAGCGAGCAAAGAGGCGAGGCGTACTCTGTTCTGTACGTTGAGCCTCTGAGCGTTGTGAGAACGACGCTGGCGGACTTTTTCAGCATCCTGTTAGAAGCGGACCTTCCATGCTTGATAGGTGAGACAGACACATGCGTGGAATATCGAACGGGGCACCTGGCACAAATGTGCCAGTACCCTGCGCTCCCACCTCATCTCTCGAGAGGCACCATACCGAGTAAACCCCTGCGCTGAGCCGTAATTCGTACTCCCCTTACGCATAGCCCGTTGATGGTCAAGACAGATCCCATGGGTCTCTCGTCGGTCTTCTAGGGGAGCCTTTTCACCCACCAGCCCAACCTGTCCCTCACCCCGGCACCAAGAACAGATGATTTTCATATCAGCCCCGTTCTCCTTTGCTAGTCCATGATAACCAGCAAAAAATGGGCCAAAGACTACTTACGTACGACCAAGAAGAAAGTAAAGTGAAACCTCCGTTCGCTCTAGGCGTGCCCTCATGGTCTCTGTATTGAATTAGGTCCGGATGTATCCATTTTGATGTGTTTGACCCTACATTCACCGGTTATCTGTGGCACCTTGGTGTGAATGTCGCAAAAGTCGATTTCTTGACCGGTTCTCGGTCGACATGGTAGGGTGCGCCGCCATTATGAATACGTCACGATCAGCCAAGCTCTTTGCAGAAGCCCAACAACTTATCCCCGGTGGGGTGAACAGTCCCGTCAGAGCGTTTCGATCCGTCGGCGGACAGCCACGCTTTATCGATCGCGCCAAAGGGTCTCGGCTCTATGATGTCGATCGCAATGTCTACATCGATTATGTGCTGTCCTGGGGACCGATGATTTTAGGCCACGCACATTCCGCAGTCATTGCATCGATCAAGAAAGCCGCGACACAGGGCACGAGCTATGGGGCGCCGACCGCCTTGGAAGTACAATTGGCCCGTGAAATTCACCAGGCCTTCCCCTCCATGGAAAAAATTCGACTGGTGAGTTCTGGAACCGAAGCGGCCATGAGCGCCATCCGTGTCGCGCGAGGGTTCACCAAGCGAAACGGGATCATGAAATTCGAAGGGTGCTATCACGGCCATAGCGATTATCTCTTGGCAAAAGCCGGATCGGGATTAGCCACGCTGGGAATCCCAGATTCACCGGGTGTTCCGGAAGATTTCGTCAAGCACACCCTAACCGCTCCCTATAATGATATTCGTACGGTCCAACAACTCATCAAGACCCATCGAGAGAAGTTGGCCTGTGTCATCCTGGAGCCGATCGCAGGCAATATGGGAGTAGTCCCTCCCTCTCCTGACTTCCTCGCAGCACTGCGAAAGCTGACCGCAGAGCACGATATCTTGTTGATCTTCGATGAGGTCATCTCCGGGTTTCGTGTGAATTATGGTGGTGCGCAGGCACTCTACGGCATCACACCCGATCTGACTGTGTTGGGAAAGATTATCGGAGGAGGCTTGCCTGTCGGCGCATACGGTGGTCGTCAAGAGATCATGGACCTCATTGCTCCAGTAGGCCCGGTCTACCAGGCAGGGACCCTATCTGGTAATCCCCTGGCCGTCACAGCGGGATTGGCCACCCTCAAACAGCTCAGGACGAAGGGGACTTACAAGAAGCTGGAGGAGCGTTCAGCGGTGTTGGCGAAGGGGATCGGTGAAGCCGCCAAGAAAACCGGCATTCCCGTGACACAGGCCAGAGTTGGGTCGATGTTAACCACCTTCTTTACCCCAGGTCCGGTGGTAGACTGGAATACTGCGAAACAATCGGACACGAAACGGTATGGCCAGTTCTTCCACCACATGCTCGAACAGGGCATCTACCTAGCCCCATCCCAGTTTGAAGCCGCCTTTCTTTCCACCGCCCACACGGCGCAGGATATCGAGAAGACCATCCGCGCAGCCTATTCAGCGTTCAAGAAACTCTGATCGAGTCACTCGTGAAGCGTCGTTCGTATCTCGTAGGATACACAGTTCCTATTTGGATACAGTAGGCGCCCGGCAGTTTTCTCGCTTCACGAGATACGCTTGACGCTCCACATCCCTATTCATCATCCTCATCCTCAGCCTCTAGGGCTTCCTGCCGCTTCTGCTCTTCCATCGCATTATGCAGCAGCATGCGGATAAACATCGAGTAGAGCGACCCTTTTTCCAACGTCCCACCAGGAGGAATCGCGATTTTCCCTTCCTTAATCATGCGATCCATCCAGGCTTTTTGATCAGGAGCAATCAAGACCGGGATTTCAACCAGCCCCACCCGTCCCATCATATCCATACCTTAAACCTCCGTGAATCGTGAAGCGTCGTTTGATCTCGCAAGCACGCCGATGCGTCTCAACGAGATACGTTTTACGGACGACGAGATACGAATGCATTGCAGCATGTCGTTTTGAACATTGTCAATTGATCAATTCTGGCACAATACCTGCTGTACAGACTGACCATGAGACCAAATCCTTTACCCCTAACTACCTGGTTACTCCTCAGCGTCATGTGGCTTGCTCCGGTACCTCTTGATGCCTCAGCAGAGCGTATCTCACAGTCCGACCTGGGCACAACTCTCCAGCGACAGTGCGATTTCTGTTGGTATCCTTCGCCTCCGGAGGAATATTCGAATCGGTTGCCCACCTATCAATACCATCGTCCACGACGTCCTCCAGACAGTCGACCACAGCGCTATCCTAAAGGACGGTATAAACTCGAACCCGCCCACAAACATATGCGACCGACGACCCTTCACACTCGGTCGAGTCATGCATTGACATTGTTGAGCACGCTACAGGTGCGGGTGATCGATGGCGACACCTTTCGCGTGGGCGGCGAGAGGATCCGACTTCGAGGCATTGATACGCCTGAGTTGAATGAATTCGGAGGTCCAGCCGCCAAGGACCGACTTGAGCAGTTACTCCGTAGTGGCTCGATTCACATTGTGCCGCGCGGGCGAGACGTCTATCACCGCCTTCTCGCTGACATATTCGTGAACGGGCAGAATGTTGCAGAGGTCCTTCGAATTGAAGGTTTTTCAAGAGCCGGATAGATAAAACAGCCCCCCACACGAGGAGTTATCAGATGAAATCCGTCGAGCATGACAACAATCGCTCTAGCGTGGAGGTCACACATATCTCCAAGCATGGGATCTGGCTGTTGAGCACCAACAATGAGCTCTTTATCCGATTCAATGAGTTTCCACGATTTCGTGATGCTTCTGTCGCAAACATCTTCAACGTTGAGCGACCCACACCCAACATGCTGCATTGGCCCCAGCTTGGGATAACTCTCGCCTTCGAATCCCTCCGATGTTTCCCCCTCGTCTCATCACCATCTCACGCGCCAACACGTTCTGGTAAACGAGCAAAGGCCATACCGCACACCCACTCGAAGCTCACTGTTCGCACCATCTCCATCAAAGCGACGGCTCACGCTCAACGCATGACCGTTCCCAAGACTCCACATGTTCATAACCCGGCCAGCCCTGATACCGGTGATGCAGGAGATACCAGTCGAGGCAAGGATTAAGAAACCGCGGCCTACCACCCGCCGACAACTCTTTTCTTGGCTTTGGAATCCAATACCTTGTTCGACCACATACATTTGCTCACCATAGTCAGTTGCACACACAAAACACAACGACTACAATTCGGCCTCTGATCTCCGAGGAGTCCTGACGTGACGTTGAAGTATCTTCTTTTGCTCTGTACGATATTTCTCACGTCTCCCAGCTTTGCCCAGAGCCCGATGGCCGCTCAAGTCTGTGGTCTGCTGACATCCGCTTCCCTGACTGCCGTCCAGTCCAGAATGGGGACGGGTGAGGGTTGCGCATGGCAATGGCCCAATGGCCAAGTGCTGTCGGTGTATGTGCACTTGGACAAACAACCTGAAACGGTGACGTGGGCAAAGGAAGTGATGGACCTGTATTTGAAAAACCCCGCCTTTAAACGGACAACACTCCCTATCTGTACGGGAAGCGATATGGCCGTCGGTGATTTCCGGAATGGCAAAGGTCCAGGTGGCACAGGGTACTCCCAATGTTCTGGCTTTGTCTTGACGTTCAGCTTCCAAGGTGCAGAAGCCCAAAACCATTTGCCCGGCATCGCCAAAAAGCTCTCCAGCACGACTTTAGCCCGCTAGCGCGATGATTCCGCAGATCAAACACCTGAGGAGCTTTACTTGTCCCGTTAAGGAAGGAAAAGAACAAACAGCCAAAACCTGCTTCTGTCGATTTCCTTAGAAACAGGGGAACCGACCTTACGCTGAGCCACGAAAGGATCGGATCATGAAGAACGTTGAGATGAGTGTCGAAGGAACGGTGTTGACGATTCGTGTGGACCTTTCAAAAGAGTTTGGTCCCTCCTCAACGGGAAAGACCATTATCATTGCCTCGACGGAGGGAAATGTGACGATTCCAGATCGCCCAGAGAAAGTTGGGCTCAACGTGTATCGAAAGAAGTAATCTTGCGTTTCTTCATTCAATCCCCCAAAAACCGTTGCGACTGTGGATAAAGTGTGACTGAACGATACAAAATCCGCTTGAGCAGCAAGATTCGGTTCTGTCACGTTGGTATTTCTAGGAATACGTGAAATATCCTCTAGGTTTATGGCCCGACACAATTAGTTGTGGTCTCCCTTTCATTTTGCCGACATTAATAATTAGGCAGATCGTTCATGGCCTCTGCTTCTTGTGCGAACCAGGTACATAGAAAGCATTATATCCACAGGGTTATCCACAGAACATGGGGATGGTCGTGTGATCTCAGATCGGTATCCGAAAACTAACCATATCTCGTGAGGATTCTGGTGCTGTTTCCCACAACATGTATAACTTTGCCTTTCGTCTACCGGACACACCCATAGTCCTCACCAAAGTCTTCA
>CAZOHW010000279.1:0-6159 GCA_964579525.1 uncultured Nitrospira sp. | reverse complement strand
CCTCTGGTCAAATCGTATGGAGACATCTCCACCGTCACCTTATCACCGGGAAGTATGCGAATAAAGTGCATCCGCATCTTTCCCGAGATATGGGCCAAGATGACATGCCCATTATCAAGCTTGACCCGAAACATGGCATTCGGCAACGTCTCAGCAACCGACCCTTGTACTTCAATGATATCTTCTTTTCCCACGTACTCCCGTACTCTTTCCTGATGGCTTACTTCCCGTTACCCGAACGCGAGCTGAGGATACGAGGTGCACCACTGGGTTGTATGGCAATCGTGTGCTCAAAATGCGCGGAAAGACTTCCATCAACCGTGACGGCAGTCCATCGGTCTTCAAGAATTCGCACCGCACTTTTCCCCATATTCACCATGGGCTCAATCGCCAACACCATACCCACCTGCAGTCGAGGCCCTTGTCCTGGCTTCCCATAATTAGGGACCTGAGGCTCTTCGTGTAATTGTCTACCGATCCCATGCCCAACAAATTCAGTGACAACTGAAAACCCTGCTGACTCCACGTGACACTGCACCGCATGGGAGATATCGGTTAATCGGTTACCAACCACCGCTTGCTGGATCCCGAGATAGAGAGCTTCTTCAGTCACTTGGACCAGCTGCTCCGTCTTCTTTTGAATCCGACCGACGGCGACAGTAACTGCGGAATCCCCATAGAACCCATCGACAATGGCCCCCAGATCAAGCCCAATAATATCGCCTTCCTTCAGCCTTCGCTTGGAAGGGATCCCATGAACCACTTGCTCATTCACTGATGCGCAAAGTGTTTTGGGATAATTCCGATAGCCCTTAAACGCCGGAATTGCTCCCCTCTCCCGTATCGCCTCTTCTGCAATACGATCTAACTCCTCTGTACTGACACCAGGACAAACTGCTTTCCTAACAATATCCAGCGCCTCGGACACAACCCGGGACGCCTCGGCCATCACTGCAATTTCGGCAGGCGTCTTCAGGATGATCATGCGGACTGGTATACCGCTAACACTTTCATAAGATTCTGGTATACCGTATCAACGGCCTCAGCACCATTCAGATGCGTGAGCAAATCTCTTTCTTCGTAATACCTGATCAGCGGCGCAGTTTGTTCTTCATAGACGTGCAACCGAGTTGCAATAGCCTCCGGCTGATCATCGCTGCGTTGTACTAATGTCTCCCCGCATCGATCGCAAGAATACCCATTCTTCGAAGGGCCAAAATCCACGTGATATGTGGCCTGACACTTTGGACAACTCCGTCGCCCACTCAGACGCTTGATGATCTCTTCTTGAGGCACTCGAAAATTAATGACGCGAGTGAGAGGAAGATCTCGCTGCCCCAATACCTTGGCCAATGCCTCAGCCTGTGCGACGGTCCTTGGAAACCCATCAAGCAAAAACCCACTCGCACTCACGGGATCACTTAACTTTTCACGAACCAAACCAATCACGACAGAGTCGGGAACCAGTTTTCCTTGATCCATATAGCCCTTAGCCTCAAGACCAAGAGCAGTCCCATTCCGCACCGATTCGCGGAGCAGATCACCGGTAGAAATTTTGGCAATACGGCATTGACGTGCGACTTTTTCAGCCTGCGTCCCCTTGCCGACACCTGGCGCACCAAGAAACACAAACTGCACCACGTTATCCGCTTCTCCCGCGCAATGGGGCCATTCCTTTCCCCAAAAACCCGTCATAATTTCGCATCAACATATGTGACTCGATTTGCTGGGCCGTATCAAGGCCTACGCCGATGACGATCAACAACGAAGTCCCACCAAAATAAAATGGCACGTTAAGTTTATAAATCAAAAATTCAGGGATGACGCAGACGACCGCGAGGTAGATGGCCCCCGCAAAAGTGATCTTGGTAAGCACATTGTAGATATAATCAGATGTCCGCTGCCCCGGCCGGATTCCAGGAATAAATCCCCCATACTTTTTCATATTGTCGGCCATATCCACCGGATTGAGCACCACTGCCGTATAGAAGAAGCAGAAGAATATGATGAGCCCAACGTATAACAATGTGTACAACACCGACCCGGGAGCTAGCTGTGCGCCAATTGACTTTACCCAAGGGGTTTCAAAAAATCCGGCGATCGTTGCTGGAAAGGCGATAATCGAGGACGCAAAAATCGGGGGAATGACACCGGCTGTATTGATCTTTAATGGAATATGAGTGCTCTGTCCGCCATAGACGCGACGCCCAATCACCCGTTTTGCGTATTGAACGGAGATTTTCCTGCGCCCACTTTCCAAGAACACAATAGCCGCAACAACACCCACCATCAACAACGCTAAACCGACGAGCAAAAACGCGTTGAGCTGACCGATTTCATACAAATTATATGTCTGAGCCACAGCGGACGGAAGGCGGGCAACAATGCCGGCAAAGATGATTAAGGAAATACCGTTCCCAATCCCCCGCTCTGTAATTTGCTCCCCAAGCCACATCAAAAATCCAGTACCGGCCGTGAGTGTGATCACGGTCATGAGGCGAAAACCCCAACCGGCGTGTAGGACAAATGCCCCTTGGTTCATCTGTTCTAGGCCGATGGCAATACCGAAGCCCTGAATCAAGGCGATACCGATTGTGCCAAACCGCGTGTACTGGATGATTTTTTTCCGCCCCCGCTCACCTTCCTTGGCCAGCTTCGTCAAATGAGGAACAACGACGGTGAGGAGCTGGAGAATAATCGATGCGCTGATGTAGGGCATGATGCCCAGCGCAAAGATGGTTAATCGCGAGAGCGACCCGCCAGAAAAAATGTCGAGAAATCCGAGTAGGGCCCCACCCTGTTTCTGCAAAAATTCCGATAGGGCGTCACCATTGATGCCGGGAGTCGGGATGTGCGCCCCGACCCGATACACGACCAGCATCCCAAGCGTAAACAGAACCCTCGTACGCAGTTCCGGGATCTTAAAGATATTCTGAATGCTGGTGATAAGCCGCTCAAACACCGCCGATCACCTCGATCCGCCCACCCGCTGCCTGTATTTTCGCTTCTGCGGACTTGGTGAACTTGTGCGCCTGGATTACAAGAGCCTTTTTCAGCTCTCCATTCCCAAGAATCTTGACTGGGCGATTCTTTCTCTTGACGAGTCCCGCATCCACCATCGCCTGCGGAGTCACCACACCATCTCCGGTCCACTGTTCAAAACTCTTGATATTGACGATGGCATACTCCGTACGAGTAGGATTGATAAAGCCGAACTTTGGGAGGCGACGCACCAGAGGCATCTGCCCTCCCTCAAAGCCTGGACGCTTTCCCCCACCGGAGCGAGCCAACAGGCCTTTATGGCCCTTAGTTGCCGTCTTCCCATGGCCTGAGCCAGGCCCTCGCCCAATGCGTTTTCTTCTTTTGTTCGCGCCGCGCGCTGGAGTCAAATCATGAAGATTCATGGCTTTCCGATCTCAAGCAAATAACCAACTTTATGAATCATCCCACGGACTTGTGGCGTGTCAGGATGGATCACGGTCTGACGGATCCGTCGAAGTCCGAGGCCTTGCAAGACAAGCCTATGCCGAACAGGGGTCCCGATTGGACTCCGCCTTAATGTCACTTGAATTCTTCCAACTGCAGGCTTCGCAGCCGATGATGTCGTTGCTGAACTCATCCAACCATCACCCCTTCCTGCCCTTCCCCAACGATTTGTCGGCGGAACCGAAGGACATCGTCGATGTTGCGTAATTGGGTGAGGCCATCAAGTGTCGCCCTCACAGCATTGAATGGGTTCCCACGACCCAGCGTTTTTGCTATGACATTGTGCGCACCGACCAACTCAACAACAGCACGTACTGCACCACCTGCGATAATCCCAGTTCCATCGACGGCAGGCTTGAGCAGCACATGTTCCCCGCCAAAAAGCCCGTGCACTTCGTGAGGAATCGTCCCGCCTTTCAGCGGCACATGAACAAGATGCTTCTTGGCCTGTTCTACCGCCTTTGAAATGGCCACAGGAACTTCCGCAGCCTTCCCCTTTCCGATTCCAACCCATCCATGACCATCACCGACAACAACGAGGGCACAGAAGTTAAACCGCTTACCGCCTTTCACGACCTTGGCGACGCGATTGATGAACACGACTTTGTCCTTCAAGCTTAATTCATCGGGATTAACTCGCACGCGTGTACTCCTCGCTCTAAATAGGTCAAAATGGATTCGACGGCTCCCTGGTCATACTCAACCAGCCGCTACAGTCAAAAGCCTTGGAAGACTAGAATCGTAAGCCACCTTCTCGAGATGCATCGGCAAGGGCCTTGATTCGACCATGATACATGCGACCGCCTCGATCAAACACGACAGCCGTCACCTTGGCTACCTTCGCACGATCTGCGATCAGTTTTCCTACAGCCTTGGCAGCCTCAACACCACCCGTTGATTTCAGTGATGTTCTCAAGGACTTATCCAGCGATGAGGCTGCCGCAAGAGTCATCCCCTTAATATCATCAATGATTTGTGCATAGATATGGGCTCGGCTCCTGAAGACATTCAAACGGGGTCGATCCGTTGTTCCCAGAATGTTCTTCCGTACCCGTCTTCGTCGTCGATCAAGCTGCCGAACTTTGCTTGCGGTATTCATGATAATTCCTACTTCCCTGTCTTCCCTTCCTTCTTCCTCAACACTTCACCTGCGTAACGAACACCCTTTTGTTTATACACATCAGGCGGCTTAATGGCTCGCAAATTTGCCGCAACTTGACCCACTAATCGTTTGTCAATTCCTTTAACATTCAGGAGCGTCTGTTTGTCCACTTTCACATCGATACCCAATGGGATGTCATACACCACCGGATTGATGTATCCGACGTTGAAGCTCAAGCTACGGCCTTGCAATTGCGTCTTATACCCGACACCGGTAATTTCCAATGACCGTTCATACCCTTTCGTCACACCCTGAATCATATTGCTTAACTCGGCGCGGGTTAAGCCGTGCAATGCTCGCACCTTACGATCATCATTTGACCGACTCACCAGAACCTGCCCATTGCTCACTGCGACGTCAACACCATGCGCCACAGGCCACTCGAGTTTCCCCAATGGCCCCTTGACAGACACCGTTGTTCCAGCCACCTTCACTTCCACTCCGCCTGGAATGGCAATAGGTTTTTTTCCGATACGTGACATGATGGATTACCGCCTCATTAAAATCGAAAGGTACTGCCCCTCTTTCACCAGACCGAGCAAAGAACCTCACCACCAAGGTGGTTTTTCCGGGACTCCTGATCAGTCATAATGCCCTTCGATGTCGAAAGAATCGACACTCCGATTCCATTACGAACTTTCTTAATATCTTGGCTCCCTACATACACGCGTCTCCCAGGCCGACTGATCCGCTCTAAGCCGGTAATCATCGGCTGGCCATCACCCACGTATTTCAGGTGAACGTGAAGCACAGGGTGCCCTTCTCGCACACCATCCTCAACCCGATTGACATAGCCTTCTTTCCGTAAAATCTCCAAAATCGCTCGCTTCAGCTTCGACGTTGGAACGGCGACAGTTTCAAATCGACGCTGTGAACCATTCTTTAAGCGAATCAAGAGATCACCGATTGGGTCAGTAACCATACTCTATCCTTACTCTCCTCTACGATTCGAGATTGACACCACCGTACGCTCTACCAACTGGACTTTCGTACTCCGGGAATTTCTCCACGCAGCGACAGCACTCGAAAACAAATTCGGCACATCCGAAATCGGCTTAGATAGCCTCGAACCCGACCACACACCCCACAGCGATGATATTCCCGCGTGGAAAACTTTTGTTTGGCGGCCGCTTTATTTCTTAGTGCTAGTCGTGACACGCAAGCTCCTTCCCTTACAATACCAACATTATGGTTGCCCTAAGTTCGGAACGGCATCCCCAAATGCCTCAAAAGAGCCTTCCCTTCATCATTCGTTCGAGCCGTCGTGACAATCGTAATATCCATGCCATGAATTGATACCACTTCGTCATACTTGATTTCAGGGAAAATCAACTGTTCCTTAAGGCCGAGCGTGTAATTACCACGGCCATCAAATGCCTTCGGCGAAACACCGCGAAAATCGCGGATTCGAGGGAGTGCCAACGTGACCAATCGATCAAAAAATTCATACATACGTCGGCTACGCAGTGTCACCTTAGCCCCGATCGGTAACCCCTGCCGAAGTTTAAATC
>CAZOHW010000278.1:0-6162 GCA_964579525.1 uncultured Nitrospira sp. | reverse complement strand
GCAGCTGTGCTGAAAAACACCGACCTTACCGGCGATGCCTACGCTCTTTCCCTGGCACTGTCTAGTCTGACGCGCCGACCTGGCCAAGGATGTCGCGCCACACACGCACAGATTGCGCGACGAATGGCCACACTCAAAAAGATGTTTCGGCTGGCGCACACGGTTGGATGGCAGAGGATGTTTTCAATTCTTGGCATCGAGGAGAACTACGGATGAAGCTCATGAAGAAGGAAAAGCCTGTTTCACAGGATGGCGATGATGATGTTGTAGCCGTGGACGAGACCCCGCCATTGATTGAGGAGGGCATGTACGAGGTGGGTTTCGTACGCGAGACGGAGAATTATCCCATGTTCAATGCTCGACATGTGAGGTTGGTTTTCAAAATTCTTGATGCCGGTCCCCATTGCGAGAAAGAGCTGTGTATGGATTTTCGGGTGGAGCCGCGAAAAGGAAAGAAAAGTATGGCCTCATCCTCAAAGTTTGTGCGAGCTGCGACGGTCGCGCTTGGTCATCCACCAACACGGAATGATCGAGTCAGTATGAACGTGTTTCGCGGGAAGGCGTTTCGGGCGATTGTTCGGACAGTCAAGAAAGATGCACAGCGGAGACCATTGCCACCGGTCAGTTATTATTCGGTTGTCGATATGCTGTGGGAGAAAACAGCTGGATGAAGAAGGGGAATTATAGCAGCCCCTTCAAACTGGGAAGGAGACACCATCCTGCCTTGAACTGAGGGGCGCGAATCCCTCAGTTCAAGGATACCCGGTGATGTGATGGATAACTATATGTCGCATATTCGGACAGATTGCACAAGGCGGATGAATATGGGTACACCTGAATCAACAGGAAAAATACAAGATTCCCGCTTTCAGAAAGGCGTATCGGGCAACCCGCAGGGAAGGCCACGCGGTGCCAGAAATCGGGCCACCATGGCCGCCGAGGCGCTTTTGGACGGACAAGCCGAGGCATTGACCCAAGCCTGCATCGATCGGGCCTTGAGGGGCGATTCTGTCGCCTTACGGCTGTGTCTGGAACGCTTGCTGCCACCAAGAAAAGACCGGCCTGTTCGGGTCAAACTCCCCTCTATACAGACAGCCGCCGATGTTCTTGAGGCGGTCAAGATGGTGATCGAGGCCATTCACTGCGGGGAGATTACGCCAGATGAGGCCGAGCGATTGACGAGAGTGATTGAGCAAGCCCGAAAAGCAATCGAGACGGTTGAATTTGAAGCACGCCTATGCGCGATCGAGGAGAGAGTAAAAAGCGAGAAACCACAAAGGACGTTCAATAATGGACAAGCATGAAACTCGACTCAGAAAAGTAGAATCACGGCTGTCAGGCACCCTCACGTTCCCTGACTGGGTTGCGGGAAAGTCCGAAAGTGACCAATTGCTCATTCTTCGATTTTACTTCTACCTCTACCAGCTCATCGAGGCTGGCATTGATCCTCACGGTGAAGAATTTCACAAAGAGCTTCAACCCAATGAGAGCATCGCTATGGCGGTTTGCCGTCTCTGTGATCTGGACTATCGCAGGCTCATATCGCATGTGGAAGAGTGGCGCAGGATCAGCTGATGAGACT
Organism: uncultured Nitrospira sp.; assembly: GCA_964579525.1. Taxonomy (GTDB): domain Bacteria; phylum Nitrospirota; class Nitrospiria; order Nitrospirales; family Nitrospiraceae; genus Nitrospira_D. The sequence goes on along the minus strand of CAZOHW010000278.1, from coordinate 4,580 downwards.
GACGGAGTGTGAACAAACTATTGACGAAGCACCCCTAAAGGAGCTTCCGGCCTTAATTGGAATCAAGGGCAAAGCCTTTGCACGGACACAGGCAAGGAGACGGCAGGCATGAACCAGATGAATCCCGTCACAGACCTTCAGCGGTTGATTATCGAGATGCCGACAGAGAAGATGCCGGAAGTGATCGGCATGTTGTGGATGTTGCTGACGCGTGCGGAGATGTGCTCTCGCGCCAACTCTACTCCCCCGAGGCCTATTGAGCCAGATCGCTTTCTGACCGTGGAGGAAGTGGTAGAACGGTATCGCGTGAAGAAAGAATGGTTGTATCGGCACAAGAAGAAGATGCCACATAGCCAACCCTCAAGGAAAAAACTCCTGTTCCCTGAGAAGGCGATTGAACGATGGTTTACCACCCGAAAGGGGGGTTGATGGGAACTATAACTCAGTTATAGTATGGCTATGACAGCAAAAGAATTGCGCAGATGTCGAAAGGTATTAGGCTTGACGCAAGTAGGACTCGCAAATGCGGTAGGCGTGACACCCAACGCGATTGCCCTAGCCGAGCGTGGAGAACGAGGAATCAGCGAGCCGCTCGCTCGTTTGGTGACATTGCTCGTCAAGATTCATACCGGGGAATTGGTGCCAAAGAAGGGGAGAGGAACACAATCATGACGCGACGTGGCCTTGGTCTGGTCTTTCAACGCGGTTCGATTTGGTGGATTCAATACCACTGGCGAGGGCAACGGCACCGGGAGACATCAGGTTCGATGGTTCGGATGGATGCCGTAAAGCTCCTGCGTGCTCGCTTGGCCGAGATGGGGAAGGGACAGCTACGCGGACCGGATATTGAAAAAACCACCTTCGCCGATCTCGAACAGATGATCATCGATGATTATGCCGTGAATCGTCGCCGATCGGTGAAACGGTTAAAAACCTCGTTGAAACCACTCAAGGCCACCTTTGAGCATACACGCGCCTGCAATCTGACCTTGGATCAATTGAATCGCTACGTGAGCACTAGGCTTGCTGATGGTATTGCTCCGGCCACGATCAAGCTTGAACTCACGTATCTTCACAAGATGTTTACGCTCGCAGAACGGGCAGGGAAGGCGATCTGTCCACCATTCCCACACATTGCCGTGCAGAACGTCCGAACCGGATTCTTTGAACGGGCGGACTTTGAAGCGGTGCGCTCACATCTGCCAGAAGAATTTCAAGGCGCGGTCACCTTCGCCTATCTCACCGGATGGCGAACGCCCAGTGAGGTGCTCACGCTCAGATGGAAGCAGGTCGAGTTTACGGCTGGAACCGTTCGGCTTGAGCCTGGGACAACCAAGAACGATGAAGGCCGAGTCTTCCCCTTTGGGGTGTTGCCAGAGCTGGCTAAGTTGCTGCGGCAGCAATGGGAACGTACGATGAGTCTTGAGTTGAGTACGGGCCAGACTATCCCCACGGTCTTTTATTGGAACGACAAAGGGACCTTCAAGCCGATTCATCCGAAGGTTCTCTATCGGCGCTGGAAAGAGGCATGTAGGCGAGCAGGGGTGCCGGAACGGATACCCCATGACTTTAGGCGGACAGCTGTGAGGAACCTTGAACGGGCAGGAGTACCGCGTTCAGTGGCCATGAAACTGACGGGCCATAAGACGGAGGCCGTGTATCGGCGGTATGCGATTGTCTGTGAGGCGGATCTGAGTGAAGGCTTGAAGAAGCTCGCACGGCTGCAAGATACAGCGGCCAGACATGACTTGAGCCACAGTTCAGCCACAATTTCAGACCAAAAAGTGCAAATTACACAGGAAAATATGGCGGAGGGGGCGAGATTTGAACTCGCGGATGGGTTACCCCATCTCCGGTTTTCAAGACCGGCACGTTCGGCCGCTCCGTCACCCCTCCAAACCAAGCTTGCTCAGTCCGTGGCCTTACGATTGAAGCGCACGGATAAAACCCTTTTAGTTTTTTATATGATTACCAGCTTGCTCGATCCGGAGCATACGAACTTTAAGTTGACTCGACCCCAGAACATACGGTCCTTTTCGAACAGTTATGAGACTGCGCAGTATACGAGGTTCTGTTGGACTTGGTAAACACCCAGCTTCTTTTTCTTTCGGAAGAGGTTCCGACGGGGTATGCGACGGAGTGAATATGAAAGAGGGGCTATGAGATTGAATTAAGGCAACATGATGCCAAATGGAAAAAGGCTCTCCGTGAAGGGTTGGATCAGGCGCGTGCCCGTAGCTCGCGTACGCCGCGGCCGATTTTCCGACGAATGAGTGTGCGAAGCGTTACTCCATCCGCATAGCCGACCTGAACGGCAATCTGATCAACACTGGATGAACTCGTTTCCAGCAGATGCACGGCGCGCTCGACTCGAAGATCCTGAAAGTAAGCCAATGGAGACTTACCTAATACGGATTGCAGGCGACGTCCCAAGGTCCGTTCGCTTGTCCGGGCTGCGCGAGCCGCTTCGCTAAGCGAGAACCCATCAGCAAGCTGTCGGCGTGCCCATCGTTCGAACCGTTCGACGAACGGATCGGAGTGGACGAGGTGGTCCGGAATCATGAAAGCCGCCTGCGATGGCCGTGGCTCAACCACCAGGTAACGGGCCGTCAGCGCCGCCAGCGATGGGCTGCGGCGACGCACCAGCCACAATGCGAGATCGAGGTGCGCCATCGACGCCCCGGCGGTAACGAAGCGTGAAGAACTCACAACCATCCGTGAGTCGTCTAGCATGACATGCGGGTACTGTTCCCGAAAGAATGGAGCAAGCCACCAGGATGTCGTCGCACGCTGACCGTTAAGCAGTGAGGTGCCGGCAAGAATAAACGTGCCCGTGCATGCCGTGCCCACCAGCGTGCCGCTGTCAGACCACCGACGTAGGAGAGACTGTGCGTCCTTAATGTCTCGCCGTTCAAGCGCCATTCGCAGGGTTTCAGGCATATGCGCCCCGAGCGCGGGCACGAGCACGACATCCGGGCGCGCACGTTGTTTCGCCGGTTGTACAGGCACCGATAGCCCATGACTGGTACGCACGCGAGAACCGACTCCAACGACCGTCACGTTGAACCGTGTCGAAGACATCCCGGATGACTTCGCCAGTTCGTTAGCCGTGGCGAGGGTGTCGAGAAGAGTGGATAAGCCGGTATCGAAGACTTGATTGAGAACAAGGACGTAAATGCGCATGGCGAGAATCATATCATAATTGTTATTCCTGCCACTCGTCAGAATTGGATATCCGGCGCTAAAGTCACACCATGTTGTTTAACTTTAAACAAGGGAGGCTATCATGCTACGCGTTGCTCTGTTAGTACACTTGCAGGCCAAGCCGGGAAAAGAATCGGATGTTGCGCGCTTTGTTGAAAGCGGACTCGCCCTGGCAAATCAGGAGACGGCTACGCCTATCTGGTTCGCGTTACGATTAGGGCCGGCGACGTTTGGCTTTTTCACTGCCTTTCATGATGAAGCAGGCCGCAAGGCTCATTTGGCTGGACCGGTCGCGGCAGCCCTGATGGCCAAGGCACCCGAGCTGTTGGCGGAAGCGCCGCGGATCGAGCAGGTTGACGTGCTCGCTGCAAAGGTCGTGAATTGAAGTTGAGCGGAAGAGGGGGAGTGTGGTGGCGAACAGTTCGGGCGGTGAGAGTCTAGTATTTGCCGACTTGCCATGAGCGGCAGCAAGCGGCTTACCGAAGGCTGTCGCTCGTTGGAAGGGGCAACGCCCATTGTTCGGCTGCCAGCCGAGGACACAAGCAATGTGCGTTGTGAATGACGAATTCAAGCTCTGCCGTTTGAAGGAGGGTCTCGCCTAAGCCTCTTACACGGCACCACGCCTCGTAGCCATCGCTCTGAACCACCAAGGTAGGCCGCCGGTTCCGGCACTCCAAACAATGCGCCGCTGATCGTGCGACGGCTCATCCCGTTCCTTCCTTATACTTTGCGTACTCTTCCTGGAACGCGTGGTATTGGGGGGACTGGGATCCGCAAGAATTTTTTGATCACTGATGGGGCCAAAGATTGTCAGGAAGGAAGTGTTTGGATACTCTCAGCACGCTCTTCACAAGTCTGTTCTTGCATGGACCAAAGGGAACTATCTAAAGCTTAGACAAGTGCATCCTGAAGTTGCTGAATCATGCATGATTGGAAGTATTACCTTCGATGAACACGAATCTCGAATTGTCAAAACGTACATCAAAGGTCTAAATCGTGAGCCCCAAAGCAATATCCAGAGCTGGACCCAGTGTCAGAGTCTCATCCTGTAGGGGAGCATTAGCAGATTAGGAAACTCTAAAGCCTAGGCTCATTCAATCTTATTCTTCAGTGAAGTAATCTGAATCGATCCGCTTAATGTGATAAGTCGCGGTTGTCGTTGTCCCTAATCCTTGATCGATCATTAATTCCGCTAACATCCGACCATCAATCAAGATGACTTTGGGGTCAATGGTTTCAACATACTTCTTCGCCTCATCGGAAAACTTTCCCGTAGTTATAAAACCGCCCTTCTTTGCCCGCTTCCCGTGTAGAGCGCCCACAAAATTTGGCACTTCAGGCCGTCCCACTGTACCTTCCCAACGCTTGGCTTGAAA
>CAZOHW010000277.1:0-6166 GCA_964579525.1 uncultured Nitrospira sp. | reverse complement strand
GTACCATGCTCCATAAGAATTGCAAGTGGAAGATTACTCAGACAGACTCCTAGGGTGAGGTGAACGCTTGGAGGGGAAGGGACGTGACCAGGATATTCACCGATCCGGCATGGACTATTGAAGGCCGAGTTCGTCTGAGAGGGAAAGCATATCGAGTTTCGGCAAATCCTTGAGAGTTGCCTTGGCTTTCACGAGGTCGGGGCTGACCCCCAAGCCGGTGGTGTAGATGCGTACGAGGGATTTCTTTGCGGGGACATATCCCTCAGCCGCCGTCGTTTCAAAACAGGCCAGGATCTTTTTATCGAATGGGAGAAAATGCTGGTCCAAGCCTGTTTCATAGAGTGTGGCCAACTCGGCATGGGCTTCGTCGTTCAACGCATAACATTCCTTGAGAAGCACGGGCATCGCCTCCTCCACACGGTTTTGCAAAACGAGTACGCTGCCCAGTGACTGCTGTTCACCCATCCGTTTGATGTCGGGAAAATCGTTCCAGAGCTTGTCTTGATAGACTCGGAACGCACGACGGAGATCAGCGCGACGCGCGACGGGCAATTCTTGAGCGAGCAGCAGCCGTCTGAGTTTTGATAGGGAGTCTATGGCGGATTGTTGGCCGATTTCTGCCGCTTGTGTCCACCAGAAAATCGCCAGTCCCAGATTTTTCTCGACGCCTTGTCCGTTGCTGTAGGCATTGCCCAGGAATAGGCGGGCTTGGGGGACGCCACCGATGGCTGCCGCTTCCATGTGTTGTAAGGCTTCCCGCATATGACCGGATACTTTTAGTAGGGAGGCGACGCGGTAGTGAGCATCCGGAAAATACGGTTGCAGTTCAATCGACTGCCGATAGGACTGAATGGCGGCCTTGGTATTGCCGAGCGACTGTTGAATCGTGCCCAGGCTGTAATACGCTTGGGCGAGGTCCGGCTCCAGCTTGAGGGCTTCCTTCAAGGCGACTGTCGCTGCGCGCCAATCCTGTTTGGCTATCAGTGCCAAGCCAAGTTGCAGGTGCGCTTTTCCAAGGTCAGGTTGGAGCTTCATTGCGGCTCGACATTCCTCGAGAGCGGATTCCAGATCGCCGATACGAAGAAGTGTTTGAGATAATTGGAGACGTACATTCACATCGTTGGGGAAACGGCGGACCATTCGCCGCAGTTCTCCGAGTGTCGTCACTGGGTCTGTGGGTTCTTCAATCAGAGGAGGAGATTTGGCGGGCTCTGCTAGTGAAGGTTCTTCAGGTGCTGTCAGCTGGGCATTATCCGCCACTTGAGTGTATGCGGGTGAGGAAATACTCAGTAGCGCAGCAATCAAGATGGATAGGACTATGAACCACGACTGCATGGAGAAAATCTCTTATCCTCTCGAACGACGAATACGATAGCGCCGGATTATATCATCGCCTCATGAGCACATGAACTATGTTCTATACGATTTTGTGGAACTGATGAGCAATCCGATGGAGCGTGTCTTGAAGCGTCGATCCGGTCAGGAGGACAGGATCATGAGACACGCGCCACACTGGTTCGAGGGGAGATGGATCGTCAGTCAGGCGCGGAATGATATGCCAATGAATGTGCGGTAGTTGATTGCCGAGGAGTTCATAGTTGATCTTCTTCGCATGATAGACCGCGGCGAGGATGTTCGCGACGCGATTGACGTCTTCAATCAGTTGAGCGCGCTCGTGCGACGTCAGTTGGAACAATTCAGTGGCGTGACGGCGGAGTACTAAGATCGTCCATACAGGGAAAAACTGATCCTCGTGAAGATAGGCCTTGCATGACTGGAGATCCGTGATGAAATGGTCCTGCCTGGGCCACGTCCCCGAGCAGGTTTTACATGATACCTGATTCATGGTTGCGTGATCTTGCGCGCCTCTTCTTCAGTCAGGATACCCTTTTTGATCAAGAGTTGAATCAGCTTATCGACGGCTGCGCGATTCGTGGCGGTCGATGAGTTGGCCGCGGCGGTTGACGATTCCCCGCTCTTTGCTCCTTTGGAGAGACGTTTCTGTCCGAACACGCGAAATGTGGGAGTAAAGACCGCGACGTAATCGCGATTCCTAATCCGAACGACTGCTGGAGGGCTGTCAGACTGCGGGAAGAGATCCGGAGCTGCCCCAACCGGGAGATGAAAATATGGTTTTCCCTCCGCAGTGTGGCCGTCCTCCCCCAGGATATCGAACCGTTTTAGGAACGATTCGCCCGTGAGTCCTTCATGGTCTTCGCCGGCGAGATTGGTGATCCGATCGAGTACGATGATGAGCGAGTCCGCGACGAAGGCGTCGGGTGACAGGTTTCGGACACTCACGTCATAACGATATTCACTGACGAAGTTATCGCGTCCCTTCAAGGTCACGATGGTCTGTACTTTTCCGGTCAAATCGGTCAGCTGATCAAGGGGGGCAGCAGAAGCGATCATCGCCTCCGTGCAGGCTCCCCACATGACCACTACACAACACAGTCTGAGCAGAATCCACATCACTCCATCACCTCATGAGAACGAGAGAGTCGAGCATAGCAAAGTTATCGGCCGGCTGCGAGAGAAACCGAGCTCCGGGTTGCCTTGACACCTCATTTCACCCAACGATATTCTCGCACCGGTTTGTATGTAGCACGAATTAGCGACGATTTATGGGATCTTTGCTTTCCCGAAGAAAATCTCCGGACATTCCCCGCTCGCTCGTCCGCGCGCTGATGACACTCTATGACCACCCGCACCCTCATCAACAGGGACGTACGATCCGTGGCTATGATCGACCGCATGCAGTACGGACCGCGCGGATGTGCATCGCAGTTGCTGGGCGGTTAGGGCATCCTCAGGATCGGATCCGGTCTTATCACATTGCCTGTCTTCTGCATGATTTGGGCCGTGCCGGACTTGACCGGAAACTCTTTGGAACCATTTGGTCTTGGGCGAAAGAACGGGGCATTCCCACCAGGCCTCGTGAATGGCGCGCCATTCACCCGCATACCAGATATGGACGGGAAACCGAAGCCTTTGTCTCACGATACGGGAAGGATCTCATGGCGGACGGTGTCATGATGGACGATTGGGCGGTCGAGCAGATTGAAATGCGCTTGGGATTTGCCCGTCGCTTGGCAAGACGACTGCGGATTGTGAAACCAAGATTGAAGCAGCTTGGTGTCCGGTGGCAGCCCTGGATGCAGCAAGTCATGCTGTATTATTACTACCCGGAGCGGTTAGTGAGGGCGAAAACGTGGGTCAAACAATTGGCGGAAATCCTTGTCGCCTGCGAACAGTTCGAAGCCTACAGCAACCAGCGGCGAGGCCGTGACTATTATGTCCGAAAGAAAGAAACTCTGTCGGACGCCTTTGCTTATCTCGAGAAGCTGCAGCAGGAAGGGATCGTGAGTGGTGAGGTGATGGATGGTATACGAACGCTGACGAGCGAGGGCGCGTTCGATTCGATCTTGGAGGAAGCGCGAGGCACTGTGTTGACCCGGGGAGAGCGTCGCTATCTTCGTCATCTGCTGGATGGGAATGCCTGATGGCTGTCACGACTGTTCCACTGACGATTCGGATGGCAGGAGGTACGGAGATCGAGAACATCACGAAATCCGTCGCCGATGCGGTGGGGATCTCTCGACTTCAAGCCGGCATTGTGACGGTCTTTGTGAAACACACGACCGCGTCGATCATGATCATCGAAGATGAGCCTGGGATTCGCGCAGACACGAAGACATTTTGGGATCGCGTCGTTCCTCCAGATCCACGGTGGCAGCATAATACGGTCAATCCTGGTGAAGATAATGGCCACAGCCACCTCCGAGGGCAACTGCAAGGTCCGTCTGTTACCATTCCCTTTGGGGGAGGCAGCCTCTTAATGGGCACATGGCAGCAAATCGTGCTGGTCGATTTCGATACCCGCCCCAGAGTACGAGAATTGATCGTGCAGGTTCTTGGTGAATAGCCCATGAAATGGACAGTGCTGTTTCTGCTCACGATCGTGCTTTGTCACCACGCTGAAGCCGCGGACTGGGGCAAGCCGCTAGGAGCGGTCTATGATGGTCCGGAAGGCAAGCCTCGCCCCGTGACTCCGTCTTCCATAGAACTCAGCGCTGATGAGCGGGCCACGATTGCCGTGTTCGAACGGGCCACCAAGTCGGTCGTGTTTATCGCCAATACGGCGATGCAACAAGATGTCTGGTCGCTCAACGTGATGGAGGTGCCGCAAGGTTCAGGTTCCGGATTTATCTGGAGCAAACAGGGGCACATCGTCACGAATTTCCACGTGATCTATGGAGCAGATGCGATCAAGGTAACCTTGGCCGATCGCAGCGAGCATCAGGCTAAGGTGGTGGGTGCCGATCCCGATCACGATTTGGCAGTCCTACAAATCCATGCACCAGCTTTGCAGCTGGAGCCGTTAGCCGTCGGTGCTTCCTCTGATTTGCGTGTGGGACAAAAAGTCATGGCGATCGGGAATCCGTTTGGACTTGATCACACCCTGACGACTGGAGTTGTCAGCGCATTGGGACGGACGATCAAGTCGATGTCGAACCGGACCATTGAAGGGGTGATCCAAACCGACGCGGCGATCAATCCTGGGAATTCTGGTGGTCCGCTGCTCGATGGAGTTGGTCGATTGATCGGGGTGAACACCCAGATCGTCAGTCCAAGCGGCGCCTATGCAGGAATTGGATTTGCCGTACCGGTCGATACCGTCAATCGAATCGTCCCGGAATTGATCAAACATGGAAAGCTGATCAGACCTGGTCTCGGGATCTCCCTGATTCCTGATGCCATGGCCAAGCGATGGGGTATTAAGGGATTGATCATCGGTAAAGTTTCGCGCGGCGGAGCGGCGGAGCGGGCGGGGTTACAGGGTGTAAAGGAGACGAGGTTGGGTCGAGTGGAACTGGGTGACATCATTCTGTCCGTTGATGGGAGATCCGTAACGACGGTGGATGAACTGATGGATGTCATGGAATCGCACAAGGTCGGAGATCATGTCGCGGTCGATGTCGCCAAAGGAAATAAGCGGCAGCAAGTGATGATCACGCTGCAGGCCGTGAATTAGCCCGACGCTCTTTCAACGGAGTGTATGATAGGATCATCTGATATCGTTGTGCGGAGGAAATTGTATGAGTGATCACCGATCCCTCGATCATGAGGAACCAAAGAACCAACAAAGAGAAGGGGCTTCGGCGACCGGCACGGACTCGCTCGAATTAATTGAACAATGCTTGGCCTCATTCCCCGACGGAGATCCCCGTCAGAAGCTTCTCTATAAGTTGCGACATGCCGTCATGCTGTCTCAGGCGTCAAGCCAGCAGCGCGAACTGGAATTCAAGAAGGTCAGTGAGGTGGTTGCCAAGCTGACGGCTCCGGCAAACCGTATTGGGATGCTGCTCGATCTTCCTGGTGAGGGACTTGCCCGCATCGTCGTCGGTGGAGCCGAGTACTATGCCAATGTGGATCCACGGGTGTCTGAAACGGACCTGAAGGTCGGGACCCAAATTCTGGTCAACGAGGCTTATGCCGTGATTCGAACCTTGGGCTATGACCGTAATGGTCCTATCTTGAAATTGGCCGAAGCCATGCCGGACGGCCGATTGCGATTTGAGCAGGAAATGGGGCGGCAATCGTTGATTCTTCAGAGGTCCACGGATCTTGTCGGTGCAGAACTCAAGGCGGGCGATGAAATTCGTATCGATCCGAGCTCTCGCATCGCGATTGAAAAGCTGGATGGCCGCAAGGCACGCCGGCATGTCCTAGACGAAACTCCAACCGTCACGTGGGAGCAGATCGGCGGACAAGGGGAGGCGATCGCCGCCATTCGAAAGGCGATCGAATATCCGCTCTTCCATGCGGAGACGTTTGAACGATTCAAGTTTTCTCAACCGAAGGGGTTTCTGCTCTATGGGCCACCCGGCTGTGGGAAGACCCTCATTGGGCAAGCCGCCGCCGGGAGCCTCTCCAAACTGGTGTGTGAGTCCTCGCAAGGGCAAGGCCACGACATTGGATCGCCGATCACCAGTGGGGCCTTTCTTCATGTGAAATGACCAGAAATTCTGCATATGTGGCTCGGAGCGTCGGAACGGCTGGTCGGAGAGCTGTTCGAACAGGCGGGTGTGAAGCGTAAAGATAGCGAACTCCCGTTTAACTTTCACGAAGACGCGGAATCCATTTTGTGAACTAGACGCGCGAA
>CAZOHW010000276.1:0-6178 GCA_964579525.1 uncultured Nitrospira sp. | reverse complement strand
GAACGGAAGTGAATCGTCTTCGTATTGTCGTCGAAGATAAACTCCACATCATCCACGAACCGAAGCACCAGACTGGTGAACTCATAATGGAGATAGGACTCGTCCTCCTCAACCAACTTCGTGCGGGGCAACGTCGCCATCACAGCCTTGAGGGCTTCCTTCGCTTCGGCACGAGCCTTCCGGTACCGAAACGGTGCAATGGCATGACCTTCATCAGTCGCTTGAGTCGACACGCAATTTGGGCTCGAAGGGCAAGGACGGAGGGTCCGTATGGCCATGGCGGGACTCCATGAGGTTCCCATAACAATTCGCAACCAGCGGATTATCAATAGGACAGAGTTGTCAGCGTCGGTTGCACTTCATTTTGTCCCTCAACCGCGACCGACACCCGCCCGATAATGCGCCCATCTTGGGATTCAACATCGACTCGCCATTCACCCAGATCAAGGCCTTGCTTGAAACTATAGGCTCGATATCCGCCTTCACGTCCACCGGAGATCTTGATCGGAATTCGGTCTGCATGCATGAACGGTCGGCTGTCGTTCGGACGAAAGTACCAATGATGGTAGATCGTGGTATTCAGATCGACCGGCGCAAAGACGGCGCTAAAACAATAGATCGGCGCATTGGGAGGATACGTCGTATCCGAGCGTTTCCAGACCTGATACCACCGTTTCTCGAACGACAATTCAAACTGGTCGCCGTTCCGCTTAATCTCATGATACATCCCTCCGAACTTGAGCGAGAGCGGCACCGGTGGGATCCAATTCAAAAAGTAAAAGCCGACCAGTCCCGCGATGAGCGCCACCGCGGGAATGGTCACTTGGATGGCTTCCTGAGACGACCGTTCTGAATTATTGCGGTAGATTAACTGAACGACCCGTAAGATCACCGCCACAGTGACGACAGCCCCTATCAAGAAGATGCCGGAATTCATGTAGCCCAGGATCACCGGTAAAAAGAACGTGAAAAAGGCGAAACAGACCACCGCATAGAGGCTGATGAGCAGACGAAGATTGGACAGCCGATCGCGTAAAAACTCGTTCCCCACTAAGAGCAGAATCAGCAATCCAAAGAAAATCGCCGTACTGGTCAAGGTGGCGCTGCGGGAATAAAAAATGGCATAGGCGCTGAACAGACCGCCCAGCAGAAACTGCATGGCCATCGGATAGTAAGGTCTGACACGCACAAACGTCTGTGTCAGTCCTGGAGCATGGGAGCTCTCGCTGCTGTCGACCGGTTCTACACCTAACCGACCGGTCAGCACGATCAAAGCCCCCAGCACCACGACATAGAGCAACAGAATCAGGTTATCTTGCAGCCGGTCGATCCGCGTCAGCGTCAGGGTGTCGTAGATGATGCCGGAAAGGAAGAACACCACCGGCATAAAGGGCTGAGTCAGAACGGCTTGAGCTCTCTCCAATGGACTCATGCCCACACCGTCCAAAACCCGACTGATCGCTTCACCGAACAAGTTTCTCTATCGGGAAAAACGTTCGCTCCTTCATACTGGACTAGTACTGGCCGGAAAGGCACCATCGATCCCGCTCATCCCCTTTCACACAAATGCGGGAAGCGGTGCATACGCGACTGGATGGCCGATCAATCGTTCCAACCATCCAGCCATTCTCGCTTCTTCGAGCGGGGCCTTATTGAGCCGAACTTCAATGCCGAAGCCACCGCCGGAGCTCACGATGCCAATAATGGCCGACGCGTCATCGCCTTCCGGCAGGAGATCCTGGGTGTGGAACTCACACAGTGTGGCATAGAGCCGTCCATCCGGTTGGATGGCCGCCAGGACCTGAGGAAGATCATCCAGGGGGCAATGAACCGAACACCGATAGGTCAAGCGGGGAGCCGGCGTGATTGCCTGGAACTGCGTCAAGGCTTCTTCTGAAAATCCGGTCAGATAGGTGCGAACCACTGCCGGTTCAGGAACAAAGGTCGCCGCAAGCTTACTGGCAGGCACAAGAAACTCAAAGGCATCGGAAGTATTGTACTCAAACTGACAAGGTCCGAAGGCATCCGGCCAAGAGCAAAAGAATGGGTTGGATGGGTCGTGAGGCTTGAGCATCACGGTATTGTTGTCGATCCCGGTTTCAACCGGCAATTCCAACATCGTGATCGCATCGAGAAAGGCAGCACGCCGCTCATCCAACCACTGTCCCCTCTGGGCATCACCGCGCATCTCACCCGGAGTAATGACCTCGCAGGTCTGCAGCCGAATCCGGATGAACGAATGGGCATGCCGGAATCCAAGCCACAACATGGCCTTTTGTTCGTGAAGCGTGAGGCGCTCTCGTATACGCCATGGATGGCTGAGAGAACAGTAGGTGCCGATGTTCTGAAAACGTTGGTAGACCGTATGGTAGGCGCCGGCCAGCAGAAAGAAATCGCCACGCCAGGATTCCCGGACATGGATCAGTGTCACGTCCTCCGTGGCCCACGGATCGAGCTGATCAAACTGCTCCGGCGACTCGACCGTCCATTCTTCGACATAACAGATGACGTCATGAGACGGCACGACCGGTTTCAAACCCAGCGATGTCAACCGCTCTCCGACGACAAGCGCTTGATCGAAGGTCAATGGAGTCGTTGTTTCCCACCGCCGCTCACGCACGTGTGACGCCCCTACGCGACGAATTTCGTCGGAGTCGAAAAACAGACAAGGACTTGCAGGCCCACCAGGTCCGCAAGTCCTTCACGCGAGATACGCCCATTCGGTAATTAATGGGCCGGCCGCAGCATCTTTTGCTCGATCGTCGTGTCACTGATCAGTCGATCGATTTCGTCCTTCAAGGTCGCGGACAGCTGCTCCTGGAGATCACCATCGGTAAACCAAAAAACAGTCCGACTACGTCCCCCCTCGATGTTGCGGATCGTGGTGCTATGATCCGCGTGATTCTTGGCCTGCACGGTAAACCGACTATTGGTATCGATCACCGTCGAGAAGACACGGCTTTTCACAATCGCGGAGAAATCATGAACTTGTCCGCTGATGACAATATCGGCATCGGCAGCAGAGCCGCCTGAGACGACACGAACATTCCACACTCGGTCTTTCCACCCACGGGTCTTCAAACGATCGGCCAGCCGTTGGGTGATCGTGTCCGCAAGCCGATCGCCTGTGACATTGAAATACGTAGTCCCCCCCCAGAGATGCGTACGACTGCCGATCCGGCTTTTCTCCACCCGTCGATCTTCAAAGGGTTCAATGATGATCCTGACTGGTTCGATGTCGGTCACTTGCACCATCGGCGGCTTTTCATGCAAATCCAGAGAACGCACCTCCCCGGTCCCCCGGCAGCCGGCCAGCATGGTCGTCACAACGATGGCCCAACTCAGAATTCGTAAAGGCGATGGCTTCACAGACTCCTCCCTCCCTAGATTCCGAAATGGTGGTAGCCCAGTCTACCCAAGTTCGCTTTCAGAGACAATTGGCATGACTAACTTAGGGGGTGACAATGGGAAGCATCGCACGAAATGTTTCACAGACCACCTGCGACAGTTGTCCTGACCGCACTCTCGGCTCTGCGAGCGACCAGCAGCGAACAATCTTCACATATGATCGTTCAGCCAACACAGCGGCAATCTGTGCCTTCCGATCATGCGTGATCGGCAAGGTATAGCCCTCCCCACGTTTCCACTCCCAGAGCGAAGGAGCCAGCGAGAGCTCCAAACCTTTTCCCGCGACCTGATGAAATCGGCCGAGCAGCTGTCGCTTATACTGCCGAATGCCAGGCCCCTCCAAGAGCCACGCACAGACCACATGGTGCCCCCACCACACCAGCGTGCGAAACGTAAACGTATTGCCCCCCTGAAAATGTTTGGGATAGTCGAGATACTGATAGGGAAAATCCTCCAGATGCTCGCCTTTTACCAGCTGATGAATCGCAAGATTGCACCCAGGAGGCATGACAAGCGTCACCGCCCCAAGTTCTGCTTGTAGGTCACGATACGTGGCTTCGAGCGCCTGTCGAATTTTCGCCGTGATGGCCGATTTTTTCCGGAAGTACTCAGCGTCGACCAGGAGTCTGATCTCTTCATCCGTCAACTCAGGAGGATGTCCCATCATCACACAAGAACGGCGTGTGCACTCAGCGATCGGCTATTTTTGATGTGTTTCGAATGCCGCCACAGTCAGTTCATATTGCCGGCGGCAGTCCGAACAACGTAACAATACCAGGTCCTGGAACACATCCATGTCACGGAGCGTCACCGCCGACTGATGTGTTGTCGCGCAGGCTTTAAGCAACTCGGCATCTGAGACGCCTGTCAGCGTCTGCCCCCCACCATCAGTCCCATGGACCGAAGAAATCCGCGAGACCACGTTTCCCAACGTAAGATGATGGGTCGACTTGCAGGAGCTACACGAGAGCACTAACGAACGGTCGCCTGTCATTCGTCTCACCGTCACACACAAGGGATGGACCGACCAACATTGTTGAAGGAAGGCTCCGCTTCGAATGACCTGGGTCATGGTCCCTCAGGAACCGTCACGCGAGAAAAGAGACGTGCTTCAACCGTCTCACGAACCTATTACATCTACATCAAATCGTCGAAAATTGATGGTCCGCCGCAAGCCGGCAGCACAACAAGATACATGCGCTTGGGACATGACAGGGAACCGAGCGTCACGATGCAGCAGCGACCGGAGGCCCATTTTTTTGCAGGGAAGGAACGGCAACCCCATCTTGCACAGAACGACAGGTTTTACACACACGGGGTCGTGCCTTGAGAAAAGACACCTTTCCACTGGCCAGACAACTATAGTGGACAAACTCGTCGCACACCGAGCACCGTGACCACCCACCACGGAGCATGGTCTTATCCCGATAGAGATCTTCTTTACAGACAGTGCAGAAGCGCGGTTCGATCGGAAGCGTCATCGGCTCCCATTCTCCGCCACCTTTTCTAATACTCATGGTGCGGCAGTATAACGGGGCTACTGTTGGAAAACAAGCGAAGGGGGACATTACCTGACTTGACCTGCAGAGACCCAATAACCGAGTTTGCGCTTGAGATGCATGACAGCAACCACACAGATGGTTCTCCCTTCAACGGCATAGATCACGCCATACGGGAACCATGGTCTCCTAATTGCGCGCATACACCCAAGCTCCCTCTCCTCCCCTCACTGTTTGACTCATCCCCTATCGTTTGTTACTCTCCGCCCGAACGACTGATCATCAGGAAAACAGAGCACATGAATATTGCGGAGTACCTTGAACAGAAACGAGTGGACGTCGATCGTTTTCTCGACTGCATCGCCCCTCCGTCCGTCACACCACCCCCGACCTTGCACGAGAGCATGCGCTACAGCCTGCTGGCTGGTGGGAAACGCATCAGACCCATCTTAACGATCGCCGCCGCGGAAGCGGTTGGACCCACAGCGCCCGGTTTGATGCCTGTCGCCTGTTCGCTCGAATTCATCCACACCTATTCACTGATTCATGATGACTTGCCTTCGATGGACAACGATGATTTTCGTCGTGGCAAACCGACGAACCATAAGGTCTACGGCGAGGCGATGGCCATTCTGGCCGGTGACGCGCTGCTGACCATGGCCTTCGACATCGTCAGCCGCCCCGATCTCATGAAAGGGTGCGACCCTGTACGGCAGGTGCAGTTGGTTCAGGAGTTAGCCTATGGATCGGGAAACAGCGGGATGGTGGGAGGCCAAGTGTTTGATATTCAGGCTGAACACAAAGACATCGATCTCGCCATGCTTCAAACCATTCACAAACATAAGACCGGTATGCTGATCCGAGCCGCTGTGCGCATGGGCGCCATTACCGCTGGGGCGACAGATCGGCAACTCGATGATCTTACAGGCTATGCTGAGGATATCGGACTCGCCTTTCAAATCGCCGACGACGTGTTGAATGTCACGGGAACACGCGAGGAGCTTGGGAAGAATCCCAACACGGACGCCGAGCGCGGCAAGAAAACCTATCCGACCTTCTATGGAGTCGAGGGTGCTAAGACACTCGCCGACGACTGTGTGGCCCGCGCCATCACGAGGCTCTCATCCTTCGGCCCTTCCGCCGACCCCTTGCGCGGGATCGCACGGTATATCACCTCCCGGAAGAACTGATTGGTAAGGGGTAAGGAGTTAGGGGTGAGAAATAGAACCCTGATCGCAACAGTCTTCATTGTTCCCTCAACACCCCTCACC
>CAZOHW010000275.1:0-6190 GCA_964579525.1 uncultured Nitrospira sp. | reverse complement strand
ATCTTAGACTACGCAATACGCGCCAACTCCTCCATCTCTCTCCCGGGCTTATTGTCTGTTCACCCCTTCCTCCTCGGATCAATGTGCCTCGTCCATTCATCCATTGTTGTGACCGGATGAATGCCACCGGTTTGGGTCGGGGCCAAGGGCTCGAAAAACTCCAGCATGGATTGGTAGTCTTTGGCCTGAACCGTGATGTAGTAGGTATGTTCCGTGACTGCGACATAGGCGCTCAGGATCTTGATTCCTTTCTTTGCGGCGAGGTCCCGTTTGGCCCAGAATTCATTGAGCATGGTCGCTCCCTCTTTACTCCTGCCTGGGCAATTCTCTGGGGTGTGAGTCCAGTGAGCGACAAACAACATCCCGTCGCCGTTATTCATAGGTCACCTCTATCGTTGAGGACATATGTCTCCTTTTCAATCGACAGCAACCCCTGTGCCGTCTAAGAGATCATGCACTGAGTCATCCTGATGAGGAATGATCGGAGGTTACTCGGTAATCGTGGCATCCCTTTCACGAGCTGAGGTAGAATTCCGCTACAAAAACCAAACTCCGACTGTGGCTTTAGTCCCCAAGAGCAGATACGTGCATGCGCACCGGTAGCTCACTCTGACAAAATCATTAGCATCTCATGTGAATGTCTTTTGCTTGCGCAAGAAGAGGCACAGTCATTGCTCCCTTTTCGCGTGGCAAGGAGAAAGGGGGGGCGCTCAATGATCATCTCCATCGCCTTCACCGTCTATCCGGTCTCGAATATAGAACGGGCACGAGCGTTCTATGAGCATGTGCTCGGTTTGCACATGACGTATCACTATCGAGACGAGTAGGTGGAATACGATCTTGGCGATTCGACCTTTGCGATCACAACCACGGAGATGGGCCATACTCCGGGTGCCAAGGGAGCAGTGGTGGCCTTTGAAGTCTCAGACTTGGATGCCTTTGTCCAGAAAATGAAAGAACGAGCGGTCGTGTTCATTACGGAAATCTTCAACACGCCGGTCTGCCGGATGGCGGTGATCGGGGATCCGGACGGGAACCACATCACCATTCACAAGCGCCATACTTAAGGAAGATCCTCGGATCATTACAACTCATCCTTTCTGAGCTCATGTCGATATAATTCACACGCTCGGAGAACAGAGAGAACGAAGCGGACGCCAACCAAGGCCGTGGGTAATCTGAGGCACGCTGACCACCAGCGTCACCTCCTCATTACCGGTCTGCCTGGCGTCGGCAAGACCACTCTGATTCGCGAGTTGGCAAAACACTTGGCGGAATTCAAGGCGGCGGGATTCTACACCGAAGAAATCCGGAACGAACGGGGAATCAGAGAAGGCTTTCGACTCGTGACGCTCTGCGGCCGCCAACTGATCTTGTCCCACATCCGGCATCCCGGACCATACCGTGTTGGCCGCTATAGTGTAGACGTCGAGGGATTCGAGTGTCTGTTGGAGGAGTTAGACCTCCGGGACTCGCTGGCTCCCCTGATCATCATCGATGAAATCGGTAAGATGGAGTGTTTCTCCAGGCGATTTATCGACTATGTTATGCTGTTGTTAGGCGGACCAAAAACCCTTGTCGCAACGATTGCACTGAAAGGTGAGGGATTTATCAAACAGGTAAAAGGGAGGCCCGACTGCCGTCTCGTGACAATCACGAGGGATAACCGCGACCGTCTCCTGAATGAACTTGCGAGCGAGTTGCAGGGAAAGTTGCAGAGACGGGCCTGTTAAAATGCTGCAAGAAGGGGGAGCTTATGGCGCAGCTGTCGTTGGAACGGAATGAGCAGGATATCCTCATCTGGGCGCTTCAGAGTGCTGTATCTGATCTCGGCGCAGAGATTGCCGACACAGAGAACCAAGAATTTCGGAATGATCTAAAGGGCCGAAAGGCCGTGCTGCAGAACATTCTGCAGCGGTTGAACTCAGGATGATACGATTGCCCAATCGCGGCCTTCAGATCACAGACTGATGAAAGATGCAGAAGGGGTGCCATTCCTTCAATGGTGCCTGCCAAGACTCCGACTCCGCTGGTCCGGCTATCGCAAGGTTCGGCGCCAGGTCTACAAGCGCATCTCGACACGCCTTCAATTGTTGGGGCTCCACTCCCTCGATGACTATCGATCCTATCTCGAGGCTCATCCCGAAGAATGGCATGTCCTGGATTCCTCTTGCTGGATCTCCATCTCGCGCTTCTACCGTGACAAGAGTGTCTTTCAGTTTCTCGCCCAAGAGGTGCTGCCGGCCTTGGCTCGTCAGACAATTGAGGATAAGGGCATTTTACGCTGCTGGAGCATCGGTTGCGCGGGTGGAGAAGAACCTTATAGCCTCTCACTCCTCTGGAGGTTGAAACTCCAAGCTCAATTTCCCACCATGCGACTCATCGTCCTCGCAACCGACGTTGATAACCAAGCTCTTTCGCGCGCCCAGAAAGGCTGCTACAGCTTCAGTAGTCTGAAGGATCTTCCCGAAAGCTGGTGTATGCAGGGGTTCGATCACGTAGCCGAACGTTGTTCATCGATCAAGCCGGAATTTCGGGATCCGGTGACGTTTCTCGAGCAGGACATTCGCCATGCGATGCCCGGTGAATCCTTCCACCTCATCCTATGCCGATACTTGGTTTTTACCTACTTCGATGCGCCATTGCAAAGCATAATGCTGCGGCAACTCGTGGAGCAGATGCATTCTCACGGGGCTCTCATAATCGGAAAAGGCGAAAGATTGCCAGACGGCAAATTCGGCCTAATTCCGTGGTCTCAAAAAGAAGGAGTCTACAAAAAGAAGGAGTCTATAGACGTGCACCGACCGTGAACGTGGTTACATGACCTTCAACCCGAAGTTTACTTTTGACGGGATATATCCTTTCTCATGACTACGGATGATCCTTGAAAGAATCTCGCTAGCTCGTCAACGGCGAACCGCGGAAAAGGACGAACGCGACTATCTTCAATCAGCGTCACACCGTTCCTTCTCGGAACCACGGTTCCGATCCGTGTCGCCGGAATTCGAGCTGCTCGCAGCTGCGCGAGCGTTCGTCCTTCAAAGGCCGGATCAATGGTAATCAGAAGCGCTCCGGAGGCGATGACCCCCAGGGGATTGAGCCCGAAGTCAGAACAGAGTTGGGCTGCCTCGGGAAGAATTCGTATGGCGCTGGCCTCGATCTTCAGGCCAACGTTCGCCGCTTCCGCTAATTCGTAGAGCGCCGAGCTGAGCCCACCTTCCGTCGGGTCATGCATCGCATGAACACCTCCGGCAGCCAAGGCTGCCTGAGCCTCTTTGATTACACTCAGGCCCGGCTTGGTCAGATAACGTCGACACCGAGCGAGGAAGCGCGCGCCATGCCGGCGGCGGATCTTATCGGCTCGCTCGCGGGCCAGAATTGAGACCGCCTCGATCGCGAGGCCCTTGGTAAGCAGCACTGCACCTCCCACTCTCGCACCCGCCGCCGTGACGAACTTGTGGGCCGAACATTCACCGAGCAGACAGCCCACCACGACGGGACGCGTGACCGCGTCGGTGATTTCGGTGTGGCCGCCGCACAACGAGACATAGAGGCGGCAACAAGTCCTCTGAAGTTGTGCGAAGAGGCGTTTAACGGAAGAGGTCGATGTGGAACGAGCAGGTAGCAGCACCGTGGCCAAAAACCATTTGGGCGTTGCTCCCATCACTGCCAGATCGTTGGCGTTGACTAGCAGGGCATAGGCGCCGATGTCGTCTGATACGAAGGTGATGGGATCGGTCTTGGCGACCAGCAGCGTCCGCCCTATGCGAATGACGGCCGCATCAAGACCGATCCCTGCACCAACGATCACATGCGGGTCACGGTGTCGAGCAAAACGAGTGAGCAGGTGACGGAGCAGGCCTACAGGCACCTTTCCTACCGGAAGTACCGCGCCGCTGCGATAACCCGTGACTGCTGGCATCGATTGATCATTCCCTACCGGAACGTTGAAAAAGTCCGTCAGCTCTGTCTTGCATCGCTCAAAGCTCAACGTGTGGCTCAAAGTGCGCGTCGCTTCTTTGCTCGCTGCGGCCTCGCTGGATGGGCATTTTGACCATCCTGCGGGCTCTCATGATTCAGTTTGAGACCTTCCATCATTCTTCATTTCTGAGTAGGTCAAATAGTTCTTCAACAGCCTGCTAGTCTTCCCGCGGCTCATGCTGCCCTCGGGGTGTCTGACGTTCCGATCAGGTAGCTTGCAGGGCTGGCTCCAGCGTTGGATACTGAAACATATAGCCTCCCGCGATCGCTTTCGCCGGAATCACCCGCTGGCCGGTCGTCATCAATGTCCCCAACTCACCAAGCAGAATGTTCAAGGCAAACTCTGGAACGGGAAGCCACGACGGCCGGTGAAGCACCCGTCCAAGGATCTCACAGAACGTGTTCATCGTCACGGGCTCTGGAGCCACCGCATTGATCGGGCCGGAAACCGTCGCCGTGGTGAGGGCCCACTGGATCGGACCGATATGATCATGCCGGTGAATCCAGGAGACCCACTGACTTCCTGGCATGATCGGACCGCCTGCACATAATCGAAAGGGCAACAGCATCTTGGGAAGGGCTCCGCCATCTTGTTCGAGCACCATTCCGGTTCGCAGAATGACGACACGCGCACCGAACTCCGCAGCCCGAAGGGCCTCCGCTTCCCATGCAAGGCACAGGTCGGCTAAGAAGCCCTGACCGCGCGCCGCTCCTTCATCCAGAAACCGATCGTCGCTTGCACCATAATAGCCGATGCCGGACGCGCTGATGAACGTTGCGGGTTTGGAAGAACGGCGCGTCAGCGCTCTGACCAGCACGCGGGTGGTGAGCACTCGACTGTCGGTGATGAGTTGCTTGCGCGCGGCCGTCCAGCGTGCATCGGCGATCGGCGCACCGGCGAGGTTGACGACCGCATCTGCTCCTTCAAGAGCCTGTTCCCAGGCTCCCGTGTCTTGCGCGTTCCATTGGACCGGGTTCACACTCACCCCAGGCTGGTGAAAAACTTGTCCCGTATTTCTCGTGAGAATGCTGACTCTGTGGCCTCCGTGGAATAGCGCTGCGCACAGCGCCCGGCCAATGAATCCTGTTCCTCCAGTGACCACGATATTCATAGGTGTATCTCCCGGCAGAGCCGGTCAATGGCGCTCATTCGTTCGGCGTCGATCCTCACCGTGATCGTCTGGTCCATCTGCAGCAGACCCATTGTGATTCATGCGTTGCGCGAATGCCGCTCCAACTCCGGTGCAACAACCATCCCATGTACGTTGCCATTTGCTGTACCTCAGGACCCGGGAGCAGCATCCAATAGTTGAGGGCATGGCGCCGCGGCTCGTCTCCAAGCCGACGGAATAGATAAGAATCTCTTGTGCGCTACGCGCGCAGATACCCGTTCGCCTTGAACCAGGCAAGCGCGTCGCGGATCGCTCCCTCGACAGGACTGCGTGGATAGTCCAGCTCACGAATCGCCTTGGAGCAATCATACTGTTGCGCGTGCCTGAGCATCTCCATGAAAAATCCCGGGACAGGTGCCGGTTTTCTCAGAATCGTCCGGAAGCCCCAGTCTCCAAGTTTGGACCCGTACCGCGCAAGCTGGAACGGGACGGGGAATAGGGGCGCCCTCACTCCCGCTTCGCGGGCGATCAGTTCGTTCAGATCCTTCTGGGTGGTATTCCAATTGCCGAGGATATAGCGCTCGCCGACCCTCCCGCGGATGGCAGCGCGGATCATGCCCCCCGCGACGTCTCGTACGTCGATCACGTTCACCGACCCTTGGATGTAACCCGGCATCTGGCGTTTGGCGATCATGAGGATCTGAGTCCCGCTGGAGGGCCGGCTGTCGTAGGGTCCGAAGAAGTTGCCCGGATTGACCACCACTACGGGGACTCCCTCCTTGACCGCGCTCAGCACCGCTTCCTCCATCGCAGCCTTCGCCATGAGATAGGGGTTGTCTCGGTACACAGTTGCGAAGGGGCAGGTTTCGTCGGCCAACCGATTCGGCTCCTGCGGAAATCCAATGGTGGTGAACGAGCTCCCGAATACCAGCCTGCTCACGGACGTCTGCCGTACGGCATCCAACAGGTTCTTGGTCTGGCTCAGCGCCTGGCTCGTCGCGACGCCAACCGGTATCGTCTGGAGCGGGTAATAGGAGGCAGCCTGATAGACCACCTGCATGCCGTCGCAGGCCCGGACGAGAGAATCCGGATCATTC
>CAZOHW010000274.1:0-6220 GCA_964579525.1 uncultured Nitrospira sp. | reverse complement strand
CTGCCAAGGCTGCCGCAGCCAAGGAACGCGTGTTGGAGGACATGCTGCTGCAGAAACAACAACGAGCTCTCGCCGCCTTTCAACAGTCTCTCAAGACCAAAGTCCCCGTGACCATTCGCCGCGAGCTGCTGTAACGTCTTCCAGTTTCGTTCAGCCATGATGTCGCGAGTAGCTCACGAAACAATCAGCATGGCATCTCCATAACTATAGAAACGATACCGCTCTTTGACTGCTTCTTCGTAGGTAGCCCGTATCAGGTCGATTCCGGCGAACGCTGACACCAGCATGAGCAAAGTCGTTTTGGGTAGATGAAAATTCGTCATGAGGGCATCGACAACCTTAAAGGGAAACCCTGGGGTAATAAAGAGCCGGCTCTCTCCTGACATCGGAACGATCTCGCCCTTTTCTTTTGCCATCGTTTCCAGGGCACGAACGACCGTAGTACCGACAGCCACCACTCTACCCCCAGCCAGCTTTGTCTGAACGATGGCATTGGCGGTGGACTCGCTGACCTGAAATACTTCTCCGCCCATCTGATGATCTTCAATGTGCTCGGTCGTGACTGGTTTGAATGTGCCAGGGCCGACATGGAGCGTCACCATGGCGATTCCGATCGTCGCTTCGTGCAACCGCGTCACCAGGTCTTCTGTAAAGTGGAGACCCGCCGTCGGGGCAGCGATCGCCCCCTCGTGTTTCGCAAACACTGTTTGATACCATTCATGGTCGTCGGAGCTCGGCGCACGCTTGATATAGGGGGGAATCGGCATAACCCCTCGCGTGTTGAAAAGATGGGTGATCGGCATCGGACTGTCTACGAACACCACTGTCCCGGCAGCGTCACGCTGTACAATCGTCGCGTGTGACTGTCTATCGAATTCAACGACCTGGCCGACTCGAAATGATCCTTTGACCATGATCTCCCATCGATTTCCCCCGAGATCCTTCACGAACAAGACCTCGACTGGTGTGCCTGTCGCTTGCTTGACTCCCTGGACTCGTGCAGCCAAGACCTTCGTATCGTTCAAGACGAGGAGGTCTCCGGGGCGAAGCAATCCAGGAAGATCACGAACATGACGATGGGTACGCTGTTGCGCCCGTCGGTCCAAGACCAACAGTCTCGCATGATCTCGAGGCATGACAGGCTGCATCGCCACCAGGGTTGGGTCAAACGGAAAATCGAAATCAGCAAGTTGCATCAGAAGGGTGCCGGCGGCGCGTGCGTCAGCGACGCATCCTGAAGTTGTGTTCCCGGATAGTAATAACGGAGTATGCTGGAAAAGGAATAGCCCAAATCGGCCAATTCTTTGGCCCCCCATTGACACAACCCAACAGCGTGCCCAGCCCCATAGCCGGAAAGGACGACCTCCTGACCCACCAATTCAACTGTAAATTGCGTACTGGGAACGACGGTATATCCAACCGCTTTGCGAAGATCCTCTCCCCGTACAATCAGCTCCCCTTTCGAATGTACGACACGGAGTGTGGCCACCCGTCTGGCGCGGCTATAGGTCTGGGGGCTAATCATCGTAATGGTCCCAACCATGAACCCCTGCTGCCGTAAGTTCTTTTCTAGTTCATCAACCCTAAATGACGCCTTCCACTGATAATAGGGAGAGTTGAGATCGAATGGACATTCTACGCCCTTTAAATAGGGCAAATCCTTCGACCATACGACCATGGCATCCTCGGTCACGCCGGCTGCGGTCGATGAAAATGCGGCATAGATCGGTGCGCCGTCATGCGTGATGACGACCCCTCTTGTTGATTCCACAGCCTGTGTAATCCTGGCGTCAATCCCACGGCGGCCTCGATAGACCTGATCATGAATGCTTGCCACCACATCATAGTCCCGCGCGACGCTGAGCATGTGGTGATACAGCGCATAGGTCCGTGCGGCAATGGCTTGCGCCTTCAGCATCTCCATATGCCACGTGGAATTGACCTCCGAGGGTACAACCCCCTTCACGTACTCTTCCAAATCTACGAGATTGATGACGAGCAATCCCTTTCCCCGTCGAAGCACCTGAACCAACCCGCTGACTTGCACTGCACCTTTCTCATCCGTCTTGTGTAATGAGCTGCCTGTACCGATTCCTTTGAGATGGGGAAACCAGAGCTTGAGATCCTGCTCGCCTGCTCGGAGCAGCACCCGGTTCCCGGCTACGCGAGCACCGTTCGCCAACAGGTCTGAGCCGTGAACGTGAACCCTCAATGTTGACTGAAACGATTGGGCCTGCTCATGTTCATCCGTCATCCAAATTATCCCTGTGGTCCGCACCTCCAGCTGCTGGACCTCCGATGCCAACAGCACTCGAATCGATTGAGCCGCACTGACATTCGTCGGCATGAGGCAGGCAAGCTAGAAACCGAGCCCCCCTGCTGCCAAACAGAGCCGCTTTGCTATTATCGACGGAATAACCATCCTAAGAGATAGAATAGCAGACTTAGAACAATGCTCAGGAGGAGGCTGGTCGTGATAGGAAAATAAAAACTGAAATTCTCACGTTTGATGGACACATCGCCGGGCAGTTTTCCCAACCAACTGAAGAGATTTCCCACCCCAGGCATACGATCGGCTAGAATTAAAAGAAGCCCGAGGACAACAATACCCAGTCCTAAGCCGATCAGGACTTTGCCGAAGGTTGACCATTCCTGCATCGATCTCGCCCCAATTCACAGGCCTCTGAACCTGCTCAACGATACACGGTGCGACACTATCCTTGTACCAGGCACTCAGCAATCTGAATGGCATTCAGCGCCGCCCCTTTCCGAAGATTGTCGGAGACGACCCAGAGGTTCAGCCCATTAGTAATGGATTCGTCCTGTCGTATCCGGCCAACATAGACCTCATCTTTTCCGGTTGCATCGAGCGGCATCGGGTACAGTTTCTTCACCGGATCATCATACACGATCACACCGGGCATGGCGGCCAGCGCGGCCCGTGCTTCATTAGTCGCCAGAGGACGCTCCAGTTCCACGTTGATGGCTTCTGAATGACAGCGCAGGACCGGCACCCGCACGGTCGTCGCCGTAACTCGCAGGCTCGGCGCATTGAGAATTTTCCTCGTCTCTTTGGCGATCTTCACTTCTTCCGAACAATCGCCCCCGTCGTTGAACGAGCCGATCTGCGGCAATAGATTGAAGGCGATCTGGTACGGATAGACCTCTGTTTTGATATCCCGAAACGCCAATAGATCTTTTGTTTGATCCATGAGTTCATCCATTGCCGCTGCGCCCGTCCCGGATACCGATTGAAACGTGGTAACGACCACGCGCTTCACTCCAACGGCGTCGTGAAGCGGCTTCAGCGCCATCACCAAGGGAGTGGTCGTACAGTTTGGGATCGAGACGATTCCTCGAGGCATGGCGCTTAAGGCCGAGGCATTCACCTCAGGGACGACGAGTGGAACTTGCTCATCCATGCGGAATACGGCGCTATCATCGATCACGACGATTCCTGAAGCTCCTAGACGCTGGCCATACTCCTTGCTGATGGCATCCGTCGCGGAAATAAATGCCAGATCCACTCCTTCAAACGATGAAGAACTGGTCAACTCCTCAACCGTCCACTCCTTATCCTGGCAAACCATCACTTCCCCGGCTGAACGTTTGGACGAAAAGAGCCTTAAGTCGGCGAGCGGGAATTTGCGCTCCTCTAGGATGTCCAGCGTTTCTTTTCCCACCGCGCCCGTGGCCCCGAGAATCGCGACGGTATACCCTTGTTTCTTCTTAATCATAGATTTCGCTGCTCCAACGATAATGTACGAATACGGTGATTAAATGTATCTGCCACGAACAGTGTTCCGTCCGCATCGACGGCGATGCCGAACGGATAACATAGGCTTGCCTCGTCTGCGAGACGACCTTCTCCGGAATAGGCCGACACCCCAGTGCCTGCGATGCGAACAGCCGCACGGGCCTTCCAATCCCAGCATCGAACAAGGTGATTGTCGGAATCCGTCAGAAACAGATTGCCCGCCCGGTCCAACGCAATGCCGGTCGGTCGTGAAAGGCTCTGTGACAGAGCATCAGACTGAGGGTCATACTGATAGGTTCCCCCATCACCCGCAACAGTGGAAATAAGCCCTGTAGGCCGCTGGATACACCGGACTCGACCATTGAACGTATCGGCGATATAGAGCCGGTCACCCATAGCCGCCAAACCGCCAGGACCGGCGAGACTGGCCTGAACCGCCGGCTTCTCATCGCCATCATATGTTGCAGTTCCAGTTCCTGCGATTGTTTGAATAATCCCTGTCTGCAAATTCACAACTCTTACACGATGGTTGCCTTGATCAGCGATATAGAGATGCCCCTCTTCGTCGAGCGCCAGCGCCACCGGTTCATTCAGTGCTGCCTGGGCAGCGGGGCCACCATCCCCTGAAAATCTCGCCTGGCCGGTTCCAGCTAAGGTCGCAATCGCTCCAGTCGCTCCGTTGACCCATCGAACCCGGTGATTCATCGTATCTGCAATGTATAGATTCCCCTGCCGATCTACTGCCACAGCTGTAGGAAAATTGAGCTGGGCCTGGGCGGCCGGTCCATCATCGCCACTATACCGTTTTACGGCCACTCCATTATTGATCCAATACCGTACGGTGCCGCTCAAATCAGCCTGTTGGGTATAGTTCCGTTCATTGATCGCACCGATACTCTCAGAAAGGGGATCGTCTTCTTTAAGTCGAACATGTCCTGTTTCACCCTCAACCTGACCCACCCCTTCTCCGTGCACCTTGCCGGCGACTGTTGAAATGAGACCGGTCATTCGATCAACTTTTCTGATTATGTGATTCTCAGAGTCTGCAACATAGAGATGGCCTTGGCTGTCAATCGCTACGCCCTTCGGCTCGTTCAAACTCGCTTGAGATGCCGGTCCGCCATCTCCGGAAAAACCAGGCTCACCGATCCCGGCAAAGGTGTCAATCATCCAGCGAGCACTGAGCGCCTTCATACGACTATCCATCTACTATTCAATGTGACGCACGATGGTATCGCCCATCTCTACGGTGCCCACGAGCTGTGTTCCTGCGCTCTGAATATCCTTGGTTCGAAAACCGAGGTCGAGCGTTTTCACGATGGCCCGTTCGATCGTCTCCGCCTCTTTATCCAGCTGGAAGGCATAGGACAACATCATGGCGGCCGATGCAATGGTGGCAATCGGATTGGCGATGTTTCTTCCGGCGATGTCGGGTGCGCTGCCATGGATCGGTTCGAAGAGGCCGACCTTTGCCCCAATACTGGCCGACGGCAACATCCCGATCGAACCGGTCAACATGGCCGCCTCGTCACTGAGGATATCGCCGAACATGTTATTGCAGAGCAGCACATCGAACTGCCGCGGATTTCGCACCAGTTGCATCGCGGCATTGTCCACATAGATATGGCTTAATTCCACATCGGGATACGACGCATGCACATCGATCACGACTTTACGCCAAAGTTCTGAGGATTCCAGCACATTGGCCTTGTCGACCGACGTGACTTTTTTTCGCCGTTTCCTGGCCGCGTCGAACGCCACTCTCGCAATGCGCCGAATTTCCTCAGTCGTATAGACCTCCGTGTTGACTCCTCGTTCGTCGCCGTTCTGTAACCTCTCAATCCCCTTCGGCTTTCCAAAATAGATACCGCCCGTCAGTTCACGAACCACGAGCATATCGATCCCTTCAACGACCTCGCGCTTCAACGTGGAGGCCTCCACTAAATTGGCGTATAACTTGGCCGGCCTCAAATTGGCATAGAGCCCTAGCGCCTCGCGGATTCCTAGGAGTGCACGTTCCGGTCTCAAGCTATAGTCCAAATTCTCCCATCGAGGGCCACCAACTGCGCCGAGCAAGACCGCATCGCTCTGTTTGGCAAGGGCCAGGGTATCTTTCGGCAACGGCACACCGACTTTTTCGATCGCCTGCCCCCCGATATCTCCGGAAATAAAATCGAACGAATGATGGTATTTTTCCGCGACGACCTTCAGAACCTTGACGGCCTCTGGAACGATTTCCCGCCCCACTCCGTCACCCGCCAGTACTGCAATTTTGGCATTCACTTCGCTCTCCTCCTCATCACGCCAATCGTCATCACCCTATTCCAACACCGTTTCGTCTTCACTCCGCCAGGCCGGATCGACGAGACACAAAAACTCGATATCCATAGATCCGGTGTTTTCCAACGACTGTTCCTCACCGGGCTGAACATAGACCGTTGTCCCCGCCTCAATGTATACGAC
>CAZOHW010000273.1:0-6237 GCA_964579525.1 uncultured Nitrospira sp. | reverse complement strand
CTCCCAGCTCTTCACACGCCGTGTACGGTCTGGACTGTGCGAAGCCCAAGCCTAGTCCTATTTGCTGATCCCCGATGAAGGCACCCTCACAGTCGATGCCCAAAAGCGACTGATCGCTATCCAGCAGTTTACCGAATTAGGCTCAGGGTTTCGCAGTGCCGCTGCCGACTTAGAAATCCGCGGAGCAGGGAACCTCCTCGGAAAACAACAATCCGGCCATATTGCCGCAATCGGCTTGGATCTCTACATGCAAATGGTCGAGCAGGCAGTCCAACGCTTGAAGGGCCATACGGTGGAAGAGGTCCCTGATCCGACGCTCCAATTACCGGTCTCCGCATTCATCCCAGATGTCTATGTGCCGGATCCGCATCAACGACTTTCTCTCTATAAACGGCTCACGGCCTGCACCCAAGTCGGCGAACTGGCCCTGCTTCATGGAGAAATTCAAGACCGGTATGGACCTCCGTCGGAACCGGTCGAGCGATTACTCGAAGTCATGCAGCTCCGTGTCCACGCCAAACGGTTGCGCTTGGTTTCCATCGAGGTGCATGATCAAGCGGCCACCATCGTGTTGGGGCCAAGGACCTCACTCCCGGAGCAGGCGATCCATCGGTTGATGGACCAGCTGAAGAAACGACTGCGGTTCCTGAGTCCCCTCTCTTTCGAGATTCATCTGCGCGCCCAGGATTGGCCATCCATGTTTTTGGAACTTAATGCAATCTTGCAAAGCCTCAATCTCTGTGATACCAAAACTATTACGAATGCGACGCTTTCATGACCAAACTACCCTTACTCCATCACGCATGCCACCGTTCAGGTTCCTGCTGAAGGGCACCCATCGCTCATATATTCTATTCCTCATGGGTCTCATCGTTGCGATGGTGGGGCTGGTCAGTTGCACCGAGCAGCGGCAGGAGGAACCGATCATTGCCCTTGTTAACGGTCAAGCCATTACGCAAGCTGAATTTGACCTTCGATGGAGTGAACTCTCCCAAGCCACCCGTACTCGCTATGACAAAGAGGGGGGAAAGCGCCGATTCTTGGACGAGCTCATTACTCGCGAGCTTCTGATGCAGGAAGCTCACCGACAAAGACTCGATCAAGATGATACGATTCGAGACAAAACCCGTCGTTACAAGGAGCAATTGATTTTAGACGAACTGCTTAAAGACAAACTCCAAACCAAGGTTGAGGTCACACAGGCGGAGCTGGACGCGTACTATGCCAACCATGCTGGTGAGTTATTGGATCCTTTAAAAGTCAATGTGTCCATCATGCTGCTCCCGAACGTCTATGCCGCCAAAGACCTGGAAGCCCAGATTAATCGAGGTGGAAACTTTGTGAAGTTTGCTCAGCGATACTCGATCGATGAAAGGTCAAAATCACAGGGTGGTGATATCGGGCCCTATCGAAAAGGACTAGTTCCCCCTGAAGTCGATACAGTTATCCATACTCTCAAACCCGGCCTGGTCAGCGCTCCCGTTAAATCCGAAAATGGGTATTATCTCGTTATGGTGACTCATCTCGATGAGGCCGTGCTCCAGGCCGATTTGGCCACACAGGAACGGCTCCGGCAAGAGTTGCTCGCTGACAAGCGCCGCAAACGCTTCGAAGAAGTGATCGCCGATATTCGTGCCAATGCAACGGTACGATTCGCCGAAACATCCCGCTATCTGACCCAAGAGACCAGTACACGCTAAAGCCCTTGAGGCTCCCCAGGACTGCCCCATATCATGTACAATCCGTTCCGACTCGTAACGTAAACCTGATGGACATACCATGAATCCCGTTTTGAACTGGTTATCGTGCTTAGGACGATCTGTACTGCCCATTGCCGTCTTTACGGTCTCAACAGGGCCACCGACAGTGACCTATGCCCATTTAGAAGACCGCATCGTCGCCGTCGTGAATTCCGATCTCATTATGCTGTCGGACGTGAACCGTGAATTCCAACTTGAACGAGAACGGCTCTCTCGTGAACACCAGGGGATAGATCTCGCTCAACGGCTCAAGACAGCAGAATACATGGCGTTGACAAAACTCATCGAGCGAAGACTCCAGCTTCAAGAAGCCAAAGCGCGAAAGGTCGAAGTGTCAGACCAAGAAGTCAAGTTGGCCATCGAACAAATGAAACGGCAAAACAACATGCCCGATATGGCCAATACTCTCGCTTTTGGATATGTTCGCGACCAGCTGATCCTGACGCGGGTGGTGGACCAGCATATTCGTGGCAACATCACAGTCGGAGAATCTGAATTGAA
Source organism: uncultured Nitrospira sp. (assembly GCA_964579525.1). Classification (GTDB taxonomy): domain Bacteria; phylum Nitrospirota; class Nitrospiria; order Nitrospirales; family Nitrospiraceae; genus Nitrospira_D. The sequence goes on along the minus strand of CAZOHW010000273.1, from coordinate 3,976 downwards.
ACGGTACTACCAGGAGCACCGTGACCGATTCGCGCTCGCCGAAGAGTATCAACTGAGTCAAATTCTCATCCAGGCGCATGCGTCCGACGGAACTGTTGAAGCACTCGCCAAGGCCCGTCGCGCGATGGACGAACTGAAGAAAGGTGAGAAATTCTCCGATGTCGCCATGCAATATTCTGACGGGACGAATGCCATGCAAGGGGGACGACTCGGACTCGTGCGGCAGGGGGAGCTCTTACCCGTCATTGAACACGCCGTGGCGCGTTTGGTGACGGGAGGAATTTCCGACATTATCGAGAGCCAGGAAGGCGTTCACATCATCCGCCTGGATGAACGAAAACCCAAACAGTTTCGCCCGTACGACGCGGTACGATTTGAGATTCAGGAGCTGCTGTACCAGCAGAAGAGCGAGGCGATGTATCAATCGTGGTTGAATGAGCTGAAAAACAAAGCCTTTATCGAGATCAAGTTTTAGCCAAATCGCGTAGGAGTCCCCATAATCGATCTCTCCCCTCTCCCGTCGTGGACGAATATGGGATCAGACTCTCTTCTGCGGTCAATCCTAACTCTGCATAGGTCTGCCTCAGCGTTTGAACCCGTTCACTAGGCTTCAGCTTATCGACCTTGGTTGCCGCGACAAGGGTTCTGTGACCGATCGAGCGAAGCCAGGCCAATGTTTGCTGATCTTGATCGGTCACAATTCGGCTCTCCACCAATAACACCACGCCGAACAGCGACGCCCGTTTGATGAAATATTCTTCGATCAATGGCGCCCATTGCGCGCGGATCGATTTGGAGATTTTGGCGAATCCGTAGCCCGGCAGATCCACCAGATAAAAGTGAGAGAGCCCGGCATCATTGGTTGACACAGCAAACACATTGACGGCCCTGGTCTTCCCTGGCGTGCGGCTGACCTTCGCCAGCTCTCTCCGATTGAGTAAAGAGTTGATCAACGACGACTTGCCGACATTTGAGCGCCCCACGAACGCGATCTCGGGGTACTCTCCGGTCGGAAACTGTTCAGGTACGACACAACTTTTGATAAACTCAGCCTTGAGTATTTTCATAGCCTATCGGCTGGAACCGCCGTTCGTGGAAAGAATGACACCCGATACCAGCCATCATAACCCGTAGACATACGTTCGAACCATGCGGAAGTCAACCAGCAGATGGACCCTGAATCGTGTACTTCTCTGGAGCGCCATGGTCGTTGGTCTCCCTGCCGCGCTGCTGACTCTGTATTGGCTTACAACCCTTCCAGATATCAATGTACTCGCACGGACCAATCCCATATCGACCGCCCTGATGGAACATCGCCAGGCAAAATCGGCTGAGAAGGGAAGTCCTCTTACACGGCAATGGATCTGGATCCCTCTGAACCGGATTTCCCCACATTTACAACGGGCGGTCATTGTGGCGGAAGACGCTTCGTTCTTTGTTCATGAGGGTTTTGACTGGGAAGGTATTCGAGAAGCTGCGTTCTATAACCTTGAGGCAGGGGAGATGAAACGGGGCGGAAGCACCATTACCCAGCAATTGGCCAAAAATCTCTATCTCTCTTCAGAACGTTCGTTGTTCCGCAAAGCCCGTGAAGCACTGATCACACGATCGCTCGAACATCATCTCCCTAAAAAGCGCATCCTTGAAATCTATCTCAATGTGGCAGAATGGGGACACGGTGTGTACGGCGCGGAAGCAGCCGCACGCCATCACTTCGAAAAGTCCGCGGATGAGCTGACCGAGGAGGAGGCGGCCTGGCTGGCTGCTATCCTCCCTTCCCCTCAACGATATGACCCGATGCGCTACACCGCTGCACTCACCCGCCGACAGCAACGCATCCTCCGATGGATGGAGCAACAGGGGGTGTCTTCCAGCCGGCACAACACACAACCTGCTCATTAAGGTGATGTACCGCCAGCATCGCCGATCTGGCTGTACTCCTGTTCGCCGAAAATGGCTGAATCGTAAGTATAGTATTTAAACTCGAGCAGATTATGCGAAGGATCCTCTAGGAAGAATGTCCGGTGTTCGATACGTGTCCCAGGGAAGCGCACTCGCGGTTGCTGGTAAAAAGAGAGGCCCCTCGCCTTGGCCTGATCCGCCAGCGCCTGCCATTCATGCTGTGAAAGAAAAACCAGTCCGAAATGGCGAGGATAGATCCCTTGTTGTTTGAAGAGATGATCCGGCACAAGATGGCCAACCAACTGATGCCCTTCCAACCCCAATGTCACTGCGTGCTTTGAGCGCCGACCCACCGTACAGCCAAGGCCGTCGACATAAAAGCGCAGTGCGGCATCGATGTCGTGAATCGGGAAAGCCAGATGAAAGATGCTAGCGGTCATTGAAACTGGTCTCCAATCGTAGGATCTCCCTTCCCATCCCACCACCCAGCCGCCATGCGCGGAGTGACATGCCTGATCGTGAACGTCCCCTTTGGAGTGAGTACAAGAGTCCCGGCTGTTCCTCCTACGTGTGAAGTCAGCCTTTGGAGAACTGATCGCGCCGCGACAGACGGTGACCTTCCTTGTCTTAAACTATCGCATATGTTCTTGGCAGCCGCCACACGCATGATGCCCTCACCCCATCCCGTCATCGACACCGCGCCGGTCTCATTATCAGCATAGACTCCACACCCGATAATCGGCGTATCCCCAACACGGCCTGGCAACATGACGTCAATGCCGCCGGTCGAGGCGCCAGCCGCAACCGTGCCGCTTCGATCCAATGCAACTGCCCCGACCGTGCCATGCCGCTTCTTTGTCGTCATCATCCGTTTCAATATTGTCCCATACGGAAGATGTCGTGGTGAAGCCTCAGGCCGTTGAGATTCTACTGCAAAATGCTCTGCGAACTTCGTGGCCATGGATCCGACCAGTAGGACATGGGCCGTTTCTTCCATGACAAGCCGAGCCGCCGTGATGGGATGGACAAGGCCTTCAATGGATGCCACCGCGCCGGCACGCAAATCCTGCCCTTCCATAATGGACGCATCCATTCGCTGCACACCATCCAGTTGTCTATACGCCCCATTTCCGGCATTGAAGTGCCCACTGCGCTCAAGGACGCGGATGGCCTGCTCGACGGCCACGAGCGCTGAGCACCCTTGATCAAGTAGATGGTACCCGACCTGGAGGGCGGCACGCAGATAGGCGGCTTGCGTGGAACTTATCGCGCGGAGACCGGCTCCGCCATGCACAAGCATGATCGGTCGGATGGATTTCAATTCAGAAGCAGATTCTTAGTTTTCTGGTAAGCAGGATCTTGCATACGATCCAGATCGGATCGTACGAAACCCAGTCCCATGACGCAGAGCTCGAAATTGTCGGATAACTTTCGGAACAGGGGCAAATTGGTCTCGGCATCGTCACGCCCAATCTTGGCCACGATACCGTAGGATCGTTTACCCGTCTTCACATAGTCCACAAGAAAATCCTTGTGATAGATCCGGCCGGCCGTTTTCAGGCGTCGAAGGTACTCAGGGAACAATCCTGCCATGAACAACGTAAAGTCCCCGATATGGCGATGAACGTCCCGTTCACGATCCAGTGACTGCGCTTCAAGCATGACTTCAGATTCAAAAAGCAAATCCACAACCGTATCGATCGGCTCATTGTCCCGATTTCTGATCTGATACAACTCGTCCGTATGGGTGAAGTCCACAAGGAGGTTGGACACGTAGGCAGTCACATTGAGATCTGCCCACCCGAGATGTTCCGTAAAACTCTTCTCGGTGAGGGCGCCGAAAAGTTGCCGGAGTGGATGCTGAGGAGAAATTGGAGTTCTCATGCCCACCTCCAACCTTCGCCTAAGTATACCAGAACAGACGATGGAACGATCTCCCAGTTGCCCGATCTCTTGATTCTATCGGCTGCTGGTTTACAGATCTTAAGTTTGGACCAACTGTTAAGGTCTTCAATTTGTGGTAGTGCATCATTTTGACTGAGCCTCGGCTTGTTCGACCAATCCCACGATCTCA
>CAZOHW010000272.1:0-6242 GCA_964579525.1 uncultured Nitrospira sp. | reverse complement strand
CGACCAACTTCAATAAGGGTGCACGGAGCGATGCCCCACATCCATCATAGTCGGCCTCTTCCAGATTCGCGATGAGATGGTTGCGTAACACGATGTCGTCACTCAGGGATTTCATTGTGAAGGCTTGGTCAGCTAAGTCGGGAATCTCGAAGAAGTTTGTGGTCGATCCGAGCGCCAGTACCAGGTGGTCATATGCCAACGCATGACAATGTTTGTCCTGCCCATGCGACACGCCCACTCGTTGATGCGTGAGATCGATGGCTTCGATCTCGCCATGAAAGAACGTCACGCGGCGCAGCAGCTTGCGGATCGGGCTTACGATATTGGTGATATCGAGGTCACTTGCGGCGACTTCGTGCAACATCGGCGTGAACAGGAAAAAGTTGTCGTGGTTGACGAGGGTGACGTCCAAGTCGACTCCGCGCCGCAACGCTCGTTCGAATTCCAACGCGGCGTACATCCCGCCGAATCCTCCCCCCAGAATCAACACGCGTGGCTTGTTGTTAGACATATATCCTCATTGAACGTATAAATGGTTTGGGTGGGATGGGATGCATCCGGTTGCCGAAAGGTCATCGTGGCGTGTAACTCAAGCCTCACGGTCGCTCCTGCATAGTAAGGTGAGTTGATAGGTATTACCTCTCCTAGCGCGCGATCAGCTGTTTACGGCTCAGACGATCGATAGCGAGAAATACCTCGCTCCACGTCAAATCTGGTTGTGCGACATTGAAGACCTCGTCCATCATCATCCCAGTATCCCGTGGGAGCATGCTCATGACGCCTTGTTCTGCCTCAACATGTCTTGTGACCATGATTCGTATCCTCCTCTGCTTCAGGCCCTAACTGCCTCGCGGGTCCATATCGATTCGCATTCCACGTTGTGCTCTGTAGCCAAGGCCAACAGGCTCAAGAGGATACCGGGGTCGGACGACTTACGAATCCAGGCGAAGGCTCCCAGACGAACCGCCGTGTCACATATCTTCCAGTTCACTGTTGAAAAGAAAAGGACTGGTACTTCTGGCCAGGTCAATTGCAATTGGCCCAACAGATCCAGCCCGGTGAAATCAGGGAGATCGTAATCGGTGACGACGACATCAAAATGGCGATCATACATGGCGTACAGTGCCTGAACGGCATCATGGGCTTGCACAACAAGAAATCCCTCTCCTTCGAGTATGGCAGCGAGCGGGAGGGGCAATGACTCCGAATCCTAGACGAGCAATACACGTTTTCCATAGCCGATCATGGGGGTTCTCCTTTCCGATGTGATGCAGGCATTCCCAGCTTCAGAGGATAGGTGTTCTCGCTTGGCAACCAATCTGTTCGCCTTGACTCGTCGAACTTGTCGTAATGGCAGTGGGAACGCTGATTAATCGATCTCTCACCGACCAATCTCTATATTGCTGGCGCAAGCACGGCTGTGGACATTCGTCCATTCACGCGTGCTGTTCATCCCACTCCTTCCTTCTTCAGGCCTCACCACCACTGGAAGTTTGCCTTCTGTGGCTCAACAGTAGTGCAAGAGGTCATTCGCACCGATAGGTCCTGTACGGCAGTACACCTCACAACCTCAGTCAGGAGGATAGGACGGTCACGACAGTTTTGAAGCAGGGTCGCATAGCGCTGCAGAATCTGCTTGACGGTCTGAAGCTGAACCATGGAACTTCCCCGACCTAGATCCGATGGACACCGATCCAATCTTCTGTATGTCGACCCTCTGTCGGTTGATACTTTGCCGCACTTCCAGCACGCCTTCCTGGCCCTTCTCGCGATGGCTCTTCACGAATGGAAGTTTCTTATCGCAATAGATGGCAAAGGAACCAAAGATTGTGGGGGTGAAGGTGATCGTTCGTTTTTCTCCTTCGTGATGTCAATCCACTGGGCTTGTTCTTGCCGAAGTTCGCCGCTGAGCCGCTGTTCGATCTGCGGCTGTTCAGCTCCTCCGAATTCCAGGAATCTCGATGGAATAGAAGGAGACACATGCAGGAGATGCACGTGGACATTCGTGCGTCCCCGGAGGATCTGACTGACATATGTTACTGCTTTGATTGATGTCGAGGACTCTTTCACCGCAATTAGAAATGTATCTGTCCTATTCATAAGGGTGGCATCCCCTGGCTGTATGGCACCCCCTCGGTCACCCATTCTTTAGCGGTGGATACTTCGTCTAGCCAGGACACCCTTGCCGCGCAGGAAATGACTCTCCGACTTACGTGGTGACGTTATCCTGCCTCCTGCTTATTAGAACCTATCTCAAATCTCAAAATCGATGTTCGAGATGATTGGCCTCTCACAACGCACCCATCAGCATTGCGAAGAATCAAATGTGTCTGAAAATGAGCCTATTGGTCCGGCGCGGTTATGTGCTGTGCCCCTTCGAGACGTCGATGTTTAATTTTGTGGTGCACTCTCGTAAAACAACCCCCAATTCGGCCCGCACTAGGCCCAGATAGGCCTTCTCCCGCTGAAGCCTCTCAATCTGAAACTGGATATCAGCTAGTACGCACTCAATTTTCCGGATTCTGACCGTGAGGTACTTCGACCTTCGATGAACAGGCTGCCAAATATCCACACCATTCATGACGCTGGTCGAGGTCTGCGCTAAACCGCAGCCATTGTTCTTCGCGAGTTCCATCTTTGATACCTCCTTCATACCCACGGCCTGTATGGTTCCTGTCAGATGTATCGTCAGGGTATTTCGTGCATGCTCACATCAAATACCCCATGAGCAGACCCTAGTTGAGCTGATCCTCGGATCGCTCTTCTGCCACTGTCTTGAGACAACCCCATTGATCGGCGCTGGGACTCACTGTGCTTCTGTCGAGGGTGAATCTCTTCCGGGACAATCACGATGCATGAATTGTCGTAAGAATGCCGATCTATGAGTCCAAGGCCTCGCGCCACAATCTTGCGTGTTGGCTCAAAGAAGACCCGCTTCAGTTCGAAGGGCTCCCACATACCGGCAACTCTGCGATGATTCATAGCGGCTAGTATGGTATCCAGAAACTTACACACCGGCGCCACATGCATCTCAACGCCTGGCTCATACTCAGGTTGATCAGAGCGACCCATCAGTTCCAAGGCTCGGCGATCTGCATGCAACAATTTCTTCTGGAGAGAGAAAATCAGCATGCCGGCTTGATCCCCTATGAAGGTATTCAGCGGGCTTAGTTCGAGGACCAGTTCCTGTCGGCACCGACTCTGTGCTACCAGGTGAGGCCACATGATGGTTTCACTCCTTATGGCATGTCCCGCCATACGATGAATTTGAAGACTCAGCATCCGGTACTCCCTGGCTCCTCTATCATGGGTGATTGCGAGCGGATCCTGCGCAACCGCAGTGCCCGCTCATCAGATCGATGCGGGACCTTCTGTGTGAATCTTGATGCACTCAACTTAGCCCCTTCCAACCTTCCCTCCCACCTGGGGTTCCCTGCCTGCACCCTGAATCGCGGACACGATTGACGCGAATGACGGCATCCTCCATGTGCCCACAATTGATGCATCGTGTGGCAGCGCCGTGCACGCCAGTTTCGACACTCGGGTCATGGAAGGTGTCGCGTACCAGTAGCCCTTGACAGCGTTGACACGCCACAGGTCCTCCTTCTTCGCTCCATGTTGCGCATATGTATCACCATGCAGGGTTATGATGGTCAGTCCCTCAAAAGACCGACAGATTCTCCGCGTGCACGTCCTTCTGCAACATGATGTGCTCTAACGCTTGCCTGGTCGTCTGATCATCGATGGCGACAAAAGCGATTCGTTCTCGCTAGTTCTGGATTACGATCTGTTCGGCGAGCAGATCCCCCGTGATCATTTCTGCTAACGAATTCCCTCCGTCCTGCCCTGCGTGGCACCGGTTCAGCAGTTGTTCAAACAGCAAAACTGCCTCTCCGCGAAGCGGGAGGATGCGCTCAGCCAATTGATCGGCATCATGAAATAGTGTCGCTTGTAGCGAAGAAGGCAGACATTTTCGTGGCCAACGTTTCATTCAGCACTCAATTAAAGTCTCTGTGTCGGCCTTGGGTAGAGTAGACTCGGCTAACTTCTCCCGATCCATTTGGAACATACCCCTACGTCAAAATACGGTGAGTGCCTGTTGACTCTCTCGTATGTGGAACATGCGATCTCTGTGTATCTTGTCTGATGACAACTCAGACCGGGAGTGCCGACTATTTGTTTGAGCTTGGCTCAACAACGCTGCTTCTGCCGGGTGCGCAAGACTCCCTCCTGATCAAAGGTCAACCAGAGATCTTGACAGTACGGCGTAAAGTCTCGGCCTCCTGACCCGGCCCGATCCTGGTGATAGAGCCAATGCCGTTGTCCTGTGTCGAGAGCTTGCACGTAGCTCGGGTGACCCAAGGTTTGTTCAATTTCCACTGTCGTGACATGATCAGTGGCCCGCGCGAGGTAGACTTCCTGAGTGGACTGGCACCCAGCAAGCAGCACGACGAAGAGCACAGTAGCGATGCTCACCAAGTTGAAGAAACCATGAGGGGATTGGAATATCTCCCTCTGTCTCTCGCACAACGCCTGAATCTCACCATGTGCCTGAACAACGGCGCATTGCTCCCGTTCGAGATGTGCGGCATGAGGTAGGTTCGTTGGCATGGGATCATGCATGAGCCATGTATGCTTCCCATAGCCGATCATGATCGTTCCCTTTCCCATCTCCCACGGTCATTCGACGGCTCTGCCATCGGGTTCTTGTCCTCCGGCAGCAAACATGTCCACATTGAACCATCGATATCGTGGCAATGACAGTAAGAACCTGTAATGGCTGTCTCGTCACAGACCAATTGTTCCATCGCTGCAATAAGTTCGGCTGCTGTTATTCCTCCGCAACGCGAACAACCCATCCTCTCCCCCTCCAGTTCGTTTGGTCCTAATCCTGTGTGCATCACCTTGCCACGTTGGACCAGCCATACGGCCATTCCTGCCGGGAGTCTGTGGGCTGGAGTAAACCCCATCGCGTCATTCCTGAGCATCGGACTGAGGCGGTCGCCTCTGTGGGAATTGTCCGCTGCGGCCTGTAGGAATTGTCCGATAGGGATGCACCTGGGCAGCGTAAGGGGAGTAGCGAATATTCGGGATTGAGCAGGGGAACGACGTACGACAGGGACAGACCAGCAAACGTGATTATTCCAGAAGATGATGCTGGACCGCGTAGCGTGCTAGATCGGCATTGGTCTTCAGATTCAGCTTCTCCAAGATACGGGTGCGATAGGTGCTGATGGTTTTAATGCTGAGGGACAGTTGGTCGGAAATCTCGGTGATCGTGCTGCCACCGGCAATCAAGCGGAACACTTGGTCCTCCCGATCGGACAGCAAGCCGTGGAGCGGCTGATCGTGATCGCCGTGTTGATGAAGGTGTGATGCCAGGAGTTCAGCGGCTTTCGGTGTGATGTATTTCCCCCCTCGAAAGATCACCTTGACGGCTTGCACTAATTCCTGTGGCGCGCTTTCCTTCGTGAGATAGCCAGCCCCACCGGCACGCAACACCCGCACGGCAAACTGGTCCTCCGGATGCACGCTCAATACTAAGACGGGAAGATTTGGAAGAAGCCGCTTTAGTTCATGTAGCCCTCCAATCCGCCGCGTCCCGGCATCGTGAGATCCAACACCACCACATCCCATGGGTGTTTCTGCGCTTGCTCCAGCAACTCAGGGACATTAGAAGCCTCGCCGATCACGGCTCCGGGAAACTCATCGGTGAGGATCTGACTTAAGCCCCGACGGAGGTACGGATGATCGTCCGCGAGCAAAATATTAATCATCGTGTGTGTGCAAGAGCGGGATTCTCACGGTTACAGTTGTTCCTTTTCCTAGGGCGCCTTGAATGTCGAACGTCCCGGACTGTTGTTGGGCGCGGAGGTGCATCCCCAGGAGCCCAAATGCTTGTTTTTCATGCTGTTCAGCAGCTGTAAAGCCTTTGCCGTTATCCTTAACTTGCATCATGACATGCTGACGTGTTTCTTCCAGCAAGATAGCAACATGCGTAGCATGGGCATGGCGGAGCACGTTCGTCAAGACCTCTTGGAGGATGCGGAACAGTGCAGTCGATTGCTGCGCGTTTACACTTATATGATCAGGTGAAATGCTGGTTGTACAGGCGATCCCGGTTCGTTTACCAAACTCTTGTGCCTGCCACTCAACGGCGGCTTCCAGGCCGAGCTGATCCAACACGCTTGGTCGTAAGGTCGTCACGATTTCCCGAACTGATTGTATGGTGGCATCAACAA
>CAZOHW010000271.1:0-6250 GCA_964579525.1 uncultured Nitrospira sp. | reverse complement strand
CCTAGTGTCTCCTTGAATGCGACAACTGGTACGACAAAAGCGGATATAGATCATTCATCTCCGATGAGAGGGGGCTATCATGGGGAAGAGATCATTATCGATCTTGTTATTAACTGTCTTGTTAAATTGGAGCGCCTCGGTTCACGCTGTCCCGAATTTATGGGTGACCGACGACAGCGGCCGGCTGGGCACGGTCGATGTCGCGACCGGTAATGTCTCCGTGATCGGCAATACGGGTGTGACCCTAACGGATCTTGCTTTCGATCCGTCTGGAAATCTCTATGGCATCTCATTTACAAATCTCTACCAAATTAATTCGACGAACGGGCAAGCCAGTCTTGTTGGAAGTCTGGGACTCACGGGTGCCAATGCGTTGGTGTTTGGAACGGATGGGACTCTGTATGCCGCCGCGGATAATACGACGAATCTTTATTCAGTCAATGTGGCAACAGGAGCGGCGACAAGTCTTGGGAACACCAGTTTTTCATCAGCCGGTGATCTCGCATTTAACGGTGGGAATCTCTTTCTATCCTCGACAACTGATCAGCTGATCAAGGTCGGCTTGAATCCAGTTAGCGGTAGCGCCGTTGGGTCGTTCGGGGTTCACAATGTATTCGGCCTTGGGACAGAGCTTGCGAACGGAGGAAACGGCATACTGTATGGTGTCTCGGGTACCCAGATCCTCAGCATCAATACCACAAGCGGTGCTGCGACCCCCCTCGTCGATTATGGTGGTAAGGGGTTAGGTGTGTCGTTTGGAGCGGCCTTCTTTACAGAGGCTGGTGCTGGTTCCACATCTCCACCTCCACCAGGCACAGTGCCGGAACCGGCCTCTCTGTTCTTGCTTGGCTCAGCGATGGTTGGGTTAGCGTTGTGGAATCGCCGCGGTAACGAATTCAGCGTGTCTCAATAAATGAGAAACCTAGGGTCGTCCACAGGGAATATTCGAGTCCTGAACTTCCGAGGAGTGCGAGGGGCTGTGGCTTTATGGATCGGAGTCTTGGGGTTATGGAGTGGGAATGGTAGATCAGGGGACAATGAATCTTTGATGAGCTGAGAACGGATCAGAATCACAACATTATAAATCAAAGGCCAGTCTCGAAAGAGAACTGGCCTTTGATCGAAGACAGATGGTCGTGCAGTCCTCAAAACTTATGCCGTCTTCCGCCTAAACAAACTCATACCAGCCACCCCGGCTCCGAGTAGGAGCAATGAGGTTGGTTCAGGCACTTTGCCCCCCACATTGTAAATCGCGATGTGAGAAATGGCGCCTTGTTGAGGCCAGAAGTTTGTTCCGATGATGGTCTCAACCCCGTTCCAGAAATCAGTTGTTCCAGCAGACAAGTTGAACAAGTACTGGGCAGGAGACTGATTGCCATCCTTCACCAGCAGCACACAGGTCCCACAGATCACTTCTGGTCCACCATTGTAGGTAATCGTGAAGCCAGACGGATCAAGGGCCGTGTTCTGAAACGTCGTGGTGTAGGAACCAGCGAGGCTGCCCTCTTCCGGTCCACCAACGTTCATCTTGTACAGCTCAACCAGCCCCGAGATGCCGGTCAAGGATGAGACGCAGGCTGCGTCACAGTTGCTGGTCTGATTGGTCGTCCAATCTGCCGTGGTTGGATCGAGGCTCAACGCATGGGCAGACGTTGCGGCCATCGCCAGGCTGAACACCGCAGCGGTAATCCCTTGTAACAATCTTTTCATAGTTGGGTCCTCCTTTCTTTGAGTATTCTTTAGGCCTCAACCATTTCAATCAATGGTTAGCTGGTGTACAGCATGCCGGCCACGGGACTATTAGGGCTGGGATTCTATGGCTGCGGTGGGCTCAGCGGCAAGAACGTACCATTACTTATACTTAGGAATGCATATGCAAATAATTATTATACATAATAATATATTGAGTGATACGATGCACTGGATCTCTGACACGTCGGATGTGGGAGTGACCATTTGTATGGGGAGTGGCCCTCCTTTCATCCAGGCATTTTGACGGCTCGGATGGATGGGAGTTGTGTCATCACCAGGGCTGATTAGAATTGATCAACTCGGCATGAGAATATCGTCAGTTCCCAGGTGATGAAGGCAAAAAGGGGTTGGACTGGAACGGTTACGCACGATCGAATTGACTCTTTTTGACCCCCTCCATATAATGCGACCCGTTCGTGGTTTGCCGTGTCCAACCCACACGTATGCGATTGCTTTTTAAGGACAATGTCGTGGAAACACTGGCCAAAATCCGAGCCGGGCTGTGTCATGCCTTTGCCGTTCAGCCAGAGAACCAGCCCCTCACAATTGAAGATCTTCAATTACTGGAGCGGATTGCCGACGTAATCGTCAGCCGTCGGATGGTGGCGCCGGCCACGATGTTTTTGGAATCCATGGGACCGATGAATTTTCTCGGAAGTCAGGCGCTTCATTTCCTGACACCCATCCTTGATTGTGCCTTCAATACCAAGGAAGTCGAGCAGGTCGCCCGATTGCTCGAGCGCCGTGACACCGTGACTCGTCTCATCACCATCATTGAAGCCAAGTCTGCTCCACAGGGAGCAACGGCTCAATGACCGCTGCTGCATCTACTCCACCCAAGATCGATCCTCCTCTCAATGTCATTGTCGCCACTGATTGCGGCAGTACCACGACTAAAGCCATTCTCATTGAAAAAATCGGGGACACCTATCGGCAGACCTATCGCGGCGAAGCCCCGACGACTGTGGAGGCCCCCTTCGAGGACGTGACGCGGGGTGTGTTGAATGCGATCGCGGAAATCGAAGAACTCTCCGGTCGGAAGATTTTGGATGGGGATCACATCATCACCCCCTACCGAGACGACAAGACCGGCGTCGATATTTACATCTCGACCAGCAGCGCCGGTGGCGGATTGCAGATGATGGTGACGGGTGTTGTGCAGAATATGACGGGCGAAAGCGCCCAACGGGCGGCGCTGGGTGCCGGAGCCATCGTCATCGATGTGTTGGCGGCCAACGACGGCCGGTTGCCACACGAGAAAATCGAGCGTATCCGCTCGATGAGACCGGACATGATTCTGATGGCCGGCGGAACGGACGGAGGGGCTGTGACCCATGTGGTGGAGATGGCTGAATATGTGGCGGCGGCGGAGCCACGGCCACGGTTCGGCGTGACCTACAAGTTGCCGTTGATCTATGCGGGGAACAAGGACGCTCAACCGCAAGTGAGAAAAATCCTCGAAGACAAATCGGCGCTGGTTGTGACTGAGAACATCAGACCGGTATTGGAACGAGAGAACCTCGCCCCAGCGCGCAATAAGATCCACGATTTGTTTCTTGAGCATGTGATGCAACAGGCGCCTGGGTATAAGAAGCTCATTGAGATGGCTGGTGCGCCCATTATGCCGACTCCCGCGGCGGTCGGCTTGATTATGGAAGCCATCGCGAAGCGTGAACAATTGAATCTCATCGGCGTGGATATCGGAGGCGCGACGACGGACGTGTTCTCCGTGTTCGATGGGGTGTTCAATCGGACGGTCAGCGCCAATCTCGGCATGTCCTATAGTGTCTCAAATGTGTTGGCTGAAGCGGGGCTTGCCAATATCATGCGTTGGGTACCGTTCACGATCGATGAGCAGACCTTGCGGAATCGGATCAAGAACAAGATGATCCGCCCGACGACTATTCCGCAAACACTCGACGAACTGCAAATCGAACAGGCCATCGCGCGCGAGGCGTTGCGGCTGGCCTTGATTCATCACAAGTCACTGGCTACGGGGCTGAAGGGTGTACAGCAGGAACGGACGATCTCGGATGTTTTCGAACAACAGACGTCCGGTAAGTCACTGGTCGATATGCTGAAGCTGAATTTGATCGTCGGGAGCGGTGGGATCCTGTCGCATGCCCCGCGGCGGATTCAATCGATGCTGATGATGGTCGACGCCTACGAGCCGATGGGCTGTACTATGTTGTCGGTCGACAGCATCTTCATGATGCCGCACCTCGGAGTGCTGTCCACGATCAATGAGCAGGCAGCGACCGATGTTTTCGTGCGAGATTGCATGATCTATCTGGGGACCTGCATTGCGCCGATCGGGCAAGGAAAAGACGGCGAGGTCTGTGCCGACTATGAGGTGACGTGGCCTAATGAGAAGACTACCAAGGAACAATTGAAGTTCGGCGAGTTGAAGTTGTTTCCTCTGGAGCCTAATAAGAAGGCCATGATCAAGGTTCAACCAGCCAAAGGCGTGAATATGGGCGCAGGAGCTGGTGTCGCTGTGACGAAAGATGTTCATGGCGGAGTCGTCGGACTCTTGCTCGATGGACGGGGGCGACCGCTGAAACTACCGGCTGAGCAACAGTCTCGTGTGGCAGCTCTCACGAAGTGGTTCGACTCTGTCGGCTTATATCCGACAACGAGTGGTTAGTTTTTAATTGTGAGTGTTTAGTTATTTAACTCAACGTTCAACACTCAAAATTCAAAACTGGCATATGGCTCATAGTTACACCCCAGGCCTCACAGTCACAGATCGCACGGTCATCCACCGTCGCCGCATGTTGCCGTTACCGGGTACGGTCTTGGTCGATGTCGGTGATCGAGTCCGTTCCGATCAGGTGGTGGCGAAGGCGGAGTTGCCGGGGAAAGTGTTTCCCATTAATCTGGCGAATCAGCTCAGCGTGGCGCCCGGTGAGATCAAAGACTATTTGGTCAAGCACGCAGGCGATACCGTTGAGCGGGATGAGATCCTCGCCGAGAACAAGCCGCTAATCAAGTGGTTCAAGACAGAGATCCGATCGCCTGTCACAGGTACGATCGAATCAGTGTCGCTTGTGACCGGTCAAGTGCTGCTCCGGGAGCCTCCGAGGGTCTTGCAACTGTTGGCCTATGTGGATGGAACCATCGTGGAAACGGTTCCACAGCAGGGTGTCGTCGTCGAAACAACGTGCAGTTTAGTGCAAGGCATCTTCGGCATTGGAGGGGAAACCTCCGGTGAGATTGTGATAGCGGTGAAGGCTCCCTACGAGCCCCTCACTCTTGAGCATTTCAATGCAACCATGAAAGGCAAGGTCGTGGTGGGAGGATCGTTTCTCTCTGCCGATTCGATGAAACAGGCCAAGACGGTCGGTGTGGCCGGCTTAGTGGTCGGAGGGATTCACGATGAAGATCTGCGGGCCTTGCTCGGATACGACCTCGGTGTGGCCATTACAGGAACCGAGAATGTGGGGTTTACACTGATTTTGACCGAAGGGTTCGGGACGATTCCGATGGCGGCTAAGACATTCAAATTGCTGTCGGCTCATGCCGGCCGGCAGGCATCGGTGTCTGGGGCGACCCAGATTCGAGCCGGCGTCATCCGGCCGGAAATTATTATCCCCCAGTTGGAGACCAGTGGCGGAGTAGTCGCTCCGGCGCTGCGAGAGGGGATTCGGCTGGGTGATCCGGTCCGCATCATCCGAGATCCTTTATTTGGACGGATCGGCGAAGTGTCAGCACTCCCCTCAGAGCTCACCAAGATTCCGACCGAGAGTGACGTGCGGGTGTTGGAAGTGAAGTTGTCCGATGGAAAAAAAGTCATGATCCCACGGACGAATATCGAGGTCATCGAAGGGGCATGAATCGGTGGGGAGTGAAAAATAAGGGGTGAAAGGTAAGGGTAGGGGGTGAGGAGAAGGGTGAAGAGACATTGCACCGGATCCGGCTGGTTCGCGTTAGCGACGATCGTGTGTGTGTGGAGTTGGTTGCCGGTGCATACGTCGGCTCAGCCATCAATCAATGCTCCGCAAGAGGTGCAGGTCTTTGATACGCCGAACGACGGAGGCGGAAGTCTTACGGTTCAGTGGGCGCCTCAGTTAACGGATAGCCCCGACACTCGTTATCAGATCTTGATTGGCGAAGCCACCATGGCCGATCCGACGGCATTCACGGTCGCCGCGGAGTTTCCAGCCAATACGAAGTATGTCAAGGACACGAAGACCGCTTGGTGGACCAGGAAGGCAGACAAGACCTGGCATCAGGCCATTATCAAAAGTGCAAAAAACTTCGAGGTGAAGGATGACCAGCCTTATGCCGTCGCCGTGGCGACTGTGCAAGGGGATCGGCGCGAATTCAGCTCCGTAAGCGTAGCCACACCATCCGCCAACTGGTTTAACTGGAATCAACTCAACAATCTCATCATTGGCATTTCATTCGGCGGGTTGGTCTTCTATACGATTAGTCATGCCAAGCGGAACAATATCTTCTTACGCCGTATTCCCGGACTGGATGCGGTCGATGAAGC
>CAZOHW010000270.1:0-6259 GCA_964579525.1 uncultured Nitrospira sp. | reverse complement strand
CTACTGGGGAAACCAATCAAGGGGTGAAACTGTATCGGAAATCGCGGGTCTCTGTCAATAAACGACCATCGACCAGTTGTCCTGTGTTACCATCCACCACTGCCTGTGTTAAGTGCCGTTGAGGTGACGAAGACCTTGAACTGTGTTTCAGCTCGAAAACTGTTCTGCGCTTGTCGAGCCGTCGTCTCGTCATGGAACACTCCAAACACGGTCGCACCACTCCCAGATAACAGGGCTGTCTCAGCCCCTTCAGCAAGCAGTTGCTGTTTGATCTGGTGAAGTGTCGGGAAGGCTTTGAACACTGGTGATTCAAAATCATTTTCAGCCGCTTGAACGATCTGTTCCCATGATAGATCAAGTCCCTTTCCGAACGCCCTATGGACATCCGAAATCGGCTGCACTCCTGCTCTGGTGGCGGAGAGTTGTTGATAGGCCCACTTGGTTTCGACTTCGAACCCAGGATTCACGAGGACAACCCATCGGGTTCCCGAGATTCGCACCGAGGTCACCTGCTCACCTCGCCCAGCGACAATGGCGGCTGGGGCAAACATGAAGAACGGCACATCACTCCCAAGCCCTTGACCGATCTCTGCCATCTTCTCGGCAGACCAACCGAGCCGTAACAGTTGGTTCAGCCCCATGATCGTGGCAGCCGCGTCACTGCTCCCTCCTCCTAATCCTGCCCCCATGGGAATTCGCTTGGCCAGGCGTATGTCCAATCCAACGGTGTGTGCGCTGTGTTCGAGCACTGCCGTAGCGGCCTGATACACAAGGTTGGAGGAATCTGTTTTCAACGAGGGCTGATCACAATGGAGCCTGACCACTGTATGGTGTGGATCATGCGAAAGAGTGAGCTCATCTTCCAGCCCTACCGTCTGCATGAGTGACCAGAGATTGTGGTACCCGTCTGTCCGACGATCGAGCACGCGTAGAATAAGATTGACCTTGGCAGGAGCAGCAACAGTGAGAGAGGGTGATGACCCGTTCGATCCGAAAGCAGGCTTAGTCACGGCCTCCTTTTATAGCATACTTCTCGAGTCGATAGCGGAATGATCTCGTGTTCAGACGGAGCATCCGAGCCGCCTTCTTTTTCACCCATTTCGATCGTTCGAGGGCTTTCAGCAACAAATCCTTTTCAATGCCATTGATGAGCCCTTCAAGATCCAATCCGTCATCGGTCAGATCCAGAGGAACAGCCTGTTGCGGGTGCTGCACTGCAGGTCGATGGAGCCACCCACGCACGTCTGCGTCGGTCACTGGTCCTTCCGTCGAAAAGGCCACCACGCGCTCGATCAGGTTCTCTAATTCCCGCACATTGCCGCGCCATTCATGCCCCAAGAGGACATGCATCGCTTCCGCATTGATCACCGGCTTTGGTTTGTTGCTCTCCTTTGCAAATCGTTCGAGGAAGTGATTGACCAGCAAGGGGATATCGCCGGTTCGCATGCGCAAGGGAGGGAGTCGGATCGGGATGACATCCAAGCGATAGTACAAATCTTCTCGAAACGAGCCGTCAGCCACTGCTTTTTCAAGGTCCTTGTTGGTCGCAGCCACCACACGCACATCGACCTTGATGTCCTGACTGCCGCCTACTCGTCTGAATTCTCGCTCTTGGATCACGCGCAGCAGTTTGACCTGGATCGTCGGCGTCGTGTCGCCGATTTCATCGAGAAAGATGGTCCCACCGTTGGCAATCTCGAACAGCCCGGCTTTGTTAGAAATCGCGCCGGTAAATGAACCCTTCATATGGCCAAAGAGCTCGCTTTCCAAGAGGGTCTCCGGGACGGCGCTGCAGTTGACCGCCACGAACGGCATGGTGCTTCTGACACTGTTGTAATGGATCGCGCGCGCAACCAATTCCTTCCCGGTTCCACTTTCTCCGCAGATAAGAACATTGCTTTTTGAGTCAGCCACTTTCCGCACAACCTCAAAAACCTTCTGCATCGCGTCACTTTGACCGACGAGCTGGGCAAACGACGACTGGCTTGCCATCTCCCGTTTGAGAAGCAAATTCTCGGTTGTCAGACGCCGTTTTTCCAGCGCATTTCTGACGATCAACTGGACTTCATCGACTTGGAATGGCTTTGTCAGATAGTCATAGGCTCCCTGCTTCATCGCCTCAACGGCGGAATCCGCCGATGCAAACGCCGTAATGAGCAGGACCACTGTTTCGGGCGAGGTGGATTTCACAGCCTTGAGCACCTCCATCCCATCGACCTTCGGCATCTTCAAGTCGGTGATCACCAGATCGAAAATCTCTTTATTCAAGAACTCGATGGCTTCTTCTCCATCCGTGGCCATGGTCACAGCATATCCCGCCCGCTTGAGCATGATGCTCAACACGTCCCGCAAGCTTTGCTCATCATCAACAACTAAGATCTTTTCCACGGTTCTCTACCTTCGTGCCACAGTCTCACCCCAGAATCGGCCGAACACGGTACGCAGACGACAAACCGAGTCCCTTCACCTTCCTGACTCTCGACCTTGATCCATCCGCCATGCAGATCGACGATGCGATGCACGGCCGCCAGTCCTAATCCAGACCCTCGATTTTTGGTAGTAAAGAATGGAAGAAAAATCTTCCCGAGATTGTGCTTCGGAATACCTTCTCCGGTATCTTGGAAGGAGACTTCTGCCACCTCAGCCTTTTTCCCGGCCACATCGACCTTTCGACATCCTGTCGTAATCGTCAGATGGCCACCTTTTGGCATCGCATCAAAGGCATTCGTCGCCAAATTCCAAAACACCTGTTTCATTTGGTCCTGATCCACTTGGACCGGAAGCGTTTCCGCACAGGACACGGTCGAAATAATGATATTCTTTCTGGCTCGTGCTTCATGTTGTACTAGATCGATAGTCTCGGCAAGGACTTTGTTTAAATCGCACTCGCTCAAGTTGAGCGCTGGTGGTCTCGCATATTGTAGAAACTCCGTAATAATGCCATTCAACCTCCTCGCCTCTCGAACCGCGATATCCATGAGGCGTTGGCTGGTTTCATCGGTCAGGAGATCCTTTCGAAGCATCTGCATGGCGCCTGCCAGCGCTCCCAGAGGGTTCCGGATTTCGTGCGCCATTCCGGCCGACATTTCTCCAAGATTAGCCAGCCACTCTTTACGCCGCATTTCCTCTTCCAGGTCGCGTACCTCTGTCAGATCCTTGAAGACTCCCACCAATCCGGTCTCTCCCCCTCGCTCATGCAATGGAGCCAGTGTCATTCCGAGAATCAATCGGCTCCCATCCGCCCGCTGACACTCCACATCAAACCGCAGATGCACCGCCGCGCCCTCTATACGGTCTGTATCCGGCTGCCCCTGATGCCAATTGAAGACATCCCGCCAGAGCCGCCCTTTGACTTGTTCGAGATTGTAGCCTGTTGCCTCCTGCGCCGCGGGATTGAATGAGGTAATCCGGCCGTGTTCATCCGTCGTAAAGACCCCGCTGCTGATACTTTGAACGATATTTTCATGAAATGCCTGAAGGCGGGTCAGGCCCTGTTCTTTTTCCCAAAGCGAATGATCGGCCTGCCCAAGCTGATCAGCCAGAGCAGCGCTCAAATAGCCCACAACCCAAAATGACAGACTGTAGACTCCGAACGCATGGAGTGTTTCGGCGGCACTCAAGCGGGTATGAGGAAGCCATCCCCATCCCTCAACCAGTCCATAGAGTTGGACATTCGTCAGAACTCCAAACAGGATGATACAAAGGCTGGCCGTTAAGAGACCCACTCGGCGGCGTGGGACGAGGCTCGCCACCGTCACGCTGATCACATAGAGGACGGCAAACGGACTTTCGATCCCGCCAGTCCTGGCAATCAAGATCGTTTCAAGCAAAAAATCGACGACGATCTGCGCCCACGCAAACTGGACGAGATGTTCGGGATCAGTCAGCTGCCGCGAAAGAAAGGCATAGAAGAGGGTGGCCGTATAGGTAAAGATAATCAGCGCATAAAAGGTCTCGACTCGTTCGCCTCTGGTCACTTGGAATGCGAGCGACAGCCCCAACAGCAGCGTGACGATAACAACTCGCCAGCCCATCAACCAGTAAATTCTGGTCTTGATATCTCCCACAAAGTCAAAACTCTGGCGAGCGAAATGCTCCCCACCTGCCTACGTCCGTCTGAACGTGATGGATGCCCTTGCTGACCAGAAACCTGTTTAAGGGAACGGCACCTGGATTATCGAGATAATGAAGCGGTGTTCTACGCACGCGTTGCACACGCCTAAGTCATGGTGATCCGCAACCCGGATTCAGACACCGTCCGCCAGGTGTTTATCCGATTGCGGAGGCCATCGTAAAAATCGGCAGATACATCGCCACGACAATGAACCCGACGGTCGTCCCTAAGAACACCATCATCATCGGCTCTAAGAGCGCGGTGAGGTTTGTCACAGCCTGATCCACTTCATCTTCATAAAAGTCGGCGATTTTCCCGAGCATGTTATCGAGCGCACCCGTCGACTCCCCGACGGAAATCATATGCGTCACCATCTTCGGAAACGTCCCGCTCTTGGCAAGCGGTTCAGAAATCGTTTTTCCTCCGCTGATGCTGACTTTCGCATCAAGGAGCGCACCTTCTACGACCTTGTTTCCCGATGTCTTGGCGCAAATGGTCAAGGCTTCCAGCAATGGAACACCACTCGCCAGCAAGGTTCCCAACGTCCTCGTAAATTTGGCCACGGAAGCTTTCCGAATCAGATCGCCAAATACTGGGAGTTTCAGTAAGAGTTTATCGATTGCCAATCGTCCTTGTGGAGTCGCATAGTATTTTTTGATGGCGACCACAGTCGCAATGATGGCCCCCAAGATGATGTACCAATTCCCCTGCACGAAATTGCTCATGTCGATGACGAGTTGGGTCGGCCCTGGCAAGGCCATCTTTCCACCAGACATTTCCTTGAACATTTTTTCGAATACAGGAATGACCCAAATCATCAGAACCGTGATCACGATCGCAGCGATCCCGACGATGGCCGCGGGATAGACCATGGCGCTTTTGATTTGCCCTTTCAGTTTCATAGCCTTTTCAATGTGCTTTGAGAGCCGTCCGAGGATAGTATCGAGCAACCCTCCAACCTCTCCGGCATGAACCATATTGACATAGAGATCATCGAAGATTTTGGGATGTTTGCGGAGTGCATCGGAAAATGTTGAACCGCCTTCGACCTGCACCTTGATCTCGCCCACCGACTTTCTCAATGTGGCGTTTTCTGATTGTGTCGACAGGATCTCCAAGCACTGAATCAGCGGTAACCCGGCGTTGATCATGGTCCCGAATTGTCGGGTAAAGACGACGAGATCTTTTTCCCCGACGCCAGTGCCGAGACTGAGTCGGAATCCTTCCCTGGCAGCCTTCTCCTCAAGGCTCGTCACCACGACGCTTTGCTTGCGTAGTTGCTCGACGGCTTCTTCACGAGATTTTGCGACAAGCTCGCCCTTTTTTACCGATCCCGACTTACTACGTCCAACATACGCAAAGGTGGCCATAGACTGTTTCGTCCTGGTTGTGGCGTCCTGAGCCGATTATTCGAAAATACTAGGACTACGAAGTGAGTCTACTGAGGGGTTGGAAACCTGTCAAAAACTATTGCAATATCGGCGGAACCCCGGAAACGGTTGGTTCAAGAACACAGGCTAGACAACCGGCGGAACGGTGTTGGCCGCCCGATAGCCCCGATAGAGGTAATGTAACCCCGAGGCGAGCGTAAAACCGACCATCAGCGCCAGAAGCGGAGTCACCATCGAAAGATTCAGTCCTCTCCAGGCGAGAAACACGACCAGGAAGACATAACTCAACTGCAACAAGGTCGTCCCCTTGCCCAAAAACGTCGGTGTCACGTCGATCGGGGTATTCGTGACATGAGCCACGGCCGTGCCCAACAAGAGAATCACGTCACGGCTCACGACGAGAATGACCAGCCATGACGGAGCCAAATGGAGCATGGATAACGCGATGAAGCTTGAGGTCAGCAACACTTTGTCGGCGAGTGGATCCAGCAATGTTCCCAATCGTGTGCGCTGATTCAATTTACGCGCGAGATGACCGTCAACGGCATCCGTCAGTCCTGCGATGAAGAGGGTCAGCAGCGCAAATCCATATGAGCCATAGGTCATGAACCCGATGTAGACAGGAACCAACAGGATACGAAGAATCGTGAGGCTGTTGGGGATGTTCATGTGCTGGAGATCTAGCAGTCTGCCGAAAAACTTATTGTGCCCCTTGTAGCCGTCACGGATATCGACGTTTGAGACAACATTGAAC
>CAZOHW010000269.1:0-6273 GCA_964579525.1 uncultured Nitrospira sp. | reverse complement strand
CACTAGCCATAGAGAGGGTCCATGCTTCTTGAAGAAACCGCTAGCAGACCGAACGCGCCTACAACTTCTTCGATCACGGGAAAGCTCGTTGTGGCGATGTTGTTTCTTGCGGCCATCGGCGCATTCTATTTTTTCGATCTGATGGCGTACCTCTCGCTCGATGTACTCAAAGCCAACCGCGACAGGCTCTTAGCCTTTACCGATGAGCATTACTGGTCGGCTGTGGCGTTGTTCATTGTGACCTATGTCGCTCAGACCGCCTTCTCGCTACCGGGTGCCACACTGATGACGCTCACGGGCGGGTTTCTGTTTGGAAGCCTGTGGGCTGCGCTCTATGTCAATATCGGAGCGACGACAGGTGCTACCTTAGCGTTTTTGGCCGCGCGCTATCTGTTTCGTGGCTGGGTGGAACAGCGATTCGGTAACCGGCTGGAAGCCTTTCAGGAGGGGTTTCGTCAGAACGCCTTCAACTATCTCCTCACCTTACGGCTCATTCCGCTATTCCCCTTCTTTGTTGTGAACCTGCTCTCCGGATTAACCCGCGTGAAGGCAGGAACCTATGTTCTGGCCACAGCCATCGGCATCATTCCCGGCAGTCTGGCCTACACCTTCGCCGGACGCCAGTTGAGCACCATCAATTCCCTCGCCGAGTTGGCGTCCCCTCGCCTGCTTCTCGCCTTTACGGTGCTCGGCGTACTGTTCCTCATGCCCGTGGTGTATCGGAAGTTTGTTCGCCCCTCCTTACCTCAACGCTCACAGCACCACTGATCCCACGACAATGAACGTTGGAATGGATACATAACGGAGATCTGATGCGGTGGTTGAAGCGAATACTGATCGGACTGGTCGTCCTCGGTGGTCTCACCTATCTGTACTACACCGAAGTGAAGCCAACCGTTATCTTCGGCCTGCGGGAAGACTATGCCCACGCCATTCCGCATCAAGAGGTCCCGCAAGGCCTCACGAGCCTGAAAGCCGAATCGTGCGGCACGTGTCACACCGAAATTTATAATGAATGGAAAACCAGCATTCATTCCCAGGCCTACAAAGATCCCTTCTTTCATGCCTATTGGACGAAGGATAAACACACGTGGGTCTGCCTCAATTGTCATTCGCCGCTGGAGAATCAACAACCGACCCTGATTAACGATATTCCCCGCGACCGGGTCGAACGCGCCGTGCAAGAGCCAAATCCGCATTACGACAAAGAGTACCAACATGAGGGCGTGACCTGCGCCGCCTGTCACGTGCGGGACGGCGTGATCCTGGGACCATTTGAGGATGCGAAAGCGCCTCATCCGACGAAGTATGATCCCATGTTTCGCACCACACAGCTCTGTTACTGCTGCCATAGCGTCGTGGGAGGACCGGCACAGTTTTATAACGGCGGGCCTTGCGGCACTTATCCCGAATATGAGGATGGATACTGGAAGAAGGAACGCGGCTTCATCTGTCAGAATTGCCACATGCCGGAGATCGAGCGACCGGTCGCTGTCGGCGGACCTATTCGTCAAGGCCGTCAGCATCTCTGGCGCGGCGGCCACGACCCCGCGATGGTCAAACGGGCGATTGATGTGAAAGTGGTTGCCGATCCGGCGGAGCCCAAGCCCGGCGAGAAAGTGAAAGTGACACTGACGCTCATCAATGCGGGTGCGGGGCATAAACTCCCCACTGGAGACCCCGACCGACACTTCACGGTCGAGTTTGCCGTGCAGGATCAGAAGGGGGCCGTATTGAAGCAGCAGTCAAACACGATGGGACGATGGATCATGTGGCAACCGGCTATCGTCGAGCTCTATGACAATCGGCTTATGCCGCTGGCGAGTCGCGACTACACGTTTGAGTATGAAGTACCCAAAGAGCGCGACGGGCTACAACTCATTGCGAAGGTTCGCTACCACATCCAAACGGAACGGCAACATCAAATGTTGATCGATAAATATGGCCTCATGGCAAAGGACCCGTACAACTTCACGGTCTATGAACGAGCGGCACCCGTGACCGGCAATCTTACGGAAGCCTTCACACACAGCACATCACCGACACAACTCTCCTGCGCGGCACAGGGCCCCACCTGAAACGCAATCAGGATGTAGGAAAAGGTAACTGTCATCGCCGTGCTCAAGAACCTCTCAGAAGGCTCTTCGCATGATGAAATTGATACATTCATGGAGCGGTCTTCTCTTTGGATGGCTGTTGTTCGCGGTCTGTCTCACTGGCACGCTGACCATCTTTGACAACGAGATCACTTATTGGATGCAACCGGAGTTACTCAAAGTCTCCGCCACCAAACTGGGATTCGACGAACCCCCTCTTTCTCATACGGAATCACTCGTTCAGGTTGATCGCTGGGATGTAGCTGTTCCCACAGAACGGCCGTCAATCCTTCTGGTCAAATTACAAGAGAAACGAACCTTCTCAGGCCAAACACTCAACCCATTGACCGGTGAGATGATTACTTTCCGTGACACCCAGGGCGGCGATTTCTTCTATCACTTTCATTATGGATTGCTGCTCGGATGGCCAGGCGCCTGGATCGTCGGAATCGCGGCAATCGTCATGCTCATTACCCTCGCCACAGGGCTGCATGGTCATCGCTGGACAATCAAAGAGATGGTGATGATTCGTCTCGGGTCATCTCCACGTGCCTGGGTGAATGCGCACAACCTCACGGGTGTTTGTGCCATCCCCTTTCACCTGATGATCGCCGTCACAGGACTGGCAATGTTGTGGTCGATTTATAAGCCGGTCGACATCCCCCTTCTCCGTGAACGTGAAGACATCATGCCGTTGCTTGCTGTCCTGCATTTTGCTCAATTCGGAGGCAATCCGGTGCGGTGGCTGTATTTCATCATGGGATTGTCGGCCACTGTGATGATCGGCACAGGACTCGTTGTATGGACCAGCAAGCGACAGAGATCCCAGACGGATAGTTCGCGCCTCATGAGCCATCGCGTCGTTGAAGTCCTCAATGTTGCTACGATGGCTGGGTTACTGGTGGCCGTTGGTGCGTTCTTCTGGGCCAATCGACTCTTACCTATCGGGTTACCGGAACGGTCGCGTTGGGAGATCTGCTGTTTCTTTCTCGTCTGGGGTCTCTGTCTTGTGCATAGTGTTTTCCGGCAAGGCTCCATCCTGGCTTGGAGAGATCAACTGTATGGAGCCGCATTCTTGTTGGGATTCTTACCGCTGCTCAATGGGTTGGCGACACATAGTCATCTATTGGTGAGCGTTCCAAGGGGACAATGGGCCATGGTCGGTGTCGATGTGACGGGGCTCACATTAGGAATACTGCTCGGCTGGGCTGCCCGACGCGTCGGCAAAACCGCAGTGGAAATATCCAGAAACTCTCGGAGGATCATGTCGGACCAGACACCTGCGCAGATGTAACGAGGCCCTTGATCATGATCAACACTCGCGGATCCTGAGGCCATTCAGGAGCTTCTCTGCAAATCAGGATACAACGCGAATTAACAAAATAAAGAATAAGGAGTCCAATGACAAAAACAATCATTATTGTTGGCGCCTCATTTGCCGGAATCAAAGCCGCGTGGGATCTGCGCCATCTTCTCGATGAGAAGCATCGGATCCTGATCATTTCCGATAAGCCGCGCACGACGTTCCGAGCATCGTTTCCACGAGTATTGTTCGAGAATCTCGACCTTGAAACGATCACCATGAATCTTACTGAAAACTTTAAAGATACCGGCATTGAGTTCATCTGTGATCCCATGATGTCCGTGGACCAGCAGAACGATGAAATTGTCTGTCAGAGCGGGCGTCGTCATTTTGATTATCTCATCCTGGCGACAGGCGCCCGTCATGCGTACGAAGTCCTGCCCGGATCACGCGAGTTCGCCTATTCGGTGTGCGATGCAGGAAGAATCCTGGAGACACGAGACGCTCTGCTCAAGTTTCAAGGTGGAGAGGTTTTCTGTGGCGTGGGTGCGGGCTATACACCCTGCGATGGTCCGCCGATGGAGGTCCTCATGGATCTCGATCACCATTTACGCACGGCTGGGATTCGAGAGAAGGCGCGTCTTCACCTGATCAGCGACAAGGAATGTCTGTTACCCCCCGGTGGTCCAGAAATTTGGAACTATCTCGAAGACCTCTTCGAGAAGCGCGGGATCATTGTCCATCTGGAGGTTGGCCTCGTGAGAATAGACGCGAAGACGCTTTACTTTAAGGATGGGACAGCTCTGCCGTATGATTTGTGTGTCCTCGTCCCACCATACCGAGGCATTAAAGCACTAGAAAACTCTGGTCTGACCGACGAACGCGGGTTTGTTCCCGCCGACTGGAACACGTGGCGCGCGGATCAATCCATCCACCGGAACATTTACGCTGTGGGAGATTGCATCGGCAATCCCGGTCCCAGATAAGGCCATCTTGCCTTGATGCAAGCGACGGTTGCCGCTGAGCATATCGCGTGGAGGATCAACCGGAAGGGCTCGGTGCGGGCGTATTTGCCAGAGTTTCGTTGCGTCATGGATCAGGGGGGTGGGGAGGGGCTGTATCTCTATTCACAATACATGTCGGACGGCGATGTTTTGGAAATTCAACTGGGGACCGAACCTTATGCATCAAAAATCCGCTTCGAAGAGCTCTTCATGGAAAAGAAGGGTGACATTGGAGAACTTCATCATCAGATGATCAAATAGCGTTATATGCAAATATAGAGGTCACTCTTTCAAGCTGCCAGCCACTCGAATCATCAGACAGACTGAGCTAATTTGGGTGAGCATCACAAACCCGGGAGTCAATCGGCGCTTGAAGCAGTCTCACGGCTCTTTCAGCTGGGCATCGATGACGACATGGGCAAATGCTTCGTTCCTGGCACTCACGAATATACGCCTTCAGAAGCATTCCTTATGCGCATATTCCATCTCCCACGAAGGCTCTCACCTTAATTTTCTTGGCCCGTTCCTTGACCTGCGCTGCATCATACTGAAACTGCAATCGCATCCAGCCTTCTGCCGTGCTGCCGAAAGCCTTCGCCAGCCTGATGGCCATGTCCCATGACAGATCGGCACCCTCGTTCACCAGATGGCTTAAGGCCGAGCGCGATATACCAAGGATTTTCGCCCCT
Organism: uncultured Nitrospira sp.; assembly: GCA_964579525.1. Lineage (GTDB taxonomy): Bacteria > Nitrospirota > Nitrospiria > Nitrospirales > Nitrospiraceae > Nitrospira_D. Next base: position 1,181 of record CAZOHW010000269.1, on the reverse strand, counting down.
TCTGTTACTGTCAAGCCATGCGGCTCCAGGCAGTCCACTCGCACCAGAAACCCCGGATGCGGTGGATTTTTCATTTTTAACGCCTTCATATCCTCCTCCTCTTCAATGATAGTCCACTAAATCCACGTCCAGCGCATATCCTTCCTCAAACCGGAAGGTGATCCGCCAATTTGCCCGTACCGTCACACTCCACTCCCCTTTCCGGTCGCCTCGGAGCGAATGCAGCCGATACGAATGGACGTTCATATCCTCAATCACCTCCGCCTGATGAAGGCGGGCGAGAATAGCCCTAATCCGGTCTACCATATCCGACGGCAGCCTTCGGGAATCATTGTCCTCGAAATACTTCTTGAGTCCACGGTGTTTGAAGCTTGCGATCATCTCCAAACTGTAGTGCGTAGCGCGTCACTAGTCAACAGCTTATTTGCATGTTTATCACTTTTACCAGCATATAACTCTTTTCTGGTTGCAGTCCACTCCCCGCACATCTCAGCTTGCCTTACTGAACGACACGCCCCATCCGTCCTTCCAGCGTTGTGCCCACTCTGCCACCGGCACGTCGCCACGCAAGCAGAATTTTCCCCGCCTTCGGCTTCCTCGCGGGAAACACAAAATTCAGCCTGGCGCGGCTCGTTAGGTCCGTTGGCTCTCCGCGTGGTCACACGGAAGGACGCATCGGGCGTCCTCTACCACGACAAGGAGATGTTTATGAAAAGTGTGCTTAGCAACAATGCTGTGATGAGTGAGATATGGAATGGGGATTGCCTCAAGCTGTTACCCAATCTTCCTAGCGCCTGTGCCGACTTTATCCTCACCGACCCGCCCTATATCACCCGTTATCGTTCCTGTGACGGGCGCATCGTGCCGAATGACAATCACGACGCCTGGCTCAAACCTGCCTTTGCCGAGATGTACCGTGTCCTGAAGCCGGACAGCTTCGCGGTCAGTTTCTATGGCTGGCCGAAAGCCGACCGCTTCCTCACCGCCTTTCGTGCCGCAGGCTTTCGGGTCGTGGGTCACTTTGTCTTCCCGAAACGCTATACCTCCACAACCCGGCTTGTGCGCTATCAGCACGAAGCCGCCTACCTGCTGGCCAAGGGCAATCCCAAGCCGCAAGCCATCATCGGCGATGTAGCTTTTCTCCAAGAACTAACGATCTCTGGAGCCGACAAGCAGCCTCC
>CAZOHW010000268.1:0-6280 GCA_964579525.1 uncultured Nitrospira sp. | reverse complement strand
CGCTAAAGGCCCTCAATTGTCCTGGATATGCTTGCGCGGTCAAGGCAGCAATCGCTCCAGAATCCAACCCGCCGCTCAACGCCACTCCGACCGGTACGTCCGACCGCACGATCAGTCGGCTGACTCGTTCCAACTCCGCACGAATCGTGGCTGCCGGATCTGTATCCAAGGGCGCTGCGTCTTCGATCCTCCAATACATACGTTCCGTCACGGACCAGGGGCGTGGGACGATCGTCAAATGCGTCGCGGGAGGAAGCTTGCGGATACCCCTGATCAGAGTCATCGGTTCCGGCACGTACTGAAAATGAAAGTATTGATACACGGCGGTAGGATCGAGCTGAACATCGATCCCGCCCATGCGGAGCAACGCTTTCAGTTCGGATGCAAAATACAGCACCCCATCCTTTTCATGGAGATAGATCGGCTTTTCTCCCATGCGATCTCGGGCCAGAAAGAGACACTGTCGCCGCTCATCCCACAGCGCAAAGGCAAACATTCCTCGAAGATGATGGAGACAGTGTTCACCATAGTCTTCATAGAGATGAAGAATCACCTCGGCATCGCTCCCTGATTGGAAACAATGTCCGCGCGACTGCAACTGATTTCGCAGCTCGACAAAGTTATAGATTTCCCCGTTGGCGATCAGTGCAAGCGATTTGTCCTCGTTGTACAGCGGCTGCCAACCGCCGGTCAGATCGATAATGCTCAAACGTTGCATGGCCAGAGAGACGTGAGAGCCAAGGAAGGTACCAATGCCGTCCGGTCCTCGGTGGGCCAACGCATGGCTCATGCGCAACACTCGCTCGTGCTGAATTGAAGTCAGGGGTTGTGCACTGATGATACCGGCGATACCGCACATAAAGGACCGACCTCCACCTGGATAGCGATCACTGTATCGTTTGTCGTTCAATTCCAGGATACGGCCTGCTCAAATCTCTGTTAACAAATTGTAAATGTGGACAGAGTGGTAGGATTTTTCTCCGAACACTGTGGTACGACATCGCTCACGAAAACGTATGCAGGACATCCGTTAGTGAGGTCATCGTATGTGGTGGTTCACACGCTTTATAACCATGATTGGTCGCACAAACCGCTGGATGGCCATTGCCGTTCTGACTGCAATGAGTCTGCAGTCCTGTGGTTCTCAGGACGGCCAGCAGCCGTTGACCGGTCCCTCTGCCAGTCCACCGGTTGGTTCGCTGACGACTCCTCATAAGTTCCTGTGGCAGACGGACGGGACCAGTCCGACCCGAGGGCATGACTCGATCAGTAACTGGCCAGCGCTCACAGGAGACACCGGAGGCACTGCCACTTGCCATTTGAGCCAGATTTACGACAACAGCACCTTACCTCCCAATGCACCTCTTAATGGGAGCGCGACACTGCATTACATCAAAGCAGTTTGCGCAGGCGGTGCCAGTGGAGGAACCATCCAGATAGTGGTTGACATGGACGACCGGACTCTGAATGGGATCGGAAACTTCGGGTTTTTCTGGTACCAGCCTTCCATTGCTGTTTCAACTGCCATGACGTTCGAGATCGCGACATCCCCGAGTTTTTCCCAGTATTTGTCATTCAACTGGTCGAACGGACAACCGGGTCGTCGGATGATCGACGGATGGAACCCCATCACTTGGCAAGCAGGCGACGACCTCGCCATTTCCAATATCATCCCACCAGCAATGACACAAACTTTTACCACCTTCCGAATTGTCATCCATCTCGAACAAGGTCAGTCAGGAACTTATTATTTCAGCGACCTTATCCATGGATACTATGCCAAACCGCAGGTGAACATCTGGGGCGAGAACAACTTTGCAAGCGTCTATTTGCAGCTCTTCCCCGAAGCCAAAAAGCGAAACTTGGTCGGCTCTTACTGCCCGGTCACGGATATGCTCAAGGATCCCAGTCTCGTGCCGTTGGAAGGAGGATTCACGAATGTTCAGTTAAAAGAAATAGTGGCAGCCGGATGGACCATCGGTGGGGAATCGACAGCAGCACACAATTACATAGATTTTCCCGCCACACTTGAGAGTGCCGCCGCTGATATGGATAAATACCTGGAAGACCTCACGACCCTTGGTTATCGACGCCCGATCTTCTGGTGCTATGAAGATGCCAAGCACAATGCCGCACTCGACGCCGAACTAGCCAAACGCAATATCGTAGCGGCATACAGCGGCAATATTTTTTCAGACAATACCGGACGCTCACTCTATGGTGGACTTACAAACCCTTATAACCTCTGGTCGGTCTCCGGTGATGCAGAACCCCTCGCCAACGTTATCGCAGCGATCGACCATGCGGTGAAGTACGGCGAACAGCTCGGGTTGGAATATCAACGCTACGACCAGAATTTCCCCGCGGTCGCCGATTACCTTGTCGAGCTTCGGAATAAAGGGCTAATCGAGATCGTTACCGTCGAAAAGCTGATCCAGCTCCATGGCATAAAGAATACCCCCCAGCCAGCCGCGCTGTTGTCTTTTGACCAAGTCGAACATTCCTATACCCAATCACCGGCTCATTTCTCCGGCCTCTGGACACAGGCGAAGACCCGCACCATTCGTCTTGCGTTGATAGGCGATTCACAGGAAACCTCCCCGGGCGGAAGAGGGGATGTGTATGTGCCACGTCTTCAATACGAGTTGTGGAAACGATACGGGAATGTCCCAGAAACGGTCGTGGCCGGTGATTCCTCTTACGGTGACGGTCAGCCATGGGGGGATTGGCTGCTGAGAGGCTCCGCTGCATCTCCTGGAGCCTCACCCACCCGCATCGCCGCAGGAAGGCTTCTCCCAGGTATCACGGCTGCAGCGCATGCAGCACCGGCAGGAGCACAGTCGATCAACGGACAGTTGTTTGGTCAACTCATGGTTCTTGAACAGGATTCCCGCAGTCTCAATCCAGGAGCAGCTGTGCCGACCAACACGTCCTACTTCTGCACCCAGGGTTCGATACGGGCAGAGATTTTTGCCGCAACCAATCCTGCGTCCGGAGGCATTCTCTACAAAGCGCGGCCTGCTGACTCGCCTCCTAATTACTATGCAGCGACGACGATCGAAGACACCGCGCCTCTTTCGCTGACTGATTCAACCTTCAAGGTGAAATCGGTCATGACAGCTCCGTTGCCCCTCAACGGGAAGCGCTATCTGCAACTGGAACTACTTGGAAATATGACGTCGTCCCTGACGGATATTATCGGCGCCCGGTTCAAGAGCGATCAATGTCCGCAGGGACTCACCATTCAACATCTCAGCGCGGGCGGGTTGTCAACCGAAGATTTTTTGAATCAATACAGCGACGCCGGAGAGCTGTTTCGAGCGATGGGGTTCGACGCAGCCATCATTCATTTCGGAGCGAACGATTCAGGGAGAGGTGTGACAGCAGAGACGTTCCGTACCAATACCAAACAGCTGATTGGGCTAATTCGTGCGTGGACTAACAACCCCAATTTTCCTGTCATTCTCATGAGCGATCCCTATCGAAAAGGATTGACGGCGACACAGGACATCGAGTTCGCCCATTATCCCGGCGCACACCGAGCCATTGCCGAATCAGACCCCGCCGTATTGGTCATCAACTCTCGACGATTGATGGATGAACGCGGATGGAACGCCGGTCAGCCGAGTCAACTCACCAATGTGTTGGTCGACGATGTCCACTATACGCCGCAAGGTGCGATTGAACTGGCGGAATCAGAGATGACGACACTGCTCGGTCCCCCATGACCCGAAGCCCGACTACATGCTTCATGAAAATACCCGGCACGCCGCAACCAGCAAAGGTTATCCAACCGTTCTGATTTTCCATAGGACATAAAGTCCATTCGGCCCCGTCCATTATTCCCTCATGCGATTAATTCAGCCGTAACATGAATGACGTACAGTACCCGAGCTAGCTTCCAGCGATAACGACCGTAGTGAAACGTGTTTTATGGCAACACAACGCCCGAAGACAATCTTGATCGTCGAAGATGAGCAGGAGATTGCCCAACTGATCAAGCACTATCTTCAGAAAGAAGGGTTTCACCCGTACATTGCCCATACAGGGCTTGAAGCCCACAAACTCGTGGCCTCGGAGCATCCCGATTTGGTGATCCTTGACTTGATGTTACCCGAGATCAATGGGTTGGAGGTTTGCAAAGCCTTCCGCAACAAACCAGAAACCGCGCTCCTCCCCATCATCATGCTGACGGCGAAAAATGAAGAGTCGGATACGATTGTCGGACTAGAACTCGGTGCCGATGACTATGTGACCAAGCCATTCAGTCCCAAAGCACTTGTCGCCCGGATCAAAGCACTGTTGAAACGACTCGAACGGACAAGCGGAGACAGTCTGACGTCCTTGGCATACGGTCAGTTACAGATGGACTTAGCCAAGCATGAGGTGAGGGTAAGAGGGAAAGAAGTGCTGCTGACGGCAAAAGAGTTTGGACTCCTTGAACATTTATTGCGCAACCCTGGACGCGTACTGACGCGAGATCTGCTCCTTAATTCAGTCTGGGGCTATGACTACTATGGCACGACACGTACCGTCGACGTCCATGTCCGTCGATTGAAGTTGAAAGTGCCCCTGCTGAGTGAATCGATCATCTCGGTCAAGTCGCTCGGGTACAAACTGTTGGATCAGCCTTTAACCCCTTAACGACCGCCGGGAGAGCATGGTCGACGATCCGTGAGACGGGCAACGTTTCTCCAGTTCACTGTCTTTTTCCTTGGAGGGTTCTCCCTCCTCTCCTGCTCACATGATCCTCGAGTAGAGACCTTCGAAAGCAGCATCGGCCGCCTCACTCAAGCCGAACTCACCCACCATTTCGGCTACCCACAACGCCTTAAGAAATTGCCGTCCGGTGAAGAGGTGTGGGAATACGAATTCCTGTCAGGGAATTCTCGCTGCGTAGGTTACCGAGTCTATTTTGACCAAGAGCTGCTCTCACGGCGTTGGGAGCCTGCCGTTTGCCGCTGAAGTGTCTTCGAGATTCAGAATACCTCTGTCCAGATCATCACGACGTTGAATGAAACACCGGCCGGCCCCTAGGCCAGCGATCCAGCAACTGAACGAGACTTTTACACAGATTTGATCTCCTCCTGATTCAGTTGTTGCTAGTGCCGGAGTATGACTGCGGGTGAGGAGGGCAACACTATGACACCCATCACGCTATCCGAATTCCCATCAGAACAGTCGAACAGGACAGCATCGCTCTCACACCCTGTACGTTCGAAACCGGAGCGAGCGCGACTCAGGGCAGAACTTACCCGACAACGTGCCTCATTGCTGTCTGATTGGAGTTTTGCTCTCGGTCTACCGGATGAGCAGACGCCCTTTTCTGATCTGGCCGATCAGGCCTCCAATGACCTGGCACACGATCTGGAACACCGAGTGAAAATGCGAATGTTGGCCAAGCTCAAACGAATTGAGCGCGCGCTGCTGTTGTTACGTACTAAGCACTACGGTAGTTGCCGGCAGTGTCGGAAGTCGATTCCATATGAACGTTTAGCGGTTCAACCGGCTACCCGCTTCTGCGTTCCGTGTCTTGCGTTGATAGAAAGTCGCATAGCAAAAAACTAAAAGGAATGGATGTGCTCTGTTGCCACGGAGGAGCCTCGCTGCCTTTCTTTTATTTTCAGGCTCCCCACGCGTGCCTCCCTCCTAAGAGCGGGGCACGCGTCCAACCCGCGTAATTCATGAGGAACACACGATGACAGCGGAACAAGGGATGTTTGAGTTTGAACATAAGCCAAGTAGTTCATGGGGCTCGTATGACGGTCCAATCACGATGGCCAAGAAAGTTTGGGCAGCGTTTTGCCTCGTGACACAAAGTGGAGTATCCCCGGCCAAAGGCTCCATCGTTGACCATGATGAGCCGATGTTCCGCCTACTGTTGAACCTCGAACGGAATCGCTGCAGGAAGTCGGGACGTGGATTTCATTTATTGCTCTGTACGGTATCCGCTCAGGATGGAATACCTATCCCGATGAGTGATGGTGTGACAGCCCTCCTGCTCTCCGGCGTGAAGGAAGTCCTACGCAAAACCGACCACATCGGTTGGTTTCTCCAAAACCATACCTTAGGCCTCCTGTTGACATGTCTGGAGCCGGACGCAGCCGTGACATCCAGTCGTCGTGCGATGGATCGCATCCGTCGGACTCTGACAAATCGACTTTCCCTCCATGATCCATCCTTGGTCCTACAACTTTATGACGATATGCAACTGCCGCTGTTCGAACAGCAACCACGCTGACTTACGCCGGACATGATTAAGGAGAGCACTATGCTATGC
>CAZOHW010000267.1:0-6301 GCA_964579525.1 uncultured Nitrospira sp. | reverse complement strand
CATTGAGACAGAGCACGTCCTGTGAACCGGAAAAAGCAATCCCCAGTCCGCTGATGACCGGGCCGATGACGATGCCGAGACTCGTTGTGCCTTGGAGGAGGGCATTGGCGGCCGTCAACTGTTCTTTCTTCACCATGAGCGGCACCGACGAGGACAGTGTCGGGACAAACATGGCGGTGGCAATCCCGTAGAGAAACGTCAGCACATAGAGCGATTGGATCGTAAACGATTCTACGGAGACCCAGCAGGGGATCAAGCCGATCAAGAGAGCCCTGGCCAGGTCGCTGCAGATCAGGATGGCCTTCTTGGGCAACCGATCGACGACCACCCCGATCACGGGTCCGAAGACGATCGGGGGCAATGTTTGCAGGAGGCCGATGACCGTCGTCTTCAGCGCCGAACCGGTGATGGAATAGACAAACCACAAGAGAGCCAGCTTACTGACTCCATCGGCCACCTGCGACAGCACCTGGCTCCACCATACCAGTCTGAAATCACGCGTGAGGAGCCATTGTCTGCGACGGATGATGGGACCTTCCGCCATACGAAACGCCTCCTCTTCCTGATTCATCATGAAGGACCGGCCTGATGTGTAGGCCGATCGTCTTCCGCATACGTGCCTTCGCGTGCCAGGTTATATCGGAATGGGGAGTGAACAAGAAAGACAGACGGTGGGCAGAACGATTGGATCGCCGCGCAACCTGACGCGAGGTCTAGGCCGCAACCCGTTGAGCCATGACCGTTTGATGCATAAACCGAATCGCGACGGCTGCCGTGAGTAACAGAACCAAACCAAGTCCGATAAGGCTTTGTGCCGGGCCGACAGCATCCGCAATCCACCCAAAGCCGGTCATACCGGCCATGGCGGTAGCCATCGATCCGGTGCTGAACGTAGTGAGCACGCGTCCCATTAAGTGTTCCGGCGTGACCTCCTGCAGCAACGCCCACACAACGGGATTCATGATCGCCGTACTACCACCGACCACAATGACCACCGCGGTAGCGACCAGCGGTGTTTCGAGCAAGCTGAGACTGCAGACCGCCAGCCCTCCCACCGTCATCCCACGGACAATGAGGCGCATGCGGCTATGCAAGTCTTCCTGGTGCCTGGAGGCAAGCCAGGTGGACACAGCCAGCATGCCGCCCCCGAGACCGGACCAGAGCCAGCCCAGTTGCACCGGACCGACCTGGAGATACTCTTTCGCATATACCGGCAAAATGAATACAAAGGCGCTCGCACCCAAGTTATACAAAGCCGAAATGATGACCAGCAGGAAAACCGTCGATTGCGCGCCGAAGACAAAATGAAATCCTACTTTCAAATCATCAAGCACGGAGGCGGAAGTATTGGCGGCGTCGTTGCCGATCTTGAGCGTTTCATGGCATCGCATGAGAATGAGACAAAAAGCCGATATGAGGAAGGTGGCCGAATTCACATATAGGACATTCTCAGCCCCGATCACGGCGATAAGTATGCCGCTGATTGCCGGTCCCAGTAATAGCCCAACGTTATTCGTGCCTTGGATCAAAGCATTCGCCCTCATCAATTCAGACGGACGGACCAAGCGCGGAACCGCCGACATCAAAGCCGGTCCAAAGATGGTCGAGACGATCGATGTCAAAAAGATCAGACCATATAAGCCTTCAAGAGAGAGGAGGTCGAGAGCGAACAGAGCCGGGATGAGAAAGGTCATGATGGCACGAAGCAAGTCTACCCACACCATCACGGTTTTTTTCGGCAGGCGATCGAGAAAAACCCCGATAAGGGGCCCGAACAGTAAAGGCGGAACGGTTTGGAGCAATCCGACGACCGTTACTTTTAGAGCCGAACCGGTGAGGGTATACACGAACCAGAGAAGAGCGACTTTATTGAGACCTTCTCCAATTTGAGAGATGACCTGCCCCCACCACAGCAACCCAAAATCTCGGGTGCGGATCAAATGCCAGCCCCGACTCTTACGCTCGCCGCCGTCTTCCACGTCCCGCTCCTAGCGCATTAGCTCTTTATTTAATGAAAACATTAACGTATGTTGGGGAAGATCAAGACTCGGAATCATCCTAGTCGGGAATGGACAAATATCCGGTTTAAAAAATGATTTTTGTCCACCATATCTCCAAAATCTGTAGTTCATCATGTACTCGAACAACAACTGATCGGCTGACAGTTCCTCCGCTGGAAGCACTGTCTATGCGGCCCCGTACGCTCTCAGAAAGTGCCACTCACGAGACGCATACTTAGGATATTCAGCAAAGGGAGTGCCGTTTTGCCCTATTCGCAAGATGAGACGCAGAGCGATTAACGATCAGCGCTTTAGGAAATTTCTCTCATGCAACGACGAATGATTTATCCTACAGGCGCTGTAGCCGAATGGTATGGATATGACTAAACTGCCTCATTTCCCTAGCAGGCATGGTGGTAACGGGCACTCCATAACAGGCATTAAGGAGCCAGCCCATGTCTGAAGCAAGAAAAGGCGAGCAAGAAAAGGTGTCGGGAGTCTTTTATTCGTTCCACTTGCGTCAAGAACTCTCACGATCCTTTCTAAGGAATGTGGACAAAGGTCCTTCACTGCTCACAGCAAGCGAGCACATTCTGACCGTGCGGGCTCACTCTGCGTGAGATATCGCGTTCGGCAAGACTGTTTCCGTGAAGGCTGATAGATGACCGAAGATAAGAAGCCACCCTCTAGAATCGAAAGTTTGGCTTATGATTCGTCTTGGGTAGACTCCTCGCTCTGTTTTAGCCAGAGTTCAAGAAGTCTTGTCTCGCGTTCTGACTGGGAAATCTGCTCCAGCGCGAATGCGCCCGTCAAGCGATCTTCATAAAAAGCCCGTTGCTTCGCGTAGGTTTTCTTAAACGCTTCCCGCTTCAGGCTTTTCCAATTCGCATCAGATATTCCAGCATGGACACGCAAGAGGTTGATCTCGATGGCTTGGAACGCAAAGACTTTCGCGAGCACCTTGATGACCGTTGCATTGGTCAGAAATCTTGGACCCTTATCAGCCATGACTCATCGTTGGGGTTAGGCCAAGGCACACATGACTATCCCGGCGATGTTGTCGACACCTAGCGTAGCACGGGACCTCAAAGCTGACACGATCAGTTCCGCACGCCGCTCCAGACTTTTGCCGGGTCAATCGACTTGTCGGGATTGAGCCTCTTCGCCTTTTCCAGCAGGGTATCGGTGCCCTCCGGATACGCTGGATCAGAAATACAGCAGTTATCGACCGGGCAAACTGCCGCACATTGAGGTTCGTCAAAATGGCCGACACACTCGGTACAGCGCTCATGGGTAATCACGTAAATATCATTCCCCATCCCCTGGCCTTCGCCTACCTGATTGCCCTTCGCCTCCGCATCGCCGCGAGTTTCGAAGATGGCCTCGTTCGGACATTCCGGCAGGCAGGCGCCGCAGTTGATACATTCGGCGGTAATCAGCAGTGCCATGATTCTGGCCTCCTTATTTTCTAAAATTTAATACGGCGCCGCACGTCTTCTTTATGATATTTCCCGCAACACACCCTTGCGGAACCACTCGGTGCATTGACTGGTCAATCAAGCTATATGATGCACTATACGCATGTTGCGCTTTCGTAAGCACCTCTGTCAATGCAGCAGTGAGCTGCTGCTTATTCCAATAATTCGTGAATGAGCGTCCAGTAGGGATTCCCGCAACTGACTCAAGAGCTTCAGCTAATCTATCCCTCCGCTTTCGTCGTTCGCCACGCAATCACAGCAGCACCGAGGAGCATGAGCGAAGCGAGGATGAACGGTGCTCCTGGTAGTTCGAGAGATCTGCTGAGGCCTGCATCCGACCGGATGAAATAGGCGAAGATCTGTGTGAAGAGAGTCGGTCCGATCATGCCGGTCATCCCATTGATGCCGGCGATCGCACCTTGAAGCTGGCCCTGTTCCGTACTGCTGACTCGACGTGTCATGAGCGATTGTGTCGCCGGACCGGCGAGTCCCCAGAAAGCCATCACGGGAATGCCCAGGCAGAAAATCCAGCCCTCCGGCGCGACTCCATAGATGAAAAACCCGATGGCTCCGCAGAGCAATCCGATCAACAACGTCCTGCGTTCGCCGAACCGATTGGTGATCGGACGGATCAGTCCGCCCTGCACGATCATCGCGGCCACGCCGACGCCCGCCATCATCAGTCCCACACCGGCCGTTCCCCAACCGTAGCGATAGCCCATGTACAGAACCGACACGCCTGGTAGCACGGTATGGGCAAGATAGCCGAGGAACGAGACCGTTGCGAGGCCGAAGAGTTCATGGTGTGAACGCAACAGCTTGAGCGAACCGACCGGGTTGGCCCGAGCCCATGTGAAGGGCATCCGTTTGTCAGGCGGGAGAGATTCGGGCAGCACAAAGAATCCATAACAGGCGTTCATAAGACTGAGTACCGCCGCGCCCCAGAAGGGCAACCGGGGATCGATCGCGCCGAGCCAGCCACCCAAAGCAGGACCGAAAATAAAACCCAGCCCGAAGACCATGCCGATCTTGCCGAACGCCGCCGCGCGTTGCTCCGGTAGTGTCACATCGGCGATATAGGCACCGGCGGTGCTAAAGCTGGAGGAAGCCATCCCGGAAATGACACGGCCCACGACGAGCCAGACCACGTTCGGCGCGAGCGCCATCACGATGTAGTCGAGGCCTAGTCCCAGATTGGACAGTAGAACAACCGGACGCCGGCCGAATCGATCGGACAGCGCGCCCTGAATCGGCGAGCAAAAGAATTGCGCGAGCGCCCACGCCGTCCCCATCAGCCCGTAGAGTTCAGCCGCCTGTGCCGTATGACCGGAGAAAAATTCCTCGACGAGTTTCGGCAGCACCGGAATGATGATGCCGAACGACAGCATATCGAGCAGGACGGTGACGAGAATGAAGAGCACCGCGGCTTGGCGCGGTGCGGCCGTGGTTGGTGGGCAGCTCATCACCGCATCCTACCAGAAGGCGACATCGCTCTTTAAAGAGAGCGCTGCCGACAGGCGCTCAGGTATGTTTTGATTTTAGACTGGCAGTAAGGTCACATGCACGATACGGTCGCGCGGTCCGTCCAATTCGACCAGCATGATGGATTGCCAGGTACCGAGCATCAGTTTTCCGGCTAACACCGGCACCGTCAACGACGGTCCCAGAATCGAGGACGCCATATGGGACCAGGCATGCGCTGGATTATGGGCATGTTGAAAGCGAATCCGAGGAATCATCTCTTCGACGACCTCCAAGAGATCGTCGTCCGTCCCCTCCACAATCTCACCGGTTGTTAAGGCCGCCGTTGTGTGCGTGACGAAGAGGGCGCAAAGCCCCTCCTGCATCGTCGCTTTCCGGATCACGGCTTCAACGCGATCGGTCAGATCGACGATCTCTTTCCCCCCCGTTGTTTGGATATGGAGCGTTGCGCTCATAGGGCTCTTCCCTTCAGGCGATCATAGAAAGGTCGAAGGATTGTCTCTACTAGGAGAAGTCCCCGTCTTTTTCCGAATCTCTTGTCCGATCGGCCTTACTGCATTCGACTGAACATGGAAAAAACTCGCAATCCCGGCAGCGACCGCTTAATGACCTCTTCGGTTGGTCCGATGAGCGTCATGGCGGGATAGTAGTTTCGGATCCAGAATCGCCCCAGATAGGCGGGAAGAAAATACAGGACCAACACTGCAACCGAGAGGCTCATGCCGCCCAGCAATCCGATCTCCTCATCCGATTGCAACAATCGTTTGCCCAGGATCGCGCAGAAGCTGGCCACACCGACCAGCAACTCCATGGTCCAGAGGAATTGCGTCATGGTGAGCCTTATAGGTAGATAGTGGGAAGGCGAGACATAGACCTTCTTCGGTACTTTAGGTAATGCGATCAATAATCCATGTCCCACACGATGTACCGCCCAACTAAGCACGAAGCCGATGAGACTCTGGAGGACTATAGCGGGAAAGGGCTCCATGGCCACGATCGAAGCCGGCCCTATCATGAACACCATCGGCGCTGCATAGATGATGCAGGCGACGATGTCTTCATAGGTACAGGTGCGAACGAGTGCGCGACAATTCTGCGTGAAGGAATCAGGCCTTGGAATGCCGGACGAAGAACCCATCAAACCATACCTCAGACCTTACTTCGATAAGATAGACCGAATAAGCGGAGCCTGTTGTACGGGAAGTGTGCAGACCTGTCAACCTGCTTGATGGGCGTATCGGAGCAGCTCAGCGTCGTTAAAAGAGCCTCGCGGTGATCCCGGCAAACGGCAGCAGGTAGTTGAGCCCACCGTTTGGATGACCAGTACCGACATTCGAGATG
>CAZOHW010000266.1:0-6302 GCA_964579525.1 uncultured Nitrospira sp. | reverse complement strand
GTCCTAGGCATCGCTGCATCGGGTAATATCGGTACGGTGCTGATCCTCTTCTTGGCCCCGCGCTGGGCTGCCACGATGGACTGGCATCAGGTGTGTGGGGTCATGGCTGCGGTGGTGGCTGTGACCCTGGTCGGATTTATGGCGGCGATCCCGAGAATGACACCGGCTTCCGAGCCCCGCGTGGTCGCATGGTGGCACAATGTAGCGGAACTGATCCACCGGCGATCGGCCTATTGGCTCTGTTTTCTTTATGCCATTACTTTTGGCGGTTTTGTGGGGTTGTGTAGCATGACCCCTCTGCTGCTGCACGATGTATATCGTGTCGATGCGATTCAGGCCGGGGTGGTGGCAGCGCTCTGTGGGCTGATTGGGAGCGTAATCCGTCCGATCGGTGGGTATATCGCAGATCGGCAAGGGGGACTGCGGGCACTCTATTGTGCTCTGCCGGTGATCGCGGGATCGATCGTGGCGGTCACCAGCCCGTCTCGCACCATGGGTGTGGCCATGATGGTGGTGGCCACGGCAGCGATGGGATTCGGTAACGGCGTCGTCTTTCAGTTGGTTGCCGAATGGTTTCCGAAAGACATTGGATTGGCTTCGGGCGTGGTCGGTGCGGCGGGTGCCGTCGGTGGATTTGTGCTGCCGATTTTGATCGGCACGATGAAAGAACTGTCTGGTAGTTACGAACTTGGGCTCTGGCTGTTTGCCGGGCTTGCGGTGTGTGCATGGGGCACTGTGATGGTGGCATTGCGCCCCAACGGATCTTCTCCGGTTGATCTTCCTTCCTGAAAAACGCCGTGATTCGAGTAGACAGCAAAAAATCATGTTCAAGATTCGGTCCGAAATGCTAGATTGGGGACCGTATGCGCACACCATTCAATCACATTGAAGAAGCGATTCGGGACATCAAGAAGGGGAAGTTTATTATCCTTGTTGATGACGAGGACCGTGAAAACGAGGGTGATCTGGTTATTGCTGCGGAAAAAGTCACTCCGCACGCGATCAACTTCATGGCGAAGCATGCCCGAGGGCTGATTTGTTTGGCCCTGACACCCGAACGGGTGGAAGAGTTGCAGTTGCCTCAGCAGGCGGCTGAAAACACTGCCATGTTTGGGACGGCGTTTACGGTTTCAATCGATGCGCGCAAGGACGTGACGACCGGTATTTCGGCCGCCGATCGAGCCACGACGATCCACGTGGCGATCGATCCCAAATGTAAGCCGAGCGACCTCGCTCGGCCCGGACACGTGTTTCCATTGAAGGCGCAAACGGGCGGGGTGCTTCGACGTGCTGGACAAACGGAAGGATCGGTTGATCTGGCTCGACTGGCTGGTCTCAAGCCTGCCGGGGTCATCTGTGAGATTATGAATGCCGACGGAACGATGGCTCGGGTACCCGAGCTGGCGAAATTTGCCAAGGCGTATAAATTGACGATGGTGACGGTGAAGGCCTTGATCGAGTACCGCATGCGGAGAGAAACCTTCATCAAACGCATGGCGAGCGCGCGCTTGCCCACGACCTTCGGTGAATTCGAAGCGGTGGCCTTCGAGAATCAGATCGACGGGATCACCCATATTGCATTGGTGAAAGGGCCCGTCGAGAGTGGACAGCCGACGCTCGTCCGCGTACATTCCGGCTGTCTGACGGCGGATGCCCTGGGATCGTTGCGATGCGATTGCCGTGATCAATTACACTCTGCGATGGAGATCATTCAGAAGGAAGGTCGTGGGGTACTCCTCTATTTAAATCAGGAGGGTCGGGGAATTGGGCTCTTGAATAAGATTAGAGCCTATGGGCTCCAAGATCGTGGGAGCGATACGGTTGAAGCCAATCTGCAGCTCGGCTTCAAGGCCGATCTCCGCGATTATGGGGTCGGCGCGCAAATCTTAGCGAATCTTGGCCTGCACCAGATTCGGCTGATTACGAATAATCCGCGGAAGATCGTCGGGATCGAAGGCTATGGCCTCAAGGTCGTCGAGCGTGTCCCCATCGAGATTCCCCCTCACGCGGCGAATGTTCGGTATCTTCGAACGAAGAAAACCAAGCTGGGGCACCTTCTCAAGAAAGTCTGATGCCCTACTTCTCAGTCAGCCGATATTGCTATGTATACCTGTGTTGCTTAGTCTGTTGGTGACTGATGTCGAGACGTGAAGCAAGACGGTCAGCGGCGGGGTTTCGATTCGGCATCGTTGCCGCAAAGTTCAATACCGATGTGACCGGAAAGCTGCTCACGGCCTGTATCGACACTCTAATTGGGCATGGAGTCGATAAACAGGATATCCGAGTGGTTCGGGTTCCTGGGGCGTTCGAAATTCCATTGGTCGCGCGGATCCTGGCCAAATCGAACCGGCATGATGCGGTGATTTGTGTGGGGGCGGTGATCCGAGGCGACACCCCGCATTTCGAGTACATCAGCGCCGAAGTCAGTCGTGGCATCGGTCAGGCAGCATTGGACACTGAGATTCCGATTATCTTCGGGGTGTTGACGACGGAGACCGTGGCGCAGGCGATTGAACGTGCCGACCCTCACAAGTTCAACCGAGGCGGTGAGGCGGCGAAAGGCGCCATTGAAATGGCCAAGCTGATGCGGATCTTGAAAGGAGAGACTGACAGGGGGAAAGGTGACAGACTGACAGGTTCCAAGTTGACGGGTCAGAATGGAAGAAAGCGCGTCAGGACATGAGTGAATACCAGTTCGCCTGTTGTCATGTCAGCGTGTCATCAGGCAGCCTGTCAGCACGGTAACTATGGGTAGCCGTCACCAAGCCAGGGAACGGGCGCTGCAGATCCTGTTTCAATACGACATTCACGGCAAACCAGGGGCTTGGCTCGAAGAGTTCTGGAAGCCGCTCAAGGATAGCGAAGACACGAAGATATTTGCGGAGCGCTTGGTGCAAGGTGTGATGGAGCATAAGCCTGAGCTTGATCGGTTGATTGCCCGATATGCCACCAATTGGACGGTGAGCCGTATGCAGGTGGTCGATCGGAATATTCTTCGGATGGGGGCCTATGAATTGTTGTGGGTAGACGAGGTGCCGGCGAAGGTGGCCGTGAATGAGGCGATCGAATTAGCGAAAGATTTCGGTGATGAGGAAGCGGCCAAGTTTGTAAACGGGATTCTCGACAGGATTCTGACGACCGAGCCTGGGTTGGAACAAAAACGAGCGACGCCGGATCGAGCCATTTGGAGAAGAGTGAAGCGTGATTGAACGGTACACGCGTCCCAAGATGAAAGCCATCTTGGATTTAAAGCATAAGTTATAAGATCTGGCTTGAGGTTGAGTTGGAGGCCTGTGCCCAGTTGAGCTGGGCAGGATAGCTTGGGGTGCTCCAGTGCTTGGTGTGGTGGCTGGTGTAGTACCTAGCGACGGTGTCGCCCCCTAATATGAGTGCAATTCATTTGAGGGAGTAAGTAAGTTAGTCATTGATGGTGAATACGCCATGATTGATCGGTATACAAGACCTAAGATGAAAGCCATCTGGGACTTGAAGCATAAGTACGAGATTTGGCTGGAGGTCGAACTCCAGGCCTGTGCGGCATTCGAGCAGGCTGGGCAGGCGCCTCGTGGCACGGCGGCTAAAATCAGGAAGAAGACCAAGATCAACGTCGATCGGATTGCCGAGATCGAAAAGGTGACCAAACACGATGTGATTGCATTTCTCGAATCGCTGATGGATACCGTGGGGCCTGAACATCGGTTTCTTCATATGGGGCTGACGTCGTCGGATATTGTCGATACCTCACTGGCGATGCAGATGACCGAAGCCCTGGATCTCATTCTAGAAGGGGTTGATGGCCTGCTGACGGTGTTGCAGGAGCAGGCGTTTCGCTATAAGGACCAAATTATGGTGGGTCGGTCACACGGGATTCATGGCGAACCGATCTCGTTCGGTCTGAAGATGGCACTGTGGTACGAAGAAATTGGCCGCCATCGTGAACGACTCCGGCATGTGAGAGGCGAGATTGCCGTGGGCAAATTATCCGGTGCAATGGGGACCTTTGCGCACCAGGGTCCCTCGATCGAAACCTATGTCTGCGCCAAGCTGGGCTTGAAAGCTGATCCCGTTTCGAATCAGGTGGTCCAGAGGGATCGCCATGCCTCTTACGCGACCGCATTGGCGCTGCTTGCCGCGAGTATTGAGAAGATCGCCACAGAGATCCGTCATCTTCAGCGGACCGAGGTACTCGAGGCCGAGGAATATTTTTCCGAAGGCCAAAAGGGGTCGTCGGCAATGCCGCATAAGCGGAATCCGATTATCTCGGAGAATCTCTGCGGTTTGGCGCGGCTGGTGCGGGCCAATAGTGTGGCGGCAATGGAAAATGTCGCCCTCTGGCATGAACGTGATATCAGCCATTCATCCGTCGAACGGGTGATCATGCCGGACAGCACGATTCTGGTCGATTATATGTTGGCCAAGGTGACGGACCTGATCCAGTATTTGGTCGTTTATCCTGATCGGATGAAGCGCAATCTTGAACTGACCGGAGGCCTCATCTATTCGCAGCGGTTGCTGTTGCTGTTAGTCGAAAAGGGGGCACAGCGAAAGGAGTCCTACGAATCTGTTCAACGCAATGCGATGATATCTTGGAGAGGAGGGGGTAGATTGCAAGAACTAGCTGAGAAGGATCCATTTATTACGAAACATCTGACGAAAAACGAGATTGCGGCCTGTTTTGATCCAAAGTACTATCTGCGGCATCTCGATCAAATGTATCGACGGGTATTCGGACGGAGCAAACATATGGCGTCCGGTGTTCGACGAAACGGAGTGAAGTCATGACTCGACCATACGCAATGGTAGTGGTCGTGCTGTGGTTGGTGATCGGGCCTTGGCTTGCTTCGGTCGGTGCAGCGGTGGAGCGCGAGAAGCTCCCCACCGAGTCCGGAGTGTACGGCACGTTTGCGGTGTTCGCGCTCGACGATGAATGGGTAAAGTTGGAACCGGCGATGCGTATCGCTCGTCTGACGACGCTCAAAGGGGTGGTCCAACAGCATCGGGAGAAGGTCGCGATCGATCTGTACCTACTTCGCGGACTTTCCGATCATGCGGATCTCATGTTCCGTATTCAATCAGCGGAATTGCGGCAGACCCAAGAATTCCTCCTGGATCTCTTGAGTAGCCAGTTTGGTCGGCATCTGAGAAGGGTCGGTGTCATGCACGGGCTGACCAAGAAGCCCAATTATGCCTCGGGTTTTTCTGAGCAGACCAAGACCGAGTTGAAGGCGAATAGCGATCCTGGTGCGAAGCCCTATGCGATCGTGATTCCAATCCGAAAATCACCGGAATGGTGGGCGTTGGATCAAGACAAGCGGGCCGCGATGATGCAGGAGCATACAGACACCACATTGCCCTATCTCAAGACGGTCAAGCGGAAGCTCTATCATTCTACTGGGCTCGATGATGTGGATTTCATCACGTATTTTGAGACCTCCAAGCTGGAGGATTTTCACAACTTGGTACTTTCTCTCGAGAAAGTGAAGGAATTTCACTATACACGCCGATTTGGAAATCCGACCCTGCTCGGGACGATGAAGTCGTTGGACGACATCATGGAAATATTTGCGCAGTGAACTGAACGATCGAGGTCCGTCATGACGACAGGTGCATTGCTGTATGAAGGGAAAGCTAAGAAGATCTTCGCGACGGCTGACCCTGACCAGGTTGTGCAATATTTTAAGGATGATGCGACGGCGTTTAATGCTCAAAAGCGAGGAACGATCGTTGAGAAAGGCGTCATCAACAACAAGGTGTCGGAACGGCTCTTCCGATTGTTGGAGCAAAGCGGGATCCGCACGCACTTCATCGAGCGCATGAGTGATCGAGAGATGCTCACCAAGAAGGTGCGGATTGTGCCGGTCGAAGTCGTGGTGCGAAACGTGGTGGCCGGGAGTTTAGTCAAGCGGCTAGGCTTGAAAGAAGGGAGCCGCATCGACCCGGCGATCGTCGAGTTGTACTACAAGGACGATGCACTTGGTGATCCCTTGGTCAATGACGATCACCTGCGTTTGATGAACGTGGCGACACCAGGGGTTTTACGGGAGTTGCGAGACCTTGGCCACTCGATCAACAAGGTGCTCAAGCCGTTCTTCACTGAGCGAAAGATGCAGCTGGTGGATTTTAAGCTGGAGTTCGGTGTGTACCACAACAAACTAATCCTGGCTGATGAGATCTCTCCGGACACCTGTCGGATTTGGGATCTCTCGACCGGTGAGTCGATGGACAAAGATCGGTTTCGAAAGGATATGGGGAAGATCGAGGAGGCGTATCAGGAGGTGTTGAAACGGGTATGTGGGTAATGC
>CAZOHW010000265.1:0-6321 GCA_964579525.1 uncultured Nitrospira sp. | reverse complement strand
TTCCATGACTGATCGACTTTGGGTCAAGCTTTTCCAAGACTCTTCGAACAATTTCATCATCCAATGCGCTGCTATGGGATGAGACCGACACACCCATTTTCTTCAACTCAGGAATAAGCACACGATTCTCAATTCCTAACTTCTTCGCAAGTTCATATACACGCATAGCCATGGACCATTCGTCCCCTAACTGCTCGCCGCTTCCTCCGCCCGAGCGGCTTGCCGAGCCTCTTCTTGCAACCGCTGGGCTTCAGCTTCTTCCGCCAGCGCCGCTTTAATTTCTTTGTCCCGTTCAACTTTTTCTTTTTCATATTCCGTCGCGCTGATGATATCGATCTTCCAGCCGGTCAAACGCGCCGCCAATCTGACATTTTGCCCATTCTTCCCGATTGCCAGCGACAATTGGGAGTCTGCCGCAACGACAAGGGCAGACTTCTTTTCCTCGTCGATACCGACTTTTTCGATCGTGGCCGGATTCAAGGCCTCCGCGATAAATACTCGTGGGTCCTGCGTCCAGGTAATGATGTCGATCTTCTCCCCTCGCAATTCCCGAACGACGGCTTGTACCCGTGACCCCTTAATGCCGACACAAGCTCCCACTGGATCCACCGCCTTTTCGCGTGAAGTCACGGCAATCTTCGTGCGGTCCCCAGGTTCCCTCACGACGGATTTAATCTCGATGATCTTTTCCATGATCTCCGGCACTTCAAGTTCGAACAGCTTCGCCACAAATTGCGGGTGACTCCGTGACAGGATCACCTGAACATCCTTCGGTGTGCGACGGACTTCCAGTAACATCGCCTTCACTCGATCACCGCGACGATAGGCTTCGCGCGGAATCTGTTCTTGTATAGGAAGGATTGCCTCTGTTTTTCCAAGATCTACAATGTAGTTACGGCGCTCCATGCCGAGGATGATCCCATTCACCAAGTCTCCCTGTCGGGTTGAGTATTCTTTTTGGACAGCTTCCCATTCCGCCTCGCGGACTTTCTGAAAGATCACTTGCTTGGCAGTCTGTGCCGCAATCCGCCCCAACTCGTTCATCTCGATCAGAGACCCGATTTCGTCACCGACTTCTGCCTCGCTATCATATTGGCGCGCTTCTTGAAGAGAAATTTCTGCCTTGGGATTACTCACGGAATCCACGATGATCCGTTTCGATACGACAGAAATTTCACCGGTCTTGGGGTCGATCTCCACTTGAATGTTTTCAGCTTGACCAAAACGCTTTTTTGCAGCTGTCTGCAGAGCGGATTCGATAGCCCCGATCACCCTGGCCTTGTCGATTCCCTTCTGACGTCCGATCTCATCAATGACTGAAATCAGTTCTCGGTTCATACTTCACGCTCCTGCATCGGGGTTCCCGCTCACCGCACGCTTTCTCACTTTGTTAGATCTTCACCACCAACCTGGCGTCCGCAATTAACTCACGATCAAGGGTCATCGTTTTCAGTTCTTTCCCTCTCGGTGAGACCCCTACGATCACCGTGCGTTCATCGACCTGCATCAGAGGGCCGGTGATCCTCCACTGTCCGTCAATCGGTTGGCGCAATTTGAAACTCACATCTTTCCCAATAGCGCGTTGATAGTCTTGCACGCGTCGAAAAGGACGATCGAGACCAGGAGAAGAAACTTCGAGCATATAGGCATGCGGGAATGGATCAGCCACGTCCAGCGCGAGTCCGAGTGCCTTGTGCGCTTGTTCACAGTCTGAAATGGTTACCCCTCCAGGCTTTTCGATAAACACACGAACCACTGAGCGAGGCCCTCGCCCCACACACTCGATGCCCACCAATTCCAACCCAAAGGTCCATAAGATGGGGGCAATGACGTCGTGTAGTCGGTCAGCAACCGGCTGCCCGTGACGATCCGGCTTGCTCAACCTTGTGCTCCACTACTATCATGACGATCGTTCAAACAAAAAAGTGGGCCTGAGCCCACTTACAGGGGTAGAACCATACCATGCAGCTACGAGCAAAGCAAGGGCACTATCCAGTCAAAATCGACCAACGCGCGGCTAACGCCTTGGTCGCGGGCCCTGGTTGACCAGCTCCGATCACTTTTCCATCGATCTGGACGACTCCCAGCACTTCGATGGTTGTGCCCGTCAAAAATACTTCCTCCGCTGTGTACAGCGACTCCACTGGTATAAACCGTTCTTCGATGGCAAGACCCTCTTGTTTCGCCAATTCCAGAATCACCGTCCTTGTCACGCCTGACAGGATTTGAGAGCCTTCTGGTGCAGTGACGAGCGCTCCACCTTGAATAGCCATCACATTACTGGCAGCGCCCTCCGTCACAAGCCCATCCTTCACAAGGATGGCTTCAAAGACACCGGCCTTACGCGCTTCTTCCCGAGCGAGAACATTGGCGAGAAGATTGACGCTTTTAATGTCACAGCGGCCCCAGCGAAGATCCACCACGGTACAGGCAGAGACGCCTTTTTGACGCACCTCTGGAGCCAGTGCGTGAAGCTCCCTGATCGTCATCACAACCGTTGGGGACGTATGAGACGGAAAGCCATGATCGCGCGGAGCAACTCCCCGAGTAATCTGAATATAGATCTTGGCGTCCTGATATCCGGCAAGGCTCAGCCCTTGGTGAATCCATCGCTCCCACTGTGCCCGAGTATAGGGCTGAACAAGATCGAGTGCCCGCGTGCTTCGCTCCAACCGCGCGTGATGGGCGGCCAGCTCGAACGGCACACCACGGTAGGTTCGGATCACTTCATAGACGGCGTCGCCAAATTGGAATCCGCGATCGTCGATGGACACCGTCGCTTCATGCCATGGCAGAAAGCGGCCATTGATAAATGCGATATCCGGCATGTGCGTCAACCTCCCACTGGCGGTGCGGCCTCTATGCGGAACAGACGGCGATCTTCAGTGGTAAATTTCCACCCCATGCGTTTTTCAAAGACCAATTGATATACCCCAGGCCGCACAACCTTGAATTCAAAGATGCGCTGCCCATTCTCGACCGCGTTATTACTTGCGATCTGGTGAAAGTCGTCACTGAGCAGCGCAAGCTCTTTGAAATCATACACCGGCACCCACTGCTCGCCTCTAGTCCGATCTTCCCACAAGCGGATCGTAAATGGGCAGTCGACCGTGACCCTGCGACAATCACTTGGATGAGAAGCGAGACTGTGATCAATACTAGACCCGCTCACCTCTTGACTTCCCTCAGTATCTTATCCATGAAAACAGCAATAGCCCTATTCAATTGCCATGCTTTCTAGACCTTCCGCCGGGGGCCGATCAAGATATCACTCCCCTCGACCAGAACTTCATAGCTGCCCACACAATACCCACCTCCATCAGTTCCTTGACCATTTCTAATATCAAACGCCAGGTCATGCCACGGACAGGCGACCACATATCCTTTGAGTCTGCCTTCAATCAGCGGTCCCCCTTCATGAGGACAACTGTTATGGATCGCAAAGAACTTTCCGTCGACATTGAACAAGGCGATCGTTCGGTTACTCACAGTCACAATCTTTGATGTCCCTGGCGGCACATCCTCGACATGCCCGACCTTCTCAAATCCTTGCATCGTGATTACACTCCGGTCCTTTGATAATTTCGAATCCACACGACTCCACTCAACAGAGACTACCGACTACATACGGAGGGTATACTTCAGCTCATCGTTCTTGGCCACTCCTGCACGCTTGATGAAGCCGGACTCCGTCTGAATCACATACCGAGCCGCCTCCGGAGGCGGACCATACCACGGGCAGGGATCGCTCGAACAGGGATCCGCATGTTCCATCATATGCACCACATGATGGCTTTCATCGATCCACAATATATCGACGGGGAATCGGTATTCCTTTGTGCGGACTCGATGCAATCCATTTTCCTCAAAGATAGAGAGCATACCGCCGCTCGGCGGCAGCGCCTCCCGAAACGCCAATCCAAATAACAGTTTTTCAGGAGTATCTGCGACCTCGGCCTCGATTTCAATACCGCTGGGAAACGTCACCACAATGATGGTTGATTCCTTCCGGTCAACCATAAAAACCGATGCGCTCATCAACAGCAGGGCCAGCAAGATCAGTACAATGATCCGCTTCTTCCTCTGCTCCCGATCGCTTGATTGATTTTTATTGGACGCCATGTGAGTTAGTACCGCGATGTCATGTATAACGCTGGGCTGATAGCCCCATATCTACTTTTGAACCTAGGCCTTCTAACCGAATCCGTTCTGTTGACATGGAAAAGAATGACGGAATAAAATGATTTTTTCATAGCTCGTAGCTGTTTCTTCACTATGGTGGCGTGGGTACAGGGTTGTCAATATCGTTCGGTCTTGTTCGAGTGAGAAGGAGGCTCGTGTCATGGCATTGTTGATCACGGATGAATGTATTTCCTGCGGGGCATGCTTACCGGAGTGCCCGAATGAAGCAATTTTTGAAACCAGAAGCGACGCTGAAACGAAGGGCAATCACGTCGGCGATGGGCAAGGCGTGGGTGACAATATTTATGTGATCGCACACGACCGTTGTACAGAATGTGTTGGTCACTTCGACGAACCTCAATGTGCGGCAGTCTGTCCTGTCGATAACTGTTGCATTTCAGATCCTCTCTATCCCGAAACAACCGATGTGCTTCTGGAAAGAGCAAAAACGTTGAATCCTGATAAAACGATTGATCCTGCTAAAGTGTGGAGTGGAGTTCGAAACTAGCAACGACCTTCCGATTAAATGAAAAAGCCTCGGTTTCCATAAGAAACCGAGGCTTTTGTTTTTTTGCTGATTACCTAACTACTTGAGCATCAACAATTTGCCGCCGACATGAGCGGGATGCAGATGGCAACGATATTCAAGGACGTTCCCAGCGGCATAAAAAAGATCGCTGGTTGGGACTCCAATATATTGAGTTTCTCCTGGCTTCAGTACGATCTTTGTGTCCAAGACAAACGGGCCTGACTGATTCACCGCCGCACTGAGATGAAAACCATGTTCTGCTGACGCGTTATTTGTCACCTTCAGTAAGACAGGAGCTCCAGGACGTGTTTTAAAGTCGATGACTGTCGTCGGCGGATACCATGTTTTCATATTGCCGATTTCAATGGCGTAAAAGGCCGCATCCACACTCAGCTCTTTGAACGGCTGGCCAACGACCGAGCCGGTTGCCAAATCGCCGATCTCTGCACCGCCGGCTTGAAGTGCGTGTGAAGCCGTAGCCCCGACCAACGTAACCCCAAGGCCAAAGAAGACTGCTAACATCGTCGTCTTACCCATGACTACCCCCCTAAAAAAAGAAGAAGAGCTATATGAGGTTGGTGAATATGTACTGCCAAGGTTTTTGAGGACTGAACCGAGCCTTGGGGACGTGTACCTTTACCCCTGCACACGGCTTGCCCATCTCTACGTATTCCACAATCTCGCTTTTATAACATAGCAATCAAAAAGGAAGCAACCGCCTTGCAGTATCTACATTGAACCCTTGCCCCCAACACCGCCTGTTACGGATCTACATGTAGTGTGGGAAATAACCCAATGCATTATTCGTCTAGCCAATCGTCACACGGACACATCCCGCATCTCATTTTCTTCAGCGCAACATATGCTCCCCTACCCTGCGCTTAAGTAATTCCCGAAAATTCCGATAGAGCTTTCAAGGAGCCAACGGATATGCCCATTATCCTGGCCGTGAATGGAGTGACAGAAAGCTATCCGCTGAGAGCCGGAGGTTCACGTCCGACACGTGTCGAATCAGTTGAGGCACAGGATGACCAGAATCATCGCCACGCGTCACCCGATCCTTCTGTCCTAGCAGCCCAATCCGCCTATCAACAGCAGACGACTCAGAGACAACAGCCCAAGCCCGCAATCTTAGCGCGCGACTTGATGACCACTCCGGCACACGCGCTTCCTTCAGATAGCACGATCCTCGACGCCTGGACCCTGATGTCCCACAAAGGCTTCCGTCATCTTCCCATTACATCCCTGGATGGAATAGTCGTTGGAATCGTATCGGACCGAGACCTGCTCCGCCACGCGCCCGATGTCGTTCTTACGGGACATTCTGGGCAAGCTGGACTCGAAAGCTCGCAGAAATTATGACCTCCCGCGTCATTTCCGCCACCCCTCTGACGGAAATTCGGGAAATTGCGCGCGTCATGTTGGATGAGCAGATCCATGCCGTGCCGATCTTGGACAATCAGCGCCACCTCGTCGGAATTCTGGCCCGCCATGACTTGCTGCGTGGGATCGCTCACCACGGCCCTCTTGAGCTCTGGACCTGATCCATCCATCATTCACCTAGGGAAGGTCTGATTTATTCCCCTCGCGAGATGTGCTACGAATAGCGC
>CAZOHW010000264.1:0-6338 GCA_964579525.1 uncultured Nitrospira sp. | reverse complement strand
GGAATGGAGATTGACCTGTGGGTTCGATCCAAAGAGCAGAACACGAAGAACTTCCCTCCTTATGAAACCTTCATCCATCTGTGTTGGGAGGAGGTCACATGGCGCTGAAGATCTACAAAAACGATGCATTTATGACGGCCTTATCCATTTGGCTGTGGTGTGCCGGTGCACTGGCTCTCATGCTCAGCCATCCGACCACGACTGCCGCCGAAGTGCATCTCTGGAATTTTGATCGTGACCAGCTAGGAAAGACCCCACCTGGCTTTCAGATCGGAACGTTGTTTGATGGGCGACCCGCAGGTGACTGGGAAGTCATTTCAAGCGACAAGGCCGCCAGCCCACCGCAGGTCTTGGCTCAGCTCCACGGGAAGGGGGCTGAACATGCGTATAAGCTGGTGCTAGTCGACGACACGGAATCAGCGAATGTCGATCTCAGCGTGAAGCTACTGCCCATTGACGGCAAGGCCGATATGGGAGGCGGCCTCATTTGGCGGGCAACTGACGACCGGAATTACTACCTCGCTCGGGCCAACCCTCTGGAACAGAACATCCGCATCTATCGAGTCGTAAAAGGCGTGCGGCATATGCTCCAGAACTTCGACCATGTCATTGATGTGCGCCAGTGGCACCAACTACGCGTGCGAATGGAGGGGTGCAACATCCACGTGTCCTTTGATGAGCGGCCAGTTTTTAAACTGTGTGAAGAAACGTTTAAGAAAGGGCGGATTGGACTATGGACGAAGTCGGACGCGGTCACCCATTTTGATGATCTCCAGTTAGACGTGACTCAATAACAAGTAACGCGTTTAGCGCTTCTTTGCGGACGTCGATTGTTTTGTGTCCACTCGGTGTCGCCGATACTGTGCTGCTACTTTGATTCGGTTGCCACAGACGCTCATGCTGCACCAATGACGAGCGTGATTCTTCGTCGTGTCATTAAAGAAGAGCACGCAGACAGGATTCTGGCATTGCTTGATGAGTGAAAGATCGCACGTACACAGCAAGTCACTCGCAATTCGTTCGATCATTTCCCGTAAAGCGGCCCGGAACCCCCGTGCCTGATCGAGGGTTCGCATACCCTCGGGCTTCCCAATCCATTTCCATTCCGCCTGCTTGGCTTCCTCCCTATCCAACAGCTGCGCCTCCACCAGCCACGAGACCAGATCCGAAAACGTCTCAAGCAGATCCACAGGTTGCCTGTTATGGGCAATCTGCGTGTTGATGAAATCCAGGTACGGATGATTGCCGATGAAAAGAAACTTCTTCTCAGACTGATCATCAGGTCCCATAAGACCTTCCATAGCGAAACCTTCTAAATGATGCTTAACAGGTTAGCCAAACGGCAAGCATAACCGTCAGCGTAATATTTAGACAGTTAGTTCGACTATGTGGCAGGAACAATTGTCACAACACCATAGAGAGCCGGCTGAATGGCCGGCTCATTCTCAAAAAGGAGGGACCTATGTCTCAGCATGATACAACAACGCGTTACCGCACCGAGGATGTGAAGGGGCTCAAGATCTTCTATCGTGAGGCTGGCGTGCCGGCAGCACCAACGATCCTCCTCCTGCACGGGTTTCCAACGTCGTCCCATATGTTTCGCGACTTGATCTCCCTACTCGCACCTCACTACCACGTGGTTGCTCCTGACCTTCCGGGCTTCGGTTTTTCGGATGCACCCAGCCCTTCGCGTTTTGCATATACCTTTGATCGCTTGGCCGATGTAATCGAGCAGTTTACGGACACAATCGGCCTCACCCACTACGCCCTCTATATTTTCGACTATGGCGCTCCTGTGGGTCTTCGGCTGGCCATCCGACATCCGGAACGCATCACCGCAATTGTGTCGCAGAACGGGAACGCCTATGAGGAAGGGCTCAGCACCAGCTGGAACCCGATCCAAAAGTATTGGCAAGCCCCTACCCCAGAAAACCGGGCAGCGCTAAAAGCCTTTCTCACACCGGAGGCCACCAGATGGCAGTACACGCACGGGACTGAGGAGTCGCGCGTCGCTCCGGACTCCTATGCGCTTGACTCTGCGCTCTTGGCGCGGCCCGGCAATGAAGAGATCCAGTTGGATCTGTTTCTCGACTACGCGAGCAACATCAAACTGTATCCCCAGTTCCAAAAATATTTCCGTACCCACCGGCCACCGACGCTCGCCGTATGGGGCAAAACCGATCCATTCTTTCTCCCAGCCGGAGCCAACGCCTTCAAGCGCGACAACCCGAGCGCGCAGGTCGTGTTCTTCGATACCGGACATTTTGCCCTCGAAACACACAGCGCAGAAATCGGAGCAAAAATCATAGAGTTTTTAACCACGATACGACCGAGGGCCGCATCTCACCAAGGAGAATCACCGAGAAATAGGTAACAAGACCAATTTGCGGTTCTGCGCGAAGGCAAAGTCGGCGCAGGGGACATCTGGGAACGCATTGCACGAAAAGGTCACAAGGTCACTGTAATCGAGAGCTATCGGAAGCAGGCAACCGGTAGTAGCAAGAGGAACAAGAAATGCGCCGGTTTCAATGGAAGAAGGTCGCCAAGATGCTCCCAACTTATGCGCCTTTGATGCGTAGGCGTGCATTTCAAAAGGGTTGGCCCTTTCGGGATCAGTCGAGGACTCGCGCGAGGTACTCCCTCGAGGAAGAGATGAAATGGACCTGGCGGTCGGATTTTGACAAGGCACGACGCAAGCGCAGCAGTGGAAGGCTCGGGCGTCCTTTTTTTGCTTTTCACAGCGAGATCATGAGCGGCTTTTGCCGCGTGGTTTTTCGTACCGCCTTTGTGACGAGAGTTTCAATCGCTCGGGCACATCTGACGAGTGTAGGGCTTCATCGCTGTTTTACTCAAGAGCTCGGAGCGTGCGGATGTTCGGGTCTAGAGGCCGAGGCTGGTAAGGAACAGGTCAACCTGTCGTTCGAGCTGGATGAGTTGCTCGCATTCGCCAAGAGCGCCGCCGTGCAGGTGGCTTGAAAGGAGCCACCTTTGCCTCCCAAGGATCACCGGATGGGTTTGGTGGGGGCACGGCTACCGAATACGAGACGTAACTAATCAATTAATAAATAAATTATTGTTTGGCGTTTTAAGACTTGCCCCCAAAGTTGCCCCCTCACCAACACAGTGTCTCTATCGCTTAAATCCATACCGTTCCATCATCCCTGCAAACGCTCGGTCGACCAACGCATCATGCTCGGCGGCAAGTCTTGTAAAGGTGCGCCAGTGCATGCCCTGAGGTTTCATGCCCCCGGCATTCGCAATACCAGCCTGCCAGCCGAGTCGCTCCCGAATTCGGTCGGCACGCAATCTGGCTCGACCATGAAAAGATTCGCGCTGGCTGGGGTAGGCAAGCTTGTAACAGTGTCGACAGGCAAAGATCCCGCCCCCATAGAGAATCGCCACGCGCTGTCCACACCCCTGCGCTGGACAGCGAAACCACGGGCGTTGCCCTCCTAGGTTGCAGGGAGTCCAGTCAAGCCACACGGGATAGTCGCGTTTGGTCCATTCAGCGTCGCCCTGTCGATGGCGATAGTTGAGGTACACACAGCGCGTTTCCACGCGCACGACGATGGAGGCAACCACCTGGTCCTCACGGCTCCACTGCCACCCAAACACATGGCCTGATGTGAGCAGTCCATCCCGTTGCCAGCGTCGTACGTCAATGGTCCGGTACTCGTCAGTGGTCTCGTGTGCATCATAGTGCCAGCGTCGCCCGCTTCCCATTCCTCCCATCGTTCCCTCTCAAAATTCTCTCGAAATCAATTGGGAAATTCCTGGCTGTGTTTCACCTGCACTCGTACGGCATACGCATTGGCCGCCGTGACAGAATGTTCCTCTTCACCGCAGGAAACCGGCAAACCCGGTCAAACCGATTCCACGCACCCGCATCGGTAACCAGAAATCTTTGTTGGTAAAAGTATCAGAACCCCTTCTTATCAGTGTCGAATATCACTCCTCCCGCATCGCCCCTAGGACAAGCTCTTCGAGCGTCGGTTCCAATCCGGTGGCTTTCGGTTGGGGGTACCAGCCCATGGCCTTACCGATTTCGCGGAGCACCGTCAGCATGGGTGTGAACTTGTACCGTCTCATCCGGCCAGTCAACACGGCCTCGGTACTGCCGTCCGCCTTCCTCACAGTGGTGTAGTGTTCGACACAGCCAAACGCTTCAAGGATGGCCGCCTCGTTCTCCCTAAGTGCTGAGAGTTTGAGTGGAGTGCCACACGTGTCAAACATCTTCCGAATGTCTCCCCGCACCATCTTTTCCAAACCGAGCAACCAGGCCTCCCGCGTGGCCAGCACTTGGCCGATCGTGGGCTCTTCAATTCCGCAATCCTTGTGGTAATCTTGGGGTCTTTCATCAATGCGCAGGCTTCCCGATGAATCGTGCTCGACTTCATGCCGTGGGCGTTGAACGCCGCACGGTAGGCTGTCGACTGGTTGGCCTTCGGTTTGACCATCTCCAAGCAGAACCGTTCTTGCTTGGCCGTTAGTGTCCTCATAGCGACATCTCCGCGGTATTGGTGGGCGGATGGGTAGACGACTGCGTTGGCAGCGGGACATGATTCCCACACAACACGGCGTCTGCCTCACTGACACGTTTTCCCCTCGCGTCGGACAAAACCTCCAAAACCGGTGAAACCGATTCTACCCGCCACTTCTCCGCCGAACTGTTGCCACTGGTGCGCACAAAGCGCAGGCCGCCGACTATGCGCCCTGCATGACGTTTGATCCACCAGCCGAGCTTGCGATTGTTGATTTCGCCCTTCTCGTCCGCGATGTCGTGCAAGACCTCACGCAATTCCGCCCGCTCGCTTGGTAACAGGTGGGCCTTTCTGACGACATCGCGCACCATCGTCGGAGTCTTACCAAACACCGCATGCCATGCCACGAGCAATCGCGCCAACAACTCGCGATCGGGATCTTCGGCCATGGCCTCGAAAACCGAAGCAGTGGGATCGGCACAGCCCAGCCACAACAAGGGCTGGCGGCACAGGTCCGACCATTCGCCATAACTCGCCAACGATCGACAGGTCGTCTGTGGCTTCCCCGCGACGATCCAAGCCCGCACGAGCGTCAACGCGGCTGACACATACCGCCCCCGCTCCCGCAGCAGATCGCGTACCAAGTCAGGTCGCGTGAACGTGCGCGCCGTGGGGGTCTCCATACAAGGATCAAGGCGGATCGTGATGCAGCGGCGCGTCATGTCCTGTAGCGGACCGACATTGTTGCCGCTGGACAGGAACAAAGCACGAGTGCTGACCGTGGCGGTCTTCGACACCCCAAGGATACGCCCGGACAGAAATTCCGAGGTCAACACCGTGCACAGGCTCTTGTGCGCCACCAAGTCGCCAGTCAGATTGTCAAACTGAATGACCGCCGGGGCGCGCAGCAGCTCTGCCAGCAAGAGCTTGCGGCATTCCTCGTCATCCGCGGGGAACGTGGTGGGCGTGGCACACTGCGGCGTCGCAAATGCCGTGATGAGTTCGCACAAGTAGGACTTACCTGAGCCAACGACATGCGCTTGTACATGGAACATGGGGGCACGTGGAAGACTCGGCCGAATCGCGGCCGTCAGAATCGCCGAGATCGCCGCCGCACGGGCGCTTTCCGCAGCGAAGCTGAACTCCTTCAGTATATCTTGCAATACAGCAAGCGCCTGTTCGGCGTCGGCACGAGATGGGTTCTGGGGAACGGAAAATTCCCGCGCGTCGAACACACCGAACATGCCGGTGCTGCCTGGGTCGTATCCTGCTACGGTCATCAGACTGCCGTCTGGGCGCAGGTACGGTTGGCGAGCTAATCCGGTGAGTACAGGGAGATGCGCGTAACTGTTGGCATCGAACAACACGGCCGCATGGCGAGCAGGCGGATCAATGCGCACCCAATCGTGTGTGCGAACCTCGAAACGTTCCCAGGTCGCCACACCAGCCAGCGCCCGCACCAGCGCCGGCTGCGACACCTGTTGTACACGCGTTTCCCGGATGCCAGGGTCGGTGACGACCATGACGATCAAACTGCCGCGTTGGTAGTGCCGCCGCGACTGCGCCAGTTCTCGTTCGGCGGCGTCCACCACCCGATGAAGTTCTCCTGGTACGAGGCGGATGGTCGGCTTCATGCGTGCCGCGTTGACTTCAATGTCGAGGATGCGCAGCAGGTCTCGGATATGCCGCGTCGCACAATGGCCATGCACGCCCTTAACCCCCCCGATCGTCCAATGATCGTCCGACTCGAAATACGCGATGCCGCCGTCCACCCCACCTGTGTGCTCCTCCACCCAGGGCCAGGTCCGGTTGCTTTTTCCCTCCCCGCCCAGCCCCCTGTCACACCCACTCACATGA
>CAZOHW010000263.1:0-6354 GCA_964579525.1 uncultured Nitrospira sp. | reverse complement strand
ATGCACGGACAATCGTTCCCCTGCATGCGGGAACGCCGGATCACGGTCAATGGCTCGTTGCAAGTGTGGAGGTTGGGCGATGTCGTCAACTCCAGCCCGACCATTGTGGGTGCGCCGCGTGAGCGGTTCGACCTCCTCTACGGCGATTCAAGCTATCGAGGCTTTATTGCGCGATGGGCCCAGCGGCGGCAAATGACCTACGTGGGTGCGAACGACGGCATGTTGCACGCCTTTAACGGGGGGTATTACCACAAAGGTGATGATCCGAATACCAGCACAGTCACGGAGCATGGATGGTATACGACCGGGCCGAACGATAATTCCACGGGTGCGGGGCTTGGTGAAGAGACTTGGGCCTTCATTCCCTACTACCTGCTTCCCCAGTTGGTCTGGTATACGCAGACCGACTACACGCATGTCTCCTATGTGGATCTGCAGCCAAGGGCGACTGATGTGCGTATCTTTACCGAAGAGTCCGCTTGTGGGGCCGGCTCGACTCCGACGGCTACGGGATGTATCCATCCGAATGGGTGGGGGACTATTCTCATTGTCGGCCTTCGGTTTGGCGGCAGTTGCGGGAACTGCGCAGCCGTAACCAGCGGCAACAATGGAGGTCCGGCGTTTCATCTCCTGATGGATCTCAATGGCGATGGCGATACGCTGGATGCGGGCGAGGATCGGTATGTCTACAGTGGCTATGTCATTCTCGACGTGACCGATCCTGATGCGACTCCCAAGGTAATTGGGGCCTATTCCGCTTCCGATCTTGGTCTCACCACCAGTTTCCCAACCATTGTGCGGATGAACCCAACTGGGGATGCGAAGACCTCCAACACTAATGCGAAGTGGTTCATGGTGATGGGGTCCGGTACCCATGGCTATGACGGCCGGGCAGCCGCCACAGCGAAGATTTTTGCGGTCGAGCTCGGTACACCGCTTGGCACGGCGCCGACCGTGACCAAGATGCCGGCCGGCACCTGGAATTCCTTCATGGGAGACCTGATTAGTTTCGATCGAGATCTCGATTATCGGTATGATGCCATTTATGTAGGTCGGACCATTGACCCGACTTCCAGCGGGATCGGGAAGTGGACAGGGAAACTCTATCGGTTGACGATGGGAACCTGTTCGACAGCACCCTGCTCCACGGGGACATGGGGTATTGCCTCAGGAGGGAGCCGCGTACCGACAGAGATGCTGGCCACCGTCAGTTTGTCATCCGGGTCACAGTATCTCGGCCCGATTACCGCGTATCCAATGGTGGCGCTCGACGATACCGGGGAATCTTGGGTCTTCTCTGGGACCGGACGATTCTTTAGTACGAGTGACAAATCCAATGTCGATACGCAGTACTTGGTCGGTGTCAAGGATTCCGTGTTGCGTCCCGGCGGGTGTGTGCAAACAGGGACGACAAACTGCCTAGACAGTAATCTGCTGGATGTCTCCAGTGTGCAGATCTGTGTCACGTGCGCGCCAGGATCGAATCAAGTCAGCGGGGTGTCCGGTACCACCACCTTCACGGCGCTGATTGCGCTGGTGAAAACGATGGATGGCTGGGTGACGACGTTGCCCACGTCCGGGGAACGATCGGTCGTGCCCCCGACAGTCTTAGCCGGCGTAGTCTTATTCCCCACGTTTATCCCATCGCCCGATATTTGTGTGGCGGCGGGTAATAGTAATCTCTATGCCCTCTATTACAAAACCGGGAGTGCCTATACGGTTCCAATTCTTGGGATTGATGGCACGGGACATGCGAATCGCAGTACCGGTATTGGCGCAGGATTAGCCTCTCAGGTCTCGGTCCATCTTGGTGCGGATGGGGCAACGGGTGTGATCCAGACGAGCGATTCCTATCTCCATCGAATCACACTCAATGGACTGTCATCTAAGAGTGCATACGTTTCATGGATGAGTCAGCGGCAATAATGGAAGCCTATGACGCTTCATGATGGGCAGCAAAAGACGGTGCATGGCCTGTGGCCATGCACCGTCCTGTTGACTCTATGGGGCCTACTGATGGCATCAGGATGCCAACGAGGTTCGGTAGAAGACCTTTCCGTTTCTTCACAGAGTGTCGGGAACCATCCACCTGTCATTCGGGCCGTTGTCATACAGCCACGTCCATTGATCCTCACTGACCGTGTCGTTGCGCAGGTCGAAGCGCAGGATATTGATCGAAATCCTCTGCGTTTCCGTTATCAGTGGCGAATCAATGAGCACGTGGTAGACGGACAGGACGGAGAGCAGTTGCCGCTGAATCTGTTAAAGCAGGGTGATCAGGTATCTGTCCAGGTCTGGCCACATGACGGTGTGGTTGAAGGCACGCCGGTGACAAGCGAGTCTGCCGTGGTTGGCAATACACCACCGGTGGTTCGGGCATTGACCTTCAGTCCGTCTGCAGTATTTCCGGGGGTACGTGTTCAGGTTCAAGCAGATGTTGCTGAGCCCGATGGCGATTCCGTTCAAGTTGCCTATCGGTGGTTCAAAAATAACAAGGTGGTAGGAGAAGGTACCAATAGAGAATTGGATACGACGGGCTATGTTCGTGGCGATCTCGTCATGGTCGAGGTGATTGCGACGGATCGTGGAGGCTCAGGGCCAGCATTACGTTCGGATATACTTGAGGTTGGGAATACCCCTCCTCAAATTCTTTCGATGCCCGACAAGGTCGTTTCCGGAAACCTCTATCGGTATCAGGTGCAAGCGGCTGATGCGGAGTCGGATCCGCTCATATTCTCATTAGCGGCGGCACCGGAGGGAATGACGATCGATCCTCAGGGCGGACTTCTCACGTGGACTGTGCGGCCGAGTCATACGGGGCCACAGCCGGTACGAATTGTGGTAAAGGATAGCCAAGGGGCATCGGCTTCACAAGAGTTTGAACTCACCGCGACTGAGTCGTAAATCATATCTCGTGTCCTGCGTCTAACGCTTGATAAGAAAATCCAGCGACTTTAGCCGAAATCTCGCGGTCTATGTACTGCAATACATCCCGCAGGAAAAAGTTTCTCTTTTCGCAGGGGAACCATCGTTGAGCCTGGTCTGGTCACGATTCATTGGTGGTATTGTGCCCAGCTCGTACGCTTGACCTTACGCAAGAATCTGCGTACAAGCTGGTAACGATGAAACTCGTTCAGAAACGGTCCAAGAAGACCGGACTCTCTCCAGGGACAGTCATCCACATCGGCGAGAAGAGAGCCGAACGCGTCGCTGTGACGCTCTTCAACTATGTCGGTTCGCACTGCGATGAGCAGGTCGTCACAGACGTGGATGGGCTTCGCCCACCCAGTGACGAAACCGTGACCTGGATCAATATCGGCGGCGTCCATAAAGTCGATATTCTGGAAGCGTTCGGGAAACAGTTTGGTCTCCATCCGTTGCTCCTCGAAGATATCGCCAATACCGATCAGCGCCCAAAATTAGACGATTATGAGACGTATTTCTTTCTCGTCATGAAGATGCTCACTACGTCTGACCACGGTGACATTTTGGTTGAGCAGGTCAGCTTCGTGCTCGGGCGTAATTACGTGCTCTCGTTTCAGGAGAATGGGACGGATGTGTTTCACTCGGTTCGGGATCGTCTGAGAGGCGGCAAGGGGCGGCTTCGGCACAATGGGTCGGACTATCTGCTGTATGCACTGATTGACGCCGTGGTGGACCAGCATTTTGCTGTGCTGGAAATGCTCGGTGAACGGATTGAATCACTGCAAGAGCGGGTGATCGCAGATCCTCGACCGGATACGCTCAAGGATATCCATGCGCTGAAGAGACAGTTACTGTTCGTGCGTCGTGCCGTCTGGCCGTTGCGAGAAGCGATCAATAATTTGTCTCGCTCAGATTGCCCATTTCTCCACGAGCCGACGAAGGTATTCTTTCGGGATGTGTATGACCATGTGGTGCAGATTGTCGACACCATCGAAACCTTGCGTGAAATGGTGACGACGAGCCTCGATATTTATCTCTCAAGTGTCAGCTATCGGCTGAACGCGGTCATGCGGGTGTTAACGGTGATTACCACGATATTCATGCCGCTCAGCTTTATTGCCGGTATTTACGGGATGAATTTTGAATACATGCCTGAGTTGAAATGGTCGTGGGGCTACCCAATGGCATTGGGCGTCATGGGAATTGTGGCGGCAATCATGCTCATCGGATTTAGGCAAAAACGATGGCTGTAATGAAATCCCTGACCTACTCTTGCACTTCAACCTTGTCGACAAAATAGGTCGTGTCCCCAAAACAGGTGCTGGGGATATAGCGATATTCCTTGTAGTGCAGGATCACGCGCTTCCCCATAATTTCGTTCAATTGAGCGGCAACTTTGTTGTCCCAGATTGTAAATTGCCACAGTATCGGCGCGGTACCTGGCACGGTGGTCATGGCTAGTTCGCCTTCATGAGTCTTACAGATCCAGCCCTTGGTCGAAAATTTTTGAATATACCCGGCTCGGTTTCCATCAGAGTAGGTCCAGTTGAACACCACGATGAGATAGGCTGCGCAAAAAAAGACGAGAATCGTCAGCAGTACTTTCACCGCTTTCACTAGGGATCTCCTCCGTTACGTGTGAACATCGCCAAATAGCCATGGCGCCTCGGTCTTTCTCCTGGCTTCATAGGTTGAGATAGCCTTCTCATGCTCGAGGGTGAGCCCGATTGAGTCGAGCCCTCGATACAGACAATCCTTGCGGAAGGGGTCGATTTCGAACCGGTAGACTGTGTTCTCAGGTGTCGTAACTGTTTGGCTTCCAAGATCGATAGTGAGGCGATATCCCTCTGTACTGATCACCTTCGTCATGATGGACAGCACGTTCTCGGCCTTCAGGATGATGGGCAAAATGCCGTTCTGAAAGCAGTTATTGTAAAAAATGTCGGCGAAGCTCGGTGCGATAACGCAGCGAAAACCCTGATCCAAGAGGGCCCATGGTGCATGTTCACGGGACGAACCGCACCCAAAATTGTCGCGGGTCAATAAAATTGTGGCCGATTGATACCGAGACTGATTCAGAAAAAACTCCGGATCAGGCGATCCGTCTTTCTTCTTTCTCCAATCAAAGAACAAGCCTTCACGAAGCCCAGTCCGCTTGATTGTCTTCAAAAATTGCTTGGGAATAATCTGGTCTGTATCAACATTGACTCGGTCCAATGGAGCGACAAGGCCAGTAAGAATCGTAAATGGTTGCATGGGATGATCAGCTCCAGTGTCGAATGTCGACGAAATGGCCTTCAATAGCGGCGGCTACTGCCATGGCTGGTGAGACGAGATGGGTTCGTCCTCCGGCACCCTGCCGCCCCTCAAAGTTTCGATTGCTGGTAGAGGCGCAACGCTCCCCGGGTTGCAGGATGTCGGCATTCATCGCGAGACACATGCTACAGCCTGCCTCTCGCCATTCAAACCCCGCCTCGCGGAATACTTGGTCGAGCCCTTCCGACTCAGCCTGTTGCTTGACGAGCCCAGATCCTGGGACGACCATCGCGTGCACAGAGGTCGCGACCTTTTTGCCCTTGGCGAGACTCGCCGCAAGCCGGAGATCTTCAATCCGAGAATTTGTGCAGGAACCGATGAAGACTCGATCAATTTTGATATTCGTAATGGGTGTATTGGGAACGAGTCCCATGTAGTCCAATGCCCGCTCCGTTGCGCTCTTCGACTTTTCATCGGACATCGTTCGTGGATCCGGAACCTTTTCATCCACGCCGATCACCATACCAGGGCTAGTCCCCCAACTGACTTGAGGGGCAATGTCTTCAGCTCGTAACGTAACAGTCGCATCGTACTTCGCGTCAGGGTCCGTATGAAGTTGCTGCCAGGCTTGCACAGCTTGATCGAGCATCTTCCCTTTTGGAACGAGCGGCCGTCCTTTCACGTAGGCGATCGTCTTTTCATCGGGGGCCACCAAACCAGCACGGGCTCCTCCCTCGATCGACATATTGCACAGGGTCATGCGCCCTTCCATGCTCAGAGCGCGAATAGTCGAGCCCGTATACTCAATCACGTATCCAGTTCCACCGGCAGTGCCGATCTTTCCTATAATCGCGAGAATGATGTCCTTGGCCGAACAATGATCAGACAGAGTCCCCTCAACCCGAACTTCCATCGTCTTGGGTCGCTTTTGCACGAGACATTGTGTCGCCAACACATGCTCGACTTCGCTGGTTCCAATACCGAACGCCAAGGCTCCAAACGCCCCATGGGTTGAGGTGTGGGAATCTCCACACACGATGGTCGTCCCTGGAAGGGTGAATCCCTGTTCGGGGCCGATAACGTGCACAACGCCTTGTCGGATGTCATCCATGCCGAAGAAAGTAATGCCAAAGTCACGACAGTTTTCCTCAAGGGTTTGAATCTGCTTTGCGC
>CAZOHW010000262.1:0-6367 GCA_964579525.1 uncultured Nitrospira sp. | reverse complement strand
GGAATTATGCCGGAAACTCTCCTAGAAAGTGGTCCAAAAATGCCGGAGCCGACCAGACCTCAGCAGAATCAGTCCAATCGCTCTCACAACCTTGTTCAGCATGGCTTTCTTCCTTCCAAATAACGGGTCGGACAAGATCCGAACAGTCGTCGTCTCGTCTTCGTAATGCCCCTCCTGAATCGTCGACCCTTTCATTGGAACTTTACAACTCAAAGGCAAGAAGGTCCGCATGAGGTACGGACCATCTCATTCCTTGTTACAGATTCGAGGCGGCCTTGTCCTTTATACTTGGCCAGTTGGCATCCGCCTTATTGATATTCCCTGGTATGTCCTTCTCCCACTTCTGCTGAACATTCATATCCAGGTTTAAATAGAGTATTCCTTCGACGATTTTCCAGACTTCAGGGTCCGCAACGAATTTCTTCCCCCGCGCGACGCCATACGCACAGTACCCTCCATAGGCCGGGAGATACCCCTCAGGATTGTCCAGAAATCGTTTCTTGTGATCCTCGCTGCTAAACACGTAGGTCACACCCTCGTAAGTGGCTTCGTGATATCCGCTCCCTCTTATCGGCTTACCGTCAGAGAAATATGCCACTGGGTCATAACCGCTGAGCCCGGGGGTACTATGAACGTAGTCCGTTGCGAAGGCTGCCGTGAAAATGGCACCGATGAAAGCGAAAATTATCAAGAACAAAGTGCTTGTAGATTTCATGCCGATACTCCTTTCTTATGGCTGATGATAGGCGTGATCGACCTCCGACGCTGTTACTCCCCACTGATCTTCTAATAGGCTGCGAAAAAGCGTTTTGGGGGCAACTTCCGAACGTCAGCTCCGATGTCGGGGCTGACCTCCGACACGCTTAAAACCGCATTTCATCCGACCAGGACAGGCGGACTGCGCATGTTGAGGCAATTTCCTCTGTCAGGAGTGAGATCGGAACGTCCTGTGAAGGCCTTACACGATGTGACCGCTCGGTCAACTCTTGAGCTGAAACAATTTACCCCCTCTATGTAATCCGTCGATTATCCCTCGCAAGTCTTACAGATATATTTTGACCCGTTTCCTAACCGAGCTTAACTCGCCCGTGAGGAACCTTTTGGAGAAGTGGAATCACTCCTTGCTGGAGAACCTTGATAAGCCCGTCTTGGTCATCAGCTAATCGCATTTGATGGAAGGAGAACTGGGGCACCGATGTGCTCTTCGAGGGTCTTGACGGACCGATTCTCCTGTCAATTTTAGAGGTTTGTGCTTCCTGGGACACGATCAATGGATGAATACGGCCGGCATCTGCGATGTCGTCGACTCGCTTTCGATGTCTCCGCTTAACATGATAATGCTGCTTCATGGTCACCAACGCTCCTTGGGCCAATAGTCACGTGAAAAATCCTTCAGCGTTCCATCTGGTGCAAAAATCAGTGTCTTTTTCCAGCCTTGAGCGCCGCCATAACCGGAAGATTCCCATGTCCACATTTCTTCCCCGTCTCGGGTGGTTGTACGCTTCGTCGGTTTTCCCCATTCGGAAAGGTAAAAGTTTCTTGTTTTCAGTCCGATCTCTTGTCTCCTCTCCGCGTCGAACGCTTCCCAGCGCTGTTCCAAAGCCCAATAACATCCGGCTGAAAGCCAGACAGCGGTCAGAACTGCACAGTGGAAAAGACTCCTTATCCACATGGATCTCCTCCTATGAATGAGACGATCGCATTGTCTTGGCAATTTTATCTATGCGAACTCGGTAGTTTCTTATCACTGTGAAACCGAAAGCCTGCGATCAAGCGATGAAAGAGTGGTTGGTAGTCTTCATAGAATTTTGGTGTTGACGCATATCCCAATACATATCCCACTCCTCCTTAAAGATGACGAAGCTCACATACAGAATCGGCGGTAGGACGTCCGACCTCCACATCGGAAGCGACCTCGGCTGGCGTCAGAGCGAGATCCAATGCCACGGGGAATGGCTGCTGCCACGATACGAGATGCAAAGCCGTTTTATAAAGCAGGCATATCCTCCCTACAGTTGGATGAGCTGAAGAGTACCTGGCGGCTTGTTTCATCGTTCTACCTAGATCCCGGCGTACCACTCATATCCCTGATCTTCCCAATACCCGCCTTTTCCACCGCCGATGCCAGCCAAGGAATCGACCAACTCGATCTTTCTGACATACTTGGCTTGCTTATATCCCAACTGCCGTTCAAAGCGGAGGCGGAGCGGAGCACCGTGTGGGATATCCAGTGCCGTATCATTCAGCTCGTATGCCAAAATTGTCTGGGGATGATAACAATCGGCGACCGCGATACTCTCATAGTAGGCGATCCCTTCATCATCCACATCGGCACAGTGGAATACCGCATAACGAGCGTTGGGCAACGGTTCAACTTGATGCATGAGATCACCAACCGGCACGCCGGTCCACTTGCCAATCGCGCTCCACCCCTCGACGCAATCATGCCGCGTAATTTGTGTGCGTGAGGGCAGCTCTTTTACTGCCGCCAGCGACCAACTTTTCGGCGCCTTGACCAGACCGACCACATCCAATGTCCATCGAGAAAAGTTTTGTGCGACATGCTCAGCATACTCATCTGTACCGGGATCGGTATTGCCATTTGCCGGAAACACGGCCGAGATGTCAGACGCACCGTACTCCTTTGCCAGCGCATCGCGCGGAGTCACTGCCCGCTGCACCGCCTCCGTCAATCGCTCAGCCTTGCTGAGGATGCTTGGAAACCAGCTGCTTTGCGTGAGATTGTCGCACCCGGAGAGCACCATCAGACTTGCGGTTCCTAATGTTCCTCTCAGAAATCGGCGCCGTTCCATCGCTCGTTCATCTTTCATGAGTCGCTCCTTCATGTGTAACAATGAACCATCCCGTGATCATCGAACGAATATTGTTGAAGCACCCTGTCACCATCACTTGAAACACGTGAATCAGAATAAAGCCAACGAACGAAAAACAGGCGACAAAGTGAATCGTCCTGGCAGCCTGACGCCCACCTAACACCGTCAACATCCAGGGAACCACGGTGTCGATTGTCGGCGACATCGCAATTCCGGTCAGCACGATCAACGGTGCCACCATGAACAAGACCGTCGCATAGGCGAGCTTCTGCAGCACGTTGTACCGCTTGGCTGCTTCACCAGTAGAATGTCTGAAGACCAGATGATCTTTGAACGACTTGCCGAGGCTGCGCCAATCCATACCGGTTGGAATCAGATCGCGGGTGACATGTCGACTCGCCAATGCATACATGGTAAATATCAAACCATTGATTACAAAGAGCCAGGCAAAGAACAGATGCCATTGTCGCCCCATGGCGAGCCACTTGGCACTGGGAATGGTCGCCCAGGCTGGAAATGCCCTGCCCGCTCCATTCGAGTAGCCGAACACGCCGGTCGTCTCGAATCGATATCCTAAGATTGTCGTGATGCCCTGTATGTCTCCACTCTCAGTGTGCATAGGGCGAATGGAGAGCAGCGGTCGATCGTGATCAGACCGGTCCCCCCAATAGAGCGCCGGATGGGCATTGAAAATCTGGAGGCCGCTCATGATCAGGATGATGAGGAACGGCACGTTCAACCAGTGGCTAATCCGTACCGGCAACCGATGGCGGTACACACGTTCTGGAAAATGTACGGACGAAACGCTCACACGAGGTAAGTCCGATATGGGCAGTTCCTCCATC
Source organism: uncultured Nitrospira sp. (assembly GCA_964579525.1). Classification (GTDB taxonomy): domain Bacteria; phylum Nitrospirota; class Nitrospiria; order Nitrospirales; family Nitrospiraceae; genus Nitrospira_D. Next base: position 2,688 of record CAZOHW010000262.1, on the reverse strand, counting down.
GGCCCACGTTTCTCTTCGCTACCGACCACCTCTTCAGCAGATTGAACAAGCAGCGCCATGGCCACGCCTCCCCCCTCGAAAGATACAAAGCCTATCGCTTAGTCGGACAGACCGCGTACTCCTTACTGATGAGGAATTGATTTACCCAAAATACGCATGACTTCGATTCCAGTAATCACAGATTGAACCTCATGGACCTTGTCTCTGGTACTGAACTCATAGACATCTCTCAGTATCGATTAATTCACATCTTGAATCTTTTTTGATACACCCGCCAGGGATGAGAGTCTGTGCCTGAGGTATGTAAAATACTTATGCCGCTGAAAGTAAATAGATGAGGCTACCGTGGCATGACTCGATGCCCATCTTTCATGACTGGCACCCAACTTGCTGTTCCTGAACCGAACGTTGGATTAGGCTTCACGGCTGAACATAAGGAAATGGCAGAAAAAGAATCACTACCCATCATCGTCCATAAAGGGGGAACTGACTATGGCGATCCGAAACATCTATCTCAAGATCGAGCAAATTCCCGAGTACAGCCCCGTCGAGCCGAGCGGCCATGCCGCGGCCAACTATCGTCGCGACTGCATGCGCAACCCCGGACATGAGGACGGAACAATTCCTCTCTCCGAAGTGGATGCTCGCCGTCTCGATGCGCTAATCTACCGCGAGTATCTTGATCCCGCATACCTCATCCCCAAACCAGACAAACTGGTATTAGCCGACGTCAACGAGCCAGTTTTTACACATCGAGTGCCCGGTACCGTGATCTACGCCCATCCAGGCGACCATCTTCATATCAAGGTGGTGAATGGCGACACCATGCCACACAGCTTCCATGTCCATGGACTAAGTTATGGCATTGACTCGGATGGCTCATGGCCATTCGGGACACAGAGCACCGATGGTCGCCGTTCCGACGAGATCTGTCCTGGGCAGTATTGGATTTACCACTTCACCATCACTGATGAGATGCTAGGCGCGTGGCCGTTTCATGACCACGCACGTCACATTGCCGAGAGTATTAACCGTGGTTTGTTCGGCGGGATCGTCGTGCTCCTGAAATCCCATCGTCCACCGCATCGCATGACGCTTCCACCGATGGTGGCAGGCTACCTCAAGTCGAAGTTTACGGACCTGCAATTGGACCACGAAGACCATGCACGAGACATCGATCCGGTTGTTCACGACATGCCGGTCCATACTGCTGCCGTGTCAGGTGGCCATGAACATGGTGGCAATTATTTTTTGACCGGGTCGGTGGATTATGATCTGCGCGCGCGACGTGACTTCCTTGAAGAGTGGTCGCAGTTACACTATGCGCATCACCGACCGCTCCCCACTGAAACCTTGCATGTTCCCATGTTCATCCACCAGATGAGCAAGGTCAAAGGCGCAGCAGCGTTCAACAAAAGCCCTTTCTCGCCCGGCGATGCCCCGTTCGAGGTGGTGTTCGGAGCAGCGGGAACCTTTGGCTACCACTGTGAGATCCATACGTCGATGCAGGGCACCGTGGTAGTTGAGCCCGGCGGGTTGGTCGAAGCCGTGGTCGCTATCATCGACGTCGACCCGATGAATATGCGGTTTGATCCGCTCGAAGTCCATATCCAGCCCGGTGGCAAAGTACGTTGGACCGCGGGCACCGTGCAAACCCACACCGTGACCGAGAACGGTGCTGGCTTGCCCAGCTTCTGTCTGAACGGACGCTCTTTTGTCGGCAACACTCCTACCATCGTGGCGCATGCCGGTCAAAAGATTCACTGGTACGTGTTTAACCTTGACCTTGGCATGGGTTGGCACAATTTTCATGTACATGGACAGCGCTGGAAATTCGCCAACGAAACGATCGACTCACGCAGTATCGGGCCGGCGGAATCATTTGTGGTCGAGACGACCGCACCACCTGTCATCCTCCTGCCGGCCGACATTGCCGCGACGCAGGACCAGAAGCACAGGCCGCGTGACGCACGCGCGTATCACTTACGTGGGGACTTCCTCTTCCATTGCCATGTCGAGATGCATATGATGCAGGGTCTTGCGGGTCTTGTGCGCTCGCGCCAAACGGTATGGTTGACGGACGATCAAGCTCGACGACTGAGGGCCGAGAGCGGCCTGGCCCTGGACGATGGGGGCAATACATGCCCGACGGTTGACGATCACCGCTGTGAGGAGTTCAATTGCGGTAAGTGGGAGCTCGTCTCGGGTGCGACGGACATCTGCATGATGCATGCAGTATTACTGCCCAACACGCAGCGCGTGCTGCTCTTCGGCTATGGAGACACTCGGGACGACCTAAGCCGCGTATGGGACTACAGTACTCCAGCTGGTAGCCTGATGACACCACCCAACCAGCCGTTTGATGTAACAGTACCCGTGCACAGCCGCCCCTTGGCCAACATCTGGTCGGCCGAGCATGCGTTCATCAACGACGTGGCAGGAACGGTGCTGGTGCATGGTGGGTTCACACCGCGAGAAAGCTTTTCCTTCGACCCGGCCACGTTGCAGTGGTCGCGCGTGGTGCCCACCGCCGACGAACGTTTCTACTCGAGCACACTGACGTTGGCAGACGGGAAGCTGATGACCTTGTTCGGCTCAGCGTCCAAGTCGATAGAGATCTTCGACCCGGCCACAAGCACATGGAACGCACCCGTCGCCACACCCGTCGCCATGGCCCATCACCAATAC
>CAZOHW010000261.1:0-6368 GCA_964579525.1 uncultured Nitrospira sp. | reverse complement strand
CCGCGAGGGCGGCAAGACGGTGGGCTCCGGGGTCGTCACGGAAATCCTGGCGTAGTCCTCTGAACTTTTAGCGATTGATGCAGGAGTTGAGAAGTGAAAGTCGATCAGCGGATCAGGATTAGACTACGAGGGTTCGACTATCGGGTGTTGGACCAGTCGGTTGCAGAAATCGTTGAAACGGTTCGGCGAAGCGGGGCCAAAGTTGTGGGGCCAATTCCTCTTCCGACTCGAATTGAAAAAATTACAGTTCAACGATCGACACACGCCGATAAGAAATCCCGTGAACAGTTTGAAATGCGGACACATAAGCGTCTGCTTGACATTATGGAGCCCACACCTGAAACAATGGATTCTTTGATGAAATTGAATCTGGCGGCTGGAGTGGACGTAGAGATCAAGTTATGAGCTGTGGGTGCCGTGCAGAGTGAGTGCGTTAATCTCAGTATGTAAGGTGTCGTGCTCGGTATTGGATGAAATATGACGAATGGATTAATCGGAAAAAAGCTTGGTATGACTCAGGTTTTTGATGAGAGTCGTCTCGTGCCGGTAACGGTGATTGAGGCGGGGCCTTGTCGGGTTGTCGCGGTGAAGACGAACGAGCGTGATCGGTATGAGGCAGTGCAGCTCTCCTTTGGAGAAGTAAAGGAACGTCGTGTTTCTAAGCCTGAACTTGGCCATCTCAAAAAGCACCAGGCTTCGGCGAGTCGAGTGTTGCGCGAGTTTAAGAAGGATGGAGATGTGACGGTGGGACAGTCGGTCACCGTTGCAATGTTTAAGAAGGGGGACTGGGTCGATGTGGTTGGGGTGTCGAAGGGCAAAGGGTTTCAGGGTGTTGTGAAACGCCATCATTACTCCGGTGGGCCAGAATCGCATGGATCCATGTTTCATCGCGCCCCTGGTTCTATCGGGGCGAGCTCATTTCCCTCTCGTGTCTGGAAGGGAAAAACCCTGCCTGGTCACATGGGGGCTGAGCGAGTAACTGTTCAGAGGTTAAAAGTTATCGAGATGAGAGCTGGTGAAAATCTCTTGTTTGTACGTGGTGCGGTTCCAGGTGCTGCCAATGGGATCCTCATCGTACGAAAGTCAAAGAAGGCGTAGCATGCCAACCGTCGATCTGGTTGATCTGCAAAAGAAGAAGATTGGAACCGTGGAGTTGCCCTCGCAGGTTTTTGGTTGCGAGCCTCGAGTTACCTTGGTGCATGAAGCAGTGCTCATGCAGCGGGCGTGCGAACGGAAGGGAACGGCGTCCACCTTGCGACGTGGTGAGGTCAGTGGTTCCGGTAAGAAGCCGTGGAAGCAAAAACACACCGGCCGTGCGCGCGCTGGTTCGCTTCGCTCACCGGTTTGGCGTCATGGTGGAAGCGTGTTTGGTCCCAAGCCGAGGAGTTATGCCTTTTCGATGCCGCGCAAGAAGTATCGCGCTGCGCTTCAGAGTGCCTTGTCTGCGAAGGTACTGGAGAATAAGTTGATTGTGGTGTCGGACATCTCTGCTCAGGGTTCGAAGACGAAGTTATTAGCTCAGGCTCTGAGGCATGTATGCGCCGACCGTCATGCACTTGTGGTTATTGGGAAAGAGCGTTCCGATGTGTTGCAAGCTGGGAAGAATTTGGCGATGTTGAAGGTGCTTAGTCCGGATCAGCTGAATGTCTATGACATTGTCCGGGCGGACGTGGTCGTGATTCCTGAGCGGGAGTTGGTTGCAGTGGGTGAGGTGTGGTCATGACGGTAGGGTTGCATAGGGTGCTGATTCAGCCTCTGCTGACTGAGAAGATTACGGCCCTTCGGGAAAAAACCAATACCGTAGGATTTGTGGTTCACCCGGATGCCAATCGCCTGCAGATTAAGCGAGCAGTTGAGGCTCTGCTCAAGGTGAAGGTTGAGCGAGTCAATGTCATGAATGTCCGTGGAAAGGTGAAACGGCTGGGACGGTTTTCTGGTAGGCGATCAGACTGGAAGAAAGCGTTTGTAACCCTTAAGGCAGGCGAGAAGCTCGAGATGTACGAAAGTGCGTAATGAGTTCATCCCTGTTGGTCTGTGCTCTGACTTTCTGGAGGTAGGGGCAGTATTATGGGCTTGAAATCATATCGCCCCACGTCACCGGGGCGGCGAGGTATGACGGCGGTGACGGCTGAAGAGTTAACGAATAAGAAACCTGAGAAGTCACTCACGGCGTTTCATCCCCGAAGTGGTGGTCGGAATAATGATGGTCGGATGACCATTCGGTTTCGCGGGGGTGGGCATAAGCGGTTGTATCGCACGATTGACTTCCGTCGTGACAAAGTTGGGATCTCGGCTAAAGTTGAGGCCATCGAGTACGATCCCAATCGATCTGCTCGCATTGCTCTGCTGAAATACAAGGATGGAGAAAAGCGGTATATTTTGGCGCCTATTGGGCTGAATGTGAATGATGAAGTACAGTCGGGCCCAGAAGCAGAAATCAGACCAGGAAATGCGCTCCCATTAGCCAGTATGCCACTTGGGACCACCATCCATAATATTGAATTACGAGCTGGTAAGGGAGGGCAATTAATCCGCAGTGCGGGAGGGTTTGCCCAAGTTATGGGACGTGACGGGGATTATGTGCAAGTGCGGCTCAAGTCTGGTGAAATGCGACGTATCTTAGGGGCTTGCATTGCGACCGTTGGTCAGGTTGGAAATCTTGACCATGAAAACGTCAGTATTGGAAAAGCTGGGCGGAATCGATGGAAGGGGAAGCGGCCGCATGTGAGAGGTGTGGTGATGAATCCTGTGGACCATCCTCACGGAGGTGGTGAAGGAAAGTCTGGACAGGGTAATCCGCATCCTGTATCACCGTGGGGGCTTCCCACGAAGGGCTATAAGACCAGGCAGAACAAGAAAACCGATAAATTTATTATTGCTCGACGTAAGTCAGGAGTGCGCAATGCCTAGATCAATCAGCAAAGGAGCGTTTGTCGACGGGCATTTGCTTAAGAAGGTTGAGCAGATGAATCAGACAAAAGACCGCAAGCTGATCAAGACCTGGTCGCGGCGGTCAACGGTAGTGCCTGATATGATCGGCCATACCTTCGCGGTTCATAATGGAAAGAAGTTTATTCCGGTTTTTGTGACTGAGAACATGGTCGGCCATAAGCTAGGTGAATTTGCGCCGACTCGTTTTTTCAAGGGGCACGGTCAAGCGAAGACGGAAAAGGCTGTTGCCTTAAAATAAGTGTGACATCGATATGAATGGTGCAAGGTTTTAACATGATGGAAGCCCAAGCAGTTTTACGATTTGTTCGAATTGCGCCACGGAAAGCTATACCGGTGGTTGATATGATTCGTGGACAACAGGTTCCAATGGCATTAGCCATGCTGAAACATACGCCGAGACATGCTGCGCGTGTGGTGGAAAAAATCCTCCGATCTGCTGTCGCCAATGCTGAACAAAAAGAGATGGGAGACGGCGAGTCGATGGTGATTTCTAAGGCTTTTGTCAATTGTGGGCCAACGTATAAGCGAGTCCGTGCTCGATCGATGGGGCGTGCCAATGCCATTCAGAAGCGCACGAGTCACATCACTGTCGTCGTAGCAGCCTCTGGTGTTGAAGATAAACGTCAGTAACCTATTTGCATTAACTTTGGGGCACACAGTCTATGGGCCAAAAAACTAATCCAATCGGCTATCGACTCGGTTACAACTATACCTGGAACTCTCGTTGGTATGCAGATAAAGAATATGCCAAGCTGCTTCATCAGGATATTAAGATTCGAAAAATGGTCAAGGCGAAGCTCTATCACGCAGGTGTCGCGAAGGTTGAGATCGAGCGATCCGGTGATCAAACTCGAGTGATCATCCACACAGCTCGGCCTGGCATCATTATCGGCCGTAAAGGAGCTGAGGTTGATAAGCTGAAGTCAGATTTGGAGAAGCAGTACGGAGGGCAGGTCTACATCACGGTCAAGGAGATCAAGAAGCCCGAACTGGATGCCCAGCTTGTCAGCGAAAATGTGGCGACACAATTGGAAAAGCGGGTTGCATTCAGAAGGGCCATGAAGCGGAGTGTTCAATCTGCTCTCAGACTTGGCGCCCAAGGGATCAAGATCATGGTGGCGGGACGGTTGGGAGGAGCGGAAATTGCTCGGACTGAATGGTATCGAGAGGGGCGTGTTCCGTTGCATACCCTGCGAGCTGAAATCGATTATGGTTTTGCCGAAGCGCATACCACAATGGGACAAATTGGTGTGAAGACATGGATTTACAAGGGAGAACTTCTCCCAGCGCAGCCCATGAAGGCTGAGTCAACACTTGATCGACGGTTTGGATGAGGAGATGGAGCTGTGCTAGCGCCTAAGAAAGTCAAATTCAGAAAGATGCAGAAGGGCCGGATGACCGGGAAGGCCTATCGGGGAGGACAGATTACCCTCGGCGAATTTGGGTTGAAAGCGTTAGAGCCTGGCTGGGTGACAAGTCGGCAAATTGAAGCGGCTCGTATCGCGATTACTCGATATGTAAAACGGGGTGGTCAGGTTTGGACGAGAATTTTCCCGGATAAGCCCATTACCAAAAAGCCGGCAGAAACTCGAATGGGTAAAGGAAAAGGAAATCCAGAGTATTGGGTCGCTGTTGTGAAACCCGGCAGGATTCTTTATGAGATGGACGGTGTGACTGCGGAAGTTGCGCGCGAGGCATTCAGGTTGGCCTCTCACAAGTTGCCAGTTGCCACTAAGTTGGTTATTCGTGGAGAATTCGTTTAAGTTTTTCGTTGGGTATGTGAGGAGCGCGACATGGCGTTGGACATGAAAGAGCTGCAACAAATGGCTGCGGGTGATCTTGCGGACAAAGAAAAGCAGCTTGTGCAGGAACTATTTAATTTGCGTTTTCAGTTCGGTTCTGGGCGTTTGGAAAATCCTATGCAAATCCGAAAAACCAAGCGGGATATTGCACGGGTCAAGACAGTCCTTCGTCAACTCCAAGATCGAACGACTGAACCTAAAGCGTAAGGGGTATTATGGCAGAGGCGGGAAAGCAGCGCCATTGGTATGGCGATGTTGTCAGTAATAAGATGCAGAAGACAGTGGTTGTCGTTGTTTCTCGGTCAGTCGTTCATCCTGTCTATAAGAAAGTGCTCAGAAGGGTGACACGGTTAAAAGCCCACGATGAAAGTGGGATGTGTAAGGTGGGTGACCGTGTGAAGCTCATTCAGACTAGACCGTTGAGCAAAGAGAAAAATTGGCGTGTTGTTCAGGTCATGGCCAAGGGGCAGCCAGAAAAGTAAAGAGAGACAGTGCCGTGGGAGTTTTCTTGTCTGAGGTGAAGTAGGATCTATCGATGATTCAGAATTATACCTATATGGATGTGGCCGATAACTCCGGCGCGAAGCAGGCGATGTGTTTCCATGTCTTCGGGGGTACAAGGCGGCGGTATGCTTCCCTTGGCGACGTGGTGGTGGTGGCTGTGAAGGAAGCGATTCCGCAGGCCAGTGTCAAGAAGGGCGATGTCAGCCGTGCTGTCATCGTTCGAACAACAAAAGAAGTTCGCCGAGAGGATGGCTCCTACATTAAGTTCGATCGGAATGCATGCGTGTTGATCAATAAAGATGGGGAACCCATTGGAACACGCATTTTTGGCCCTGTCGCGCGGGAGCTTCGGTGGAAGAAGTTTATGAAGATCATATCCTTGGCACCGGAGGTGCTATAAAGCGTGAGAGTGAGGAGCATTGTGCAGGCAAGTCGAAAAAGTAGAATTCGAAAAGGGGACACAGTCGTGGTGATTGCTGGGCGAGACCGTGGAAAGAGCGGTAAAATTCTGTCGGTCGATGTCCGTGCCGGCAAAGTCGTTGTCGAGAAGTTGAATATCATTAAGCGACACACGAAACCAAATCAAAAAACCAAGCAGGGTGGGATCTTGGAGAAGGAAGCGCCTCTGCAGATGTCTAATGTGATGTACTTGTGCCCGGTGACGCAGAAGCCAACGAGGATAGGAATTCGTCTCCAAGAAGACGGACGGCGCGTGCGTTTTAGTAAGAAGTCTAACGAGACGGTGGAGTAGATCGGATGCCGAAGGAAACAAAAAACCGCCCAGTGAAGGTTGCAGAACGCAAGTCTTCGAAGAAAGAAAGTTCAGTTCAGACCTTGGATGAGGCGAAAGAAGAGTCGAAGTTTCGGCCGCGGCTTCGTGACATGTATGAGCAGAAGGTTGTCCCTGCTCTCATGAAAGAATTTGGGTACAAGAATGTCATGCAGGTGCCCAAGCTCGAACGAGTGGTGCTGAACGTCGGCATGGGTGAGGCGATCCAAAATGTGAAACTCCTGGAGGGTGCAGTTACGGAATTGGGGACCATTACCGGGCAGAAACCGGTTGTCACTCGTGCTAAAAAGGCCATCTCCGGATTTAAACTTCGGCAGGGG
>CAZOHW010000260.1:0-6404 GCA_964579525.1 uncultured Nitrospira sp. | reverse complement strand
ATTTTCCCCAGCATGTTTATCGTCACGATCGGGCCTGCTGCTATTCGGATGGTCAAAGAGCTGTTTCCTCTCTTGCTCGGCAAGTAGATGTCCTGCAAGGTTGGAGTGTCATAACTGGTGAATTCGCCCTTACGAGCGGACGGTCAAGTAGCCTTGTTAGGTCGTGTGCTGGCCGACGGGGGATTTCCTGGGAGGCCTGGGGGAACCTATCAGGTTGACTCCACCGCATGGGGTATCCTCGCCCTCTCTGCATGTGACGGACCGACTCAGCTTCTCGATCGGGCACGGGATCTCTTGATGCGAGATCAGCTTCCAGACGGCCGGCTTTGTGTCGGTAAGGCTCATCCGGATTCGTTTTGGCCAACCTCTTTGGCGATTCTGTCCTGGCAGGACTCGGAATCTTGTCGTGTGGCCCAACAGCGAGCCATCCGCTTTATGTTGGAGACGACGGGCCGCCACTTTCCCAGAACACCGGATCTGCCGTCAACACACGATACCATGCTCAAGGGGTGGCCGTGGGTGGGTGAGACCCATTCATGGATCGAACCAACGGCGATGGGAGTGATGGCGCTGCGAGCGATGGGACATGGGCAGCATGATCGTGTTAAGGAAGCCGTTCGCATGGTCCTTGATCGTCAATTGCCCCATGGAGGCTGGAACTATGGAAATGCTCTCGTCTTGGGGGCGGAACTGCGCCCCATGCCGGAAAGCACCGGTGCAGCGCTGGCCGGCTTGGCTGGCCTGGTCGAACGTGATGCAGTTCGTGCCAGCTTGGTCTATCTCCAACATGAAGTAACACGATTACGAACGCCGATTTCGCTGGGATGGAGCTTACTCGGGCTGGCTGCGTGGCAACAATCACCATCCAATGCTGCGGTGCTGGTTGAACGGTGTTTGGCGAATCAGGAACGGTACGGGGAGTACGAAACCTCGGCCCTCTGCCTGCTGGTTCTCGGAGGGTTGGCTGTGGAAACCGGTGGCCGGAGTCCGCTCATTTCAACTCCGAAGAACAAGGGCCTTGCTGTCGCTCTCAACTAAATAGGAGTTTTGTGGATCTTCCCGCGGATTATCGAGCACCTCAGGGTCTTACACGCCGCGATGTCTTGCGGGCAGTCGCGGCAGGTCTTGTTATCGGAACTGGACTGTTGGTAGTTCCAAAACGGTACTTCCGGCTGCCACAACAGGCTCAAACATTTGTAGCCAAAGCGGACCATTATCAGCTCGATATCGCCGGTACTCTTTACCGGGGTATGCTGGAGTTGGGGGTCAGTAAGGCTGAAATACAAGGGAAGCGGATTCTGCTCAAGCCCAACTTGGTTGAAACAGCTTTGGAGGCACCACATATCAATACACACCCGCTGGTTCTTCGTGGAGCTATTGAGGCATTCCTTCGTCTAGGGGCGGCTGCTGTGATGGTGGCTGAAGGGCCAGGCCATCGGCGCGATACCTTGGCTGTGTACGAAGAGTCTGGCCTCGCCGATGTGTTAACCGAAGACCGGATCAAGTTTCATGATTTGAACTACATCACCGGATATGAACTCCCAAATGCTGGTGGTCAGACCAGTATGAAGACGCTGACCTTTCCTGCCCTGTTCCAAGAGGTCGATTGGATTGTATCGATGGCGAAGATGAAGACCCATCATTGGACCGGCGCCACGCTCTCTATGAAAAATCTCTTTGGCGTGATGCCTGGGAGATATTATGGGTGGCCCAAGAACGTGCTGCACCACGCGGGTATCCAAACTTCGATCCTTGATATCACCGCGACCCTGAAGCCTCACTTTGCGATTGTCGATGGGATCATTGGGATGGAGGGGGATGGACCGATCATGGGAGACCCCAAGCATGCCGGTGTACTCGTGATTGGACGCAATCTTCCTGCCGTGGATGCGACCTGCTGCCGCATCATGGGTATTGATCCGTATAAAGTTCCCTACTTGGAACAAGCCGATAAGTGGTTGGGTCCTATCGGTGATGAATCGATTGAACAGCGTGGAGAAACTATTGTCTCTGTCCAGACAAACTTTAAGCTCGTTGATACGATACCAGCTCAACGGGGGATCCGGCTTACTTGATGAGGGACGACATGCATACGCTTATTCTGCTTGTACTCGCACTCTGTCCTGTGACCCTGTATGCGGCGGAAGTTGAAACCCCACTTACACAGCAGGAACCTCGGCTCTATGATCACTACCTCGCGTTGAAGCGTATGCAAGAAAGCCTGGCAGGTCGTTCGCTGGAGGAGCAGGCTCGATTACAGCCGCAGATCAATCGCGCGGAACATAAGGCCTGCCAACAAGTACGGCGTGATCGAGAAGAACGGGTGCCGAAAGAAGAGTATCGCCGTGAGGGTGGCGACCAATTTCTCGTATTTGCCCAACAGCTTGAACAATACTGTTTCCCTGCTCATTAAATGGGTTCGTATTTCTCGGATATGAGCCTCAGCCCACAACTCTCTCCTCTCATGTGTCGCGAATCTAGTTAGGTGACCGCTAGGCTTTCTTGAATGGCGCCGCCGATGTGACGAAGACGTGATGGACCAAGAACATCTGAGGTCAGATTCGCAGTCAATGGCCGAGGGGGGAGCCATTTCCTATTTGCCGATACTCGATGGGTTGCGCGGTATCGCGATCCTCCTGGTGCTCTGGTATCACGCCCCATTTCTATTTAGAGAGCTCCCAGGGTTTTCGTCTGATCATACGCCATGGTCGATGCTTGGCCTCTTCGGCCAGATGAGTCTGGGAGGGTGGATTGGAGTCGATCTCTTTTTTGTGGTCAGTGGATTTCTCATTACCACCATTCTGCTTCGATCACGAGAAGCTGGCACATGGCCATGGGTGTTTTGGGGAAGACGCGGATTGCGGATTCTTCCGTTGGCCGTCGTATACCTCCTGAGCCTCTTTGCCTTTTATCTCATGGGCGATCCTCTCAACATCTTGGCAAACTTCGATGGGTGGTCTTGGTATGTGTTGTACCTTGGAAACATCCATATCAGTTTGTATGGATGGCAACCGTTGGCCGTGATGATTTTATGGAGTTTAGCGGTTGAGGAGCAGTTCTACCTAGTCTGGCCCTTGATCGTTCGCATGGTGAGCGCACGGCGATTGATGTGGTGTTGCATCGGGTTGGTATTAGTAGCGCCTCTTATCAGGGCAGGTACCCTGTTCACTGTCGATTACCCAGCCACCTATGTTTTTATTCTCTGCCGAATTGATGCACTAGCCGCTGGCGCCCTTGTATCGGTGTTAGTCAACTCTCATGAATGGAAGCAGCAGACTTTATGGGCAAGTAACCGGCTTGTGCTTCCAGCATTGGGGATAATTGTGCTCACGCTGTTGGTACCCTTTAGTCCCTCTTTGCCACAAACAAGGCCATGGTTTTTCAGCGTCTTTTGGTATTCTCTCCTCGCTGGTAGTTTTGCTATTTGTCTGGCCGCTAGTCTTAACGCGAATGGGTTATGGTACCGTGCTTTGACTTCACCGGTTCTGACATTTCTGGGAAAACGTTGTTACGGACTTTATATCTGGCATGTGCTTGTCGCCAGCATGATCATGGCGATGTTGCGTCGGCCATTTGAAATCGGCTTTTATGGCCATGTAATACTCTGGTTGATTGCTCTCCTGCTCGTGGCAAGTGGGTCGTGGGTGTTACTGGAGGAGCCAGTGCTTAGGCTAAAACGCTTGCTTCCGTATGGTAAGAGGCAGAAACGGAGATTTGAATTTAACCCGGCCCAAGTGTAATGGGAGACATGCAACAGGTCATCAATTCCACAGCAGAAACAAAGGCTCTAGGTCACTGCCTGGCGTTGAAGCGTATGCAAGAATGCATTGCTGGTCGTTCGTTGCGGCGAGAGCGAGAAGAGCTTGAACAGTACTGTCTATCCATTCATTGAACATTGATTCTTTGACCAGGTCATTGCGGTGAGCAGCTCGTCCGTTCCTCCTCCAAGAGGTTTTTATCCGAGTTTACTTCGATCTCCACAAAGACTCCACATCGGTTTGTCCAAAACTTTGATGGGACCACTTTGGGAGGCGATAGTGAAGTAGGAGCAACTACTGTTGGAAAGATAACCTCGACATTGACAACTGTCAGAGAAGGAGCTGGAAGATAGGAAATGAAGGGCCAGAATGACAATCCCAAGACCGGCGGGATGCGCTGGAGCGGCGAGTCCATCATGTGACTGTTATGATTTTGCATTGCGTCACCGCTAAAATCTCTAACCAGTGTTCCCCCTTTCCCTTCGGAAGCAGTTAAGAGAACTAAGGTGGCAACGATTAGGACAGGGAGCGACCGTTTCATACATTCATCTTATACGCTCATCGTTGGCTTGATTACTAGGACTATTCCCAGCACACATTTCTCATGACGCTTCGAAAAAAAACCGTGGCTTGGCCGAATCCGCCCAATCCACGTCATCGACCAGGGAACCAACGTTGCATGACCACCTAAAGGCGATGGAGGTAAGCCAAGAGCGGATTCTCAAGCTTTCGCCAGAGGACCAGGAACGGCTTCAGCCGCAGATACGACAGATTGAACGTGAGGCCTATGTGAAATTGAGTCAGGACCGTGACAAAGGAGTCGGGTTGGATGAGTATTGAGCCGACGGGGGAGATCAGTTCGTGGCCTTCGTCATACAGCTTCAGCAATACTGCCAGTCGTTACGCTAACTTCTTTCTTCTCATCTCTCCTCTACTAATAAGATGCCAGAATCTCTCTAGTGCATGCAAAGCTTGCTGCATTTCTTGTCAATGTGCTAGCATGTATCTACATGTATCTACATCTGTAGGAAATGAGGTGTTCGATGCGATTGCAACTTGCGAAGTGGGGTAACAGCCTGGCGGTTCGTTTGCCGAGGGAATGTACGAGGGTGGCTGGCCTGCATGAGGGAGATAGGGTTGAGGCCGTTATTGCACAGGAAGGCATAATTACGCTGGTGCCTGATAAGGTCTTCAAGAAGACAGCTTTTCTTGCTCGTCTTGCAAAACTGCATGCATCCATGCGAATGACGAAGCCGGTTGTCGAAAGGATGCGGCGAGAGGCCCGTTATTGATGGTCTATGTCGATACCAGTGTCATCGTGGCATTACTGACGGTTGAACCCAACACGCAGGATGTCATGACATGGTACGCGGGGCTACAGGAAACGCCGTATTGCGCGGACTGGCTACTGACTGAATTTTCCAGTGCCATATCAATTAAAGTGCGGACCAGACAACTGGTCGAGTCTCAAGCAAGATTGGTCCGAAAGCAATTTAACCTGCTTGCCACAGGAGGGCTTCGGCTTGTTCCTGTGAGTCGTGCTGCATTCAAGCACGCAGCAGATCTGGTTAAGCCGCATCGGTATGGTCTGCGTGCCGGGGATTCGCTGCATCTTGCTGTGGCACTGGAATTAGGCGCAACTCATATGGCCACGTTTGACAGCACGATGGCGAAAAATGCTAAGCGTGAAGGGTTGAAGTGCATTATGTTTTGACATCGTACCTCTGTTGCTCCTCCACACTCCTTCATTCATTCCGGTAATTGTAAGAACGTAGGCCACTGAACGACCAAATCAATAAGAATCGACATTGACAGTGAGCGGAGGAGTCACCATGATACGTCCGCCGTTATGACGACACAGGCCTCAAATCACATCGAGACGGGCAACTCACATACAGGCAAAGTTCTCGTTGCCGTTGTTATGGCCCTTGCCATCGGCGCATTTTTCTATTTCGATCTTGGGCGGTTCTTATCGTTGGCGGCGTTAAAAGAAAACCGAGATGGTTTGTTGGCTTTCACGGATGCTAACTTTGGGGCAGCGATAGCCATCTTTATTCTGGCGTACGTGATAGTGGCTGGGTTATCACTTCCTGGAGCCGTGATCCTGACCTTGGCCGGTGGGTTTTTGTTCGGTACTGCTTTTGCCACTCTGTGTGTGAACATTGGGGCGACGACCGGAGCCACTCTCGCATTTCTCACCGCACGTTATTTGCTGCGGGATGTGATTGAACAGAAATTCGGAACGTGGCTGGGTCCCTTCCAGGAAGGATTTGCGAAGAATGCCTTCAGCTATTTGTTGACGCTACGACTCATCCCGCTCTTTCCCTTCTTTGTCGTTAATCTTGTCTCAGGACTCACCCGTGTGAATGTTGGGACCTATATCCTAGCCACGGCGCTCGGCATCATTCCTGGGTCGTTCGTGTATGCTTATGCGGGACGTCAGCTAGGGACAATCAATTCACTCAAAGAGATCGCGTCCCCACATGTCATCGGCGCCTTTGTACTTTTGGGCCTGCTGGCGCTGGTACCGGTTCTATATAAGCGGTTTGCCGCAAAGTCAAAGTGCTAAACAGCTCATAGATTGACCATACCCAAACAACGTTGCCACGCTATGATCACCTCACCTTTACCAAGGATTGCGGGCAT
>CAZOHW010000259.1:0-6426 GCA_964579525.1 uncultured Nitrospira sp. | reverse complement strand
CGGGGAGCCCTCCAGCAGCTCGAACAGTCGCTGGCGGAGCGCGATGGACGGATCAGTGAGCTCAATGCAAGTGCGATGGCCCAGCTGGATGAACTTCACGGAGCCCAACAGGCCTGCCGAACCGCGGAACAAGCCCAAGAGGTCTTGCGGGAGGAAATCCGGGTCCTCCGAGATCATATCGTGCAACTCAACGAGGGCCTCGCAGACCGAGATCGCCTCCGTGCCCACCTAGAGAAGCTGGCGTCGGTGCAAGATCGAGTGCATCAGCTGGAGGTCGAACTGAGTAATCGGGAGGTAGCGCATCGGGGAGCCCTCCAGCAGCTCGAACAGTCGCTGGCGGAGCGCGATGGACGGATCAATGAGTTCAATGCGACTGCGATTACTCAACTGGATGAACTTCGCGGGGCCCGACAAGCTTGTCAAGCTGCTGAACACACCCAGGAGGTATTGAAAGAGGAAAATCGGGTGCTGCGAGACCAGATCACACAACTCAATAAAGATCTCGAGGAGCGAGATCGCCTCCGCGCCCACCTAGAGAAGCTGTCCAAAGTGCAAGATCGAGTGCATCAGCTCGAGGTCGAATTGAGTGATCGGGAGGCGGCTCACCGAGGAGCCCTCAAACAGCTCGAACAGTCGCTGGCAGAACGTGATCGCAAGATCAGCAAGTTTGATGCAAATGCCGCTGTTCAGACAGACAAACTTCACGAAGCCCAGCAAGCCTGTCGAACGGCCGAGCGAACCCAGGAAGTCTTGAAGGAAGAAATCCGTGTCCTGCGAGACCATGTTGCGCAACTCAACGAAGGTCTTGCAGATCGGGACCGACTGCGTGCTGAAGTGGAGAAGTCGGCCAAGGTACAAGATCGAGTGCATCAGCTCGAGGTCGAATTGAGTGACCGGGAAGCGGCTCATCGGAGAACCCTCCAGCAGTTCGAACAGTCGCTGGCGGAGCGAGACGGTCGGATCAGTGAGTTCGATGCGACTACGATCGCCCAGCTGAATGAGCTCCGCATGGCCCAACAAGCTTGTCAGACTGCCGAGCATGCGCAGGAGCTCTTAAAGGAGGAAATCCGAGGGCTGCAAAACCATATTGGCCAACTCAACGAAGACCTTGGCGATCGGGACCGGCTGCGCGCCCACCTAGAGAAGCTGTCCAAAGTGCAAGATCGAGTACATCAGCTCGAAGTCGAATTGAGTGACCGGGAAGCGGCTCATCGGGGAACTCTCAAGCAGCTCGAACAGTCGATCGCGGAACGCGATCGTCGGATCAGCAAATTCGATGCGAATGCCGCAGCTCAGGCGGATAAGCTCCACGAAGCGCAACAAGCCTGTCGAACCACTGAGAAAGCCCAAGAAATCTTGAAAGAAGAAATCCGAGTTCTGCGGGATCAGATTGCTCAACTCAACGAAAACCTTGCGGATCGAGACCAATTGCGTGCCCAGCTAAAGAAGCTGGAATCGTTACAGGGCCGTGTGCATCAATTGGAGCTTGAGCAGAGTGACCGAGAAGCGGCCCATCGAGGAACCCTCAAGCAGCTCGAAAAATCCCTTGCAGAACGAGACCGCCGGATCGAAGAGCTCGTGCCAACCGCAAACCTGCTTCGCGAGAAGGGAACAGAGCTCAAAGAGTGGGAACAGAAATACGCACGTACGGTTCAAGAACACAAGTCAGCAGTGGTGACACTCAAAGAGCAGTGCGCGGCACAGGAGCAACTCCGCGAGCAACTTCTGCTCGGTGAGCAACAGCTGCATGGGCGAGATGAGCAGATTGCGACCCTCAGCCGTCAGTTCCAAGAACTACAAGCGGAGCGTCATAAGCTGGCCCAAGAGGTACAGAGCATTCCTGGGAAAGATGAACAGATCGATCGTCTGCAAAAACGCCTCAAGGACCTGAGAGGGGAACTTCGCGAGAAAACCACACCACCAACATCAAGCCCTCGGCAGACGAGTCAGAACGGCGCGAAGTCCAATGTCCAAGCTGCGCCGCCTAAAGTCCCCCAAATCACACCACCGAAGGGCACGCAAGCTGCCCTGCCTAAAATCACAAAAGAAATGCAGGAGGACGATCTCAAAAAGATCCAAGGGATCGGGCCGGTCTTTGCTCACGCCCTTCAGAAGATGGGTACCCGCACATTCATTCAAATCGCTCGTTGGAAGTCGGAGGATATCGAGAAAGTTTCCAAAAAGCTCGATATCGAGCCGGAACGTATCAAACGAGAAAATTGGATGATCAGCGCGAAGAAGCAATACGATCTCAAATACGGGAAGCGACCGTAGCCCCCTCTGGCACGAGCAGTCCCACAACAGCATCATGTTGTAACGTGAGCCCACCGTCAGGGTGGTTCAGCGTTGACTCCTTCTTGCTGTCTGATTACAATCCCTCAACGAGGTGTGCCTTCTGTGGCGTCTTCTTTTGTTCATCTTCATCTCCACACACAGTTTAGTCTCCTCGACGGCGCCAATCAGATTGAGCCGTTAGTCCGACAAATCAAATCATTCAACCAGCCTGCCGTCGCGATGACGGATCATGGCAACATGTTCGGTGCGGTTGAGTTTTATCGGAAGGCCAAAGAGGTTGGAATAAAACCGATCATTGGCTGTGAAGCCTATATGGCCTTAGGCAGCCGACATGCGAAAAAGGACAGCGGGCTTGCCCATAACGACTACTATCATCTGATTTTGCTCGCAAGAAATCTCACCGGCTATCAGAATCTGATCAAGCTTGTCAGTAAAGGATACCTTGAGGGGTTCTACTATAAGCCAAGGATCGACAAGGAATTGCTGAGAGCTCATCACGATGGCATCATCGCCCTCTCCGGCTGCCTAAGCGGTGAAATCCCCTATCTGATCGGTCAGAACGATATGGAAGGCGCAATGGCGGTGGCCGGTGAGTTTCAAGAAATTTTTGGGAAGGATCACTTCTATCTCGAAGTGCAGGCCAATGGACTGGACCATCAGCGCGTCGCCAATGTCGGCTTGATGGAAATCCATAAAAAACTGGACATTCCTCTGGCTGGAACGAATGACTGTCATTACTTGAATGCAGCAGATGCCCGTCCCCATGAGTTGATGCTTTGCCTTCAGACTGGAAAGACACTGAGCGATCCAAGCCGTATGAAGTTCGATACGGATCAACTCTACGTGAAGTCGACAGAAGAGATCGCTCCGGCTTTCGCGGAATTCCCTGGTGCCGTGGACAATACCTGCCGTATCGCCGATGCTTGTGAGTTGGATCTCCCGCTGAATAAAACATATCTCCCACAATACCGGATTCCTGAAGGGTTCACGGATCGTGAATCCTATCTGGAATCTCTCGCGCTGAACGGCTTGAAGGATCGCCTCAAAGAACGTCCAAGTCGGATGGCTCCCGCTATCTATGAGCAGCGTCTCAGGGAAGAACTCATCGTGATCTGTTCGATGGGATTTGCCGGGTATTTCCTGATTGTCTGGGACATCATTCGGTTTGCTCGGTCACGAGGGATTCCCGTTGGCCCAGGACGAGGTTCTGCTGCGGGCAGTCTGGTCGCGTATTGTCTTCGTATCACGGACCTCGATCCGCTTGTTTACACGCTCTTGTTCGAACGTTTCTTAAACCCTGAACGCGTCTCACTCCCTGATATCGACATGGATTTCTGCATGGATCGTCGCGGGGAAGTGATCAACTATGTGGTGGACAAATATGGGACCGACCATGTCGCGCAGATTATTACATTCGGAACACTCGGCGCCAAGGCCGCGATCCGGGATGTGGGACGAGTGCTGGAGCTGTCATACGCGGATGCCGACAAAGTCGCGAAACTCGTCCCCAATCAGTTAAACATTACCCTACAACAGGCTTTGGAGACGGAACCTCGCCTGCGTGAGTTAGTTGATGCAGATCCCAAGATTAAAGAGTTGATGGCCAATGCCCAATCACTCGAGGGGCTGGCCCGCCATGCCTCCACACATGCCGCTGGTGTCGTCATTTCCGAGGGGCCACTCACCGACCATGTGCCGCTGTATAAAGGCGCCAACGACGAAATTGTGACCCAGTATTCGATGGGCGATGTCGAGAAAATCGGGTTGGTGAAATTCGACTTCCTTGGTCTCAAGACACTGACGATGATCCGACGGGCTGAGACGCTCATTAACGATACACATCCCAATTCTCCACCCCTCATGATCGACCGCGTGCCATTTGATGATCCCGCGACGTTTGCCTTGCTCAGTTCCGGAAAAACGATGGGACTGTTCCAACTGGAAAGCTCCGGTATGCGTGATCTTCTCACTGGTCTGAAGCCGGACCGGTTCGAGGATATTATCGCCATTATTGCCCTCTATCGGCCTGGTCCGATGGATCTGATTCCCGACTTCATCAAGCGAAAACAAGGCAAGGTGCCCATTACCTATGAGCTCCCGGAATTGGAGCCGATCTTAAAGGACACCTATGGGGTGATCGTCTATCAAGAACAGGTCATGGCGATTGCCAATACGATGGCCGGTTTCTCCTTGGGCCAAGCCGATATTCTTCGCCGAGCGATGGGGAAAAAGAAACCGGAAGAAATGGAAAAGCTCCGCGTCAAGTTCATTGAAGGCGCCACAATCAAGAAGATTCCGGAGAAAAAGGCCGAGAAGCTCTATGAACTGATCCAAAAGTTTGCCGGCTACGGCTTCAATAAATCACATGCGGCCGCTTATGCTGTGGTGTGCTATCAGACCGCCTATTTGAAGGCCCACTATCCCACCGAATTCATGGCAGCCCTCATGACCACCGACATGGGCAATCAGGATAAATTGGTCGGCTATTTTACGGAGTGCCGAGATCTGAGCATTAAAG
This sequence comes from uncultured Nitrospira sp., assembly GCA_964579525.1. GTDB lineage: Bacteria > Nitrospirota > Nitrospiria > Nitrospirales > Nitrospiraceae > Nitrospira_D. The sequence continues at coordinate 1,613 of CAZOHW010000259.1, read as the reverse complement.
TGCTTGGGCCGGATGTGAATGTCAGTCAAACCCAGTTTGCCGTGGCCGATGGGGCGATCCGGTTCGGGTTGGCTGCCATTAAGAACGTCGGAGAAGGTGCCGTGGAATCAGTCTTGGCCGTACGGGCTCAATCCGGACCCTTTCGATCGTTCTTCGACTTCTGCCGACGAGTCGATCTTCACAAAGTAAACAAGCGGATGTTGGAGGGACTGATCAAGACGGGTGCATTCGACTCCACCGGAGCAAAGCGATCGCAACTCATGGCCGTGCTGGATCAAGCCGTGGAAGATGGAGCGGCGGCTCAACGAGAGCGCGACCTTGGACAAACCAGCATCTTCGGCGATGAGTTCACCGGACCAGATCACGCGGCACCTATGACTACCCCTCCTCTTCCATCAATCGCAGAATGGGATCAGACACAACGGTTGAAGTATGAGCGAGAACTCACCGGTTTTTATATTACGGCGCATCCCTTGACACGCTACGAAACGAGGTTGACGGCCCTGTCGGGCACGACGACGGTTGGGCTACGGGACTGCCCAGATGGTGGCGAAGTCAGGATTTGCGGTGTCATTGCTTCCGTCAAGTCGATGCTGACGAAAAAAGGTGATCGGATGGCTTACCTCACTCTGGAGGACCTCCAAGGCACAGCTGAAGTCATCGTGTTTCCTGACTTGTTTAAGACGGCTGGAGAGTTAATCGTTCCCGAGCAGGTTGTTCGTATTACCGGCACCATCGACCGTGGCGACAAGGGCACCAAAATCCGCGGAGCCAAGATCGAGCCGTTGGCTGAGGTTCAGGCTCAATCCATCAAACGGATCCGTATTCATCTGGCTGATCGTCCAGACGTGCGAGAACAATTGCCTCGTTTGCTTGATATCTTCAAGAAACACCCCGGAAAGACCTATATTTCCATGTGCTTTTGCACGGACGGCACCTTGGAAGCTGAGACGGCTCCCCTCCCCAACCTCTCCGTAAGCCCGAGCGACCACTTTGTCTCCGATGTTGAAGAAGTGCTAGGCAAAGGGGCTCTTTCTTTGCTATCCTAAAGCGCCTATACTTAGTATAGTGGTTCAGCGCCGAGAGGTTTATGCGAGATTATTTAGAGTTTGAGCGGCCGATCCGCGAGATCGAAGAGAAGATCGAGAAACTGTCCGCAACGGCGACCAGCGGGAAATCATCCTCCCAAAACGACCTCCGCAAGCTTCGAACCAAACTGGCCCAAGTTGAACATGACCTGTATGGAAATCTGACGCCCTGGCAGAGGACGCAGTTAGCCCGGCACACACAACGCCCAAGTACGCTGGATTATATTGGTGTGCTGTGCCGAGACTTTCTAGAATTCCATGGTGATCGCATATTCGGGGATGATCGGGCCATCGTGGGAGGGTTCGCTCGCTTCAATGATCGCCCGGTCATGATTATCGGTCATCAAAAAGGGAAGACGCTCAAAGAGCGGATGCAGAGAAATTTCGGCATGCCCAATCCCGAAGGGTACCGAAAGGCGCTCCGATTGATGAAGATGGCGGAAAAGTTCCACCGGCCGATCATTACGTTCATCAATACCCCCGGCGCTTCTCCCGGCATCGGAGCCGAAGAGCGCGGCAAAGCTA
>CAZOHW010000258.1:0-6448 GCA_964579525.1 uncultured Nitrospira sp. | reverse complement strand
CGGTTGATGCCATTCGCCGGTTCGGGGGAAAGATTCCCGTTCTCGGTGTCTGTTGGGGGCATCAGTCGATGGCAGTGGCCTACGGAGGTGAAGTAATCCGTGCGTCGCGACTGATGCATGGAAAAACGTCACAGATCCAGCACGACGGCAAGACTATTTTCCGCTCATTGGCCAACCCGTTTGAAGCGACTCGCTACCATTCGCTGATCGTGAACCGGGCGAATCTGCCGGACTGCTGTGAGATTTCCGCGGAGACCGCCGAGGGTGAGATCATGGGGCTCCGTCATAAGACGCTCGGTGTTGAAGGCGTCCAATTTCATCCGGAATCGATTCTGACAAGGGTCGGGAAAGATCTCCTCAACAACTTCCTCAAACTCTAACAGGATGCTGAAAAAGTCCGACAGCGGCGTTCTCGCCTCGCTCAAAGACTCCGCATACGGAACGGAGTATGCGCCGCCTCTTTGCTCGCTGCGACCTTGCTGCACGGACTTTTTGAACATCCTGCAGTACATCCATTTGCCTTGAGAGTTTCATGATCAAAGATGCTCTTGCCAAATTGGCCGACCGAATCGATCTTTCCGCGCCGGAAGCTGAAACAGCCATGTGTGAGATCATGGACGGAACTGCGACTCCAGCGCAGGTGGCGGCCTATCTCATGGGTCTCAGACAGAAAGGTGAGACGGTCGATGAAATTGTCGGTTCGGCCAGAGCGATGCGATCTCGGGCTGCACGAATCAGGGTTGGAGCTTCGATCGTCGTGGATACTTGCGGCACCGGTGGGGATGGAGCCAACACGTTCAATATTTCCACCACGGCGGCGTTCATCGTGGCGGGAGCCGGCATCACCGTTGCGAAACATGGCAATCGCTCTGTATCCTCGAGAAGCGGGAGTGCCGACGTGTTGAATGCCCTAGGGGTCAAGATCGATCTGGAACCCAATCGTATGGTGGATTGCATCGATGAGGTCGGCATCGGATTTTTGTTCGCGCCGCACTACCATAGTGCAATGAAACATTGTGCCGGACCGAGGCAGGAGATGGGCATCAGGACCATCTTGAATGTGCTCGGGCCGTTGACAAATCCAGCTGGGGCGACGCACCAAGTGCTTGGGGTCTATGAGGCGCAGAAGACGGAAATCCTAGGACGGGTTTTGATGGAACTGGGATCACAACATTGTTTTGTGATTCACGGTATGGACGGACTAGATGAGATCACGTTGTCGGACCGGACGAGGGTCTCCGAGGGAAAAGGCGGAGTCGTCTCAAGCTACTTTATCGCGCCGGAGGAATTTGATCTGCCTCGTGTTCCCCGAAAAGAGTTTGCCGGCGGTTCGCCGGAGGACAATGCGCGAATCGTGAAAGAAATTTTGCAAGGCAGAAAGAGTGCAAAACGGGACATCGTCTGTTTGAACGCCGCGCCCGCCATGGTGGCGGGCCAAAAGGCAAAAAACCTTCAAGAAGGATTCCGCCTTGCCCAGCAGACGATCGACTCGGGAGCCGCTGCAGAGAAGCTAGAGCGACTCATTGCATTTACCACGAAAGCGTGACGGAACTAATGATTCTCGATCGCATTCTGGAACATAAAAAGGCGGAACTGCGGCATAAGCAAAGCCGGGCCTATCTGGCTGATCTGAAAGCGGCCATCCGGGATGTACCGCCGACCCTCGGCTTCGCCGTTACGCTCGATGCGACAAAACCGCCGGCCAGTCCTTCTCTCATCGCCGAGGTCAAGAAGGCCTCACCGAGTTTGGGTCTGTTGCGGGAGGAGTTTGCGGAGCAGTTTGATCATGTGGGGCTGGCGCGGACTTATCAAGAACAAGGCGCCTCGGCTGTTTCCGTTTTGACCGACAAGGACTTCTTTCAAGGCGATCTTCGATATCTGAAAGAGATTAAACGAGCATGCCCAATCCCGGCGCTCAATAAAGAGTTCATGGTCGGGGACATCCAGTTTTATGAGGCACGGGCTCATGGCGCCGATGCGGTCTTGCTGATCGTGGCGGCGTTGGAACGGCGACAGCTGATCGATTTCTATGCGTTGGCGACCGAGTTGGGGCTGGATAGCCTGTTCGAAACGCATCATGAGCGAGAGTTGGATACAGTATTAGAGTGGATTCCGACCGCGCGGATGATCGGGATCAACAACCGGGATCTGAAGACGTTCACGACCGACCTCGATGTAACGTTTCGTCTGGCAAAGCGGATTCCGTCGGACAAATTGATCATCAGCGAGAGTGGGATTCACAAACGTGAAGATGTCATCAGGCTGAATGAAGCCGGTATTCATGCCATGTTGATCGGAGAGTCGCTCATTCGTGCGGAACATACCGGAGACAAGGTTCGAGAGTTGCTGGGAGCCACGGCAAGTAGTGGTCAATCGGCGTAGATGATGAAGTTATGGTGAAGATTAAGATTTGCGGTATCACCAATATAGAGGACGCGAAGGTGGCGGTAGCAGCCGGCGCGGATGCCTTGGGCTTCGTGATGTATCGCAAGAGCTCGCGTTGTGTGGAACCGGCAGTGGTGAGGGCGATTGTAGCTGGACTGCCACCGTTCGTGCTGCCCATTGGAGTCTTCGTTAATGAAGAACCAAATCGGGTGCGGGCATTGATGGATGGATGTGGCCTGGCATTGGCGCAATTGCATGGAGATGAAACCCCATCATATTGTCAGGATCTTGGGCGTCCTGTGATGAAGGCGCTTCGACTGAAAGATAGAGGGACTTTCCTGGCGTTGGCGGAATTCCAAGGACGGGCCAATGTGCGAGGGTTTCTCATCGATGCCTTTTCCAATCAGGCCTATGGCGGAACCGGCCAAACGGTGGATTGGACGTTGGCTCAGGAGGCGGCTCAGTCCACGCCGATCATTCTGGCAGGGGGGCTCACTCCGGCCAATGTGGCTGAGGCCATCACCCTCGTGCATCCCTATGGGGTCGATGTGAGTAGCGGCGTGGAGCTGAGCCCAGGGAAAAAGGACCATGACAAGGTAAAGGCGTTTATTGCAACCGCCAGACTTGTACCAGCCTGACCTACGCTACTATACTTCCCTTCCCCATATGTTACTCAGGAGGAACTGATCACATGCCGACGCCGACCCTTCCAGATGCTCGTGGCCGCTTTGGACCCTATGGCGGGCGGTATGTGCCTGAAACCCTTATGCCGGCCTTACTGGAGTTGGAAGGGGAGTATGCGAAGGTCAAGAAAGATCGTCGGTTCCAAGCAGACCTAGCCTATTACCTGAAGCAATATGTCGGGCGACCGACCAGCCTCTACCGTGCCGACCGGCTGACCAAGAAATTGGGCGGAGCCAGGATTTATCTGAAACGGGAAGACCTCTGTCATACGGGCGCTCATAAGATCAATAACGCGATCGGACAAGCGTTGCTCGCAGTGCGCATGAAGAAGCCTCGAGTGATCGCCGAAACGGGGGCGGGGCAACATGGCGTGGCCACGGCGACGGCTGCCGCCATGTTCGGGCTCGAGTGCGAAATCTACATGGGCACGGAAGATATGGAACGGCAGGCGCTGAACGTCTTCCGCATGCGCCTGTTGGGAGCCAAGGTGACCGGCGTGGATGCCGGGAGCCGTACATTGAAGGACGCCATCAGCGAGGCCATGCGCGATTGGACGACGAATGTACGGACCACCCATTACATCCTCGGATCGGTGCTGGGGGCACATCCCTATCCCATGATGATCCGTGATTTTCAGGCCATCATTGGACGGGAGACTAGGAAGCAGATTCTGGCTGCGGAGGGCAAGTTACCGAACTATCTCGTGGCCTGTGTCGGAGGCGGAAGCAATTCGATCGGGCTGTTCCATGCCTTTCTGGGAGATCCCAAGGTCAAGATGATCGGGGTCGAGGCTGGAGGAACCGGAATTACCAGCGGAAAACATGCGGCGAGGTTCTCGGGCGGGAAGCCAGGTGTTCTGCAAGGGACCATGACCTATTTGCTACAGGATGAGAATGGGCAGATCAATTTGACCCATTCCGTCTCAGCCGGTCTGGATTATGCGGCGGTCGGACCAGAGCACAGTCTCTATCACGATTTGGGTCGGATCGATTATACCTACGCGACGGATAGTGAAGCGATGGCGGCCTTTGATCTGCTGGCGCGAGAAGAAGGCATCGTTCCCGCCTTGGAAAGTGCCCATGCGATCGCCCATGTGGTCAAGCTGGCGCCGACATTGAAAAAGTCTCAGCTCATCATTGCGAATCTTTCGGGCCGTGGGGACAAAGACGTCCAGCAAGTGGCCAGAATGCGAGGGGTCACTCTATGAGTGGACGGGTAGACAGCACATTTTCACGTCTTCGTGAGAACAAGGAGAAAGCCCTCATTGCCTATCTCATGGCGGGGGACCCTGGACTGACTGAAACAGAGCAGCTGGTTGTGGCTCTTGAGCAGGCCGGTGCCGATATCATCGAATTGGGTGTGCCCTTCTCCGACCCAATTGCCGACGGGCCGGTGATTCAGCAGGCCGCAGAACGGGCGTTGCGGAACGGCACGTCGCTTCGCCAGATTCTTACGTCGGTCACGTCACTCCGGAAGAGTACAGAAATCCCGATCATCCTCATGTTGTATTACAACTCGATCCATGCCATGGGCTGTGAAGAGTTTTGCAAAGCCGCGAAGGCCGCAGGGGTGGATGGATTGATTGTGCCTGATATGCCGCCGGACGAAGCGGGGCCGCTCAAGACTCCTGCAGATGCGGTTGGGCTTTCGCTGATCTTCTTGCTCGCGCCGACCAGCACGACGGATCGGCGGAAACTGGTGGCGAAGGAGTCACATGGCTTTGTCTATTATGTCTCTTTGACAGGTATTACCGGAGCGAAACTCAGCAACGCGGCAGATATCCAGCAGAATATCGACAAACTCAGGAAGGTCTCAGCAGCTCCAGTCGCCGTAGGCTTCGGCGTGGCGACACCGGAGGATGCCGCGCGCGTGTCGAAGATGGCGGACGGCGTGATCGTTGGCAGCGCCATCGTCAAGCAGATCGCGGCGCATCAACAAGATCCCGACATGGTCGTGCATGTTGCCAACTTCGTCCGCTCGCTGAAAGCTGCGATGGTGCCGGCCTAGGCAATTGCTAGGGCAGCCCATGTATCGAAGATGGTGCTTGACGCACAAAACAAGATCTGAGGTGGTCTGAATTTGACAGGCTCCTGTGAACGGGACAGGATAAACCTATTCGTCTTTTGATAGGGTGCGTGCGTTTGGGAAAAAAGTGACCGCCTCAGCGGCCCGTAAGATGCAAAGCTTCTGAAAAATGTTCGGCAACAACTTCCTGACAGTTTTATCGTTAAGTCCTAAGGCGGCGGCGATTTCCTTGTCGGTTCTTCCCTCAGCTTTCAACGCAATCACTTGGTCATCCTGAGGCGATATTTGGACCTGTTTCAGCCACTGGAGAGCCTTTTCAACGACACCCGAATCCAGAATGGTTTGGCCTTTTGCCACTGAATGGACAGCTTCTAGCAATGTTGACGAGTCGATTTCCTTGAGAATATACCCATGGGCGCCGGCGAGTACTGCGGCAAGAACCGAATCGTCGTCAAGATTGGAAGTCACAAACACTACTCGGGTGTGTGGAAGTCTCTCCAGAATTTCTTTGCAGGCATCGGCACCCGACCCATCCGGCAAGCGGGCTTCCATGAGGATGACGTCTGGTTTTAGCTGCTGTGTTTGATGGACGCCATCAGCCAGGGTCCCTGCTTCTCCAACCACCAGAACATTTTGGCTTTGACTCAGCAGTACCCTTAGCCCGGCACGAAACACTTCATGATCGTCAAGGAGTAAGACTCTAACCGCTGAATTATTGAAAGCAGGTTGTTCGACTGGTTGAATTGTAAAGGGTTTGGCTGGTCCAGATTGAGCGCCAAGGTCGTAGTAATTCTTTGAATAGCCTTGGTTGAGTGCAAGACGTTCAGTGATGAGAGTGGCGACATGTTCGGGAGTTCTGTTGTCGAGGTCAAGAAACCCTGCAAGTCCATGCAACCCTTTCCCATCGACGGGATCAAACCGACATAGCATTATCGCCTGCTGTTGTTGCATTTTGATTAGGCCGTAGATAGCGTACCACTCGAGTCCGCACCATTCTTTTTTCTCATAGTTGTTGCATAGGATAGCGACAACAAGGTCAGTGTCATTGTGATAGAGGTTTTGGAGATGGAAGGCGAGGTCACTTCGTGCAAATTCGGCCTCATGGTATCTGTCGTAAAGAATTTGGTCTTGGCCGAATCGTTTCGCGAGGATGCCAGCCACCTGTTCGACAAAGGACCGTTTGTCTCCAGAAAATGAAAATGCGATACGGAAACGCTTACTCATGTAATGCCTCTGCGGCCAGGCTGGTGCAGCGATTCAGGGTTTGAATATATAGGAACATCCGGCGAATAATCATGCCAAATTTCTGAGTCTATAATCGCTGGCCGCATGATTTTTGAGCCTGGAATGAGGT
>CAZOHW010000257.1:0-6472 GCA_964579525.1 uncultured Nitrospira sp. | reverse complement strand
TTGCCGGCCTCAACGAGCCGATCAAGCACATCGAGTAATCGTTGTACATCAGCAAAATGCAGGCCCGTCGTCGGCTCATCGAGGATATACATCGTGCGCCCGGTTGCACGCTTGGAGAGTTCCCGCGACAGTTTCACACGTTGTGCTTCACCACCTGAGAGCGTCGTCGCCGATTGACCAAGTTTCACATAGTGCAGGCCGACATCATGCAGAGTCTGGAGCTTCGTCTTGATCAATGGAATATGTTCGAAGAATTCCAAAGCATCGTCCACCGTCATATTGAGGACATCGGCGATGCTCTTGCCCTTGTGCAGAATCTCCAATGTCTCCCGGTTGTATCGTTGCCCCTTACAGACTTCGCAGGTCACATAGACATCGGGCAGGAAATGCATCTCGATCTTGATGAGCCCATCGCCCTGGCAGGCCTCGCACCGCCCACCCTTGACGTTGAAACTATAGCGCCCCGGTTTATAGCCGCGCACGCGTGATTCCGGCAGGTTCGAATAGAGGTCACGAATGTAGCCGAAGAGACCTGTGTAAGTGGCTGGATTCGACCTCGGAGTCCGACCGATCGGCGATTGATCGATATCGATCACTTTGTCGAGCGCATCAACTCCCTTCAGTTCTTTGCAGCCATCAATCTTGGGTTTCTTGTGGTAGAGCAGTTGCGAAAGGGAGTGAAACAGGACCTCTAATACGAGGGTGCTCTTGCCTGATCCAGAGACTCCTGTGACACAAGTGAAAAGCCCCAGTGGAATGCGCGCCGTGACGTTTTTCAAGTTATGTTTTTGTGCTCCAACGACGGAGAGCATCCCCTTCGGCTTCCGTTGCCGCTGCGGTACGGACACCGTCTGTGTCCCTCGCAAATACTGACCGGTAAGTGAATTGGGATCGCCCATGATCTGTTGTGGCGTTCCCTGTGCGATGACATGCCCGCCCTGCGAGCCTGCACCGGGCCCCATATCGAGCACATGATCGGCTGCCATCATCGTTTCAGTATCATGCTCGACAACCACGACGGTGTTGCCAAGATCCCGCAATCGCAGCAACGTCTGTAACAACCGGCGATTGTCCCGCTGATGCAGCCCGATAGACGGCTCATCTAGGATATACAAAACACCAACCAGCCCTGACCCAATTTGTGTGGCCAATCTGATCCGCTGCCCTTCGCCGCCGGACAGGGTGGCTGCCGCTCGATCGAGGGTCAGATAGTCGAGACCAACATTGACCAAAAATCCCAATCGCTCACGAATCTCCTTTAGAATCCGATGCGCGATGACCAACTCACGATCGGTGAACTTGAGCGACAGGAAGAAATCAGCCGCTGCGCGAACCGAGAGTGTCGTCACCTCGGCAATCGACTTCTTGGCCAACTTAATGGACAAACTCTCCGGTCTGAGTCGTGCCCCATGACAGACTTCGCAAGGCTCGAGCAAGGTGAAGTCTTCCTTCTCCGGACTGCCTGGAGAAACGGCATAACCGATCCCGTCACAGGCCGGGCAGGCACCGTGCGGACTATTGAAGGAAAAGACACGGGGCGTGACTTCCGGATAACTCACGCCACACTTGATGCAGGCCAACCGGTCACTGTAAAGCCTCGTTTGGCCGTCTTCCGTCAATACGCCGACTAATTCACCGGTCAGCTTGACTGACGTTTCTACGGAATCGGCCAGCCGACGCATCAGCGCATCCCCAGGTTTCATCACCAACCGATCGACGATGATTTCAATCGTGTGTTTCTTCTGTTTATCGAGCGAGATGTCCTCACCGAGATCCACAATCTTGTCATCGATTCTGGCGCGCACGTACCCGGCCTTACGCATCTCCAGCAGCTCTTTCCGATACTCCCCCTTCCGTCCACGCACGATCGGCGCGAGGATCTGGAACTTCATCCCTTCCGGCTGAGCCGCAATGGCATCGACCATTTGCTGGACGGTCTGCGCCGTAATCTCTTCCCCACATTGAAAACAATAGGGCCGCCCGACACGGGCGAAGAGGAGTCGAAGATAGTCGTAGATCTCGGTGACCGTACCGACGGTGGAACGGGGATTGTGGCTGGTGCTCTTCTGTTCGATGGAAATGGCCGGAGACAGGCCTTCGATCGAATCGACATCCGGCTTCCCCATCTGCTCGAGAAACTGCCGAGCATAGGCGGACAATGACTCGACATAGCGCCGCTGGCCTTCGGCATAAATCGTATCGAAGGCGAGGGACGACTTGCCCGATCCGCTCAAGCCGGTAATCACCACCAGCTTGTCACGTGGGATCTCCACATCGATGTTCTTGAGATTGTGCTCCCGCGCGCCCTTGATGATGATGGAGTGGCCCATCGTTTTCCTTTACTCCTTCCCCACATCTCGCGCCTCGACACTTTCACTGAAGCGCGGAATTATACCATCCGTCTGTCGCTGCGTGACACGTGAGCAGGTTGGATTTAACGGCGCTTACGGGATCGGCGGTGAGACCCATCAAGGGCTTCGCCCCAGCGGATCAGAAACGATGTTACGAACTCGTGCTCTTCAGCAGGTGGCACGGCCAAGCGTGCTAAGGTCAACGCAACTGCGAGGGCGATATGATACCCCTCGGAACGGGAAGCAGCAGCACGGCGGTAGGCAGGATGCGCATCATTGATGACCACGGTAGATTCGACGAGACGGCCGAGGTCCGGATCTCCCTCATGCGACTCGAACCGAATGGTGAGCCCGTACCGGCCAAACCGAGGCCGTCCTTTGGGACCAGGCACGACGGCGATGCCCAGTGACGATTCCGCCTCCGGCTGTCCTTCGCCTTGCGGTCGTTCATCAGATTCGGGAGTTGCCGCCTGGTCCTGCTGCGCAGGTGGAACACCCCCGGATTCTTCAGAAACCTCTGCACCGCTCATGATCGATGCAGCGAGCAGCCCCTGCCCGGTCTCAGCCACTCCTGATCGTTCAATCGGCAGCCGTTTCTGGCCACCAACCCGTTGCTCGACCAACGACGCCAGCAGTGGAAATTCATCGGCCAGTTCCACCAAGACCGTTTCTAAATCACGCTCCAGCGGCCGTACGGCTCGACGAGCAGCCTTGTCATCCGTTTCTCGAATATCCCCCCACTGTGATAATTGTTGCAAAACTGCTTCCTGAATGGCCTTGCGATACCCCAGGTACAGTGCGCCCCTGGTGCCGACACGAACGAAGTCACCTTTATTCAACGTGAGCGCCGCAGCCAAGCCCGGCGCTTCAATCATCCCGGCCATACGGTCTGGTGCCGCCGGCGTAAGGCCCAGCCAGTCCCATCCACGCTTGATGACCTTGCCATAGGTACTGACCGCCATACCCCGCTGGTCTTCCGGAAAAGGAGACTCGCGTCGGGCCAGATAGCCGATGGCAACCGGTTTGCGCTTCCGTGCGAGGCAGACCGCGAGCATTGACACCTCCGCCCCGTCAGCGGGGCGACGCTCTACGAGGCGATCGTTCACGACAAACTGGAAGCCTTTCGGATAGTGCATGACCAGCACATCGTCGAATTCCAGTTCAAGCAACGGTTGAAACTGCCGGCGCAGCGCCCCTTCGACATACCCCTCATCGAGGAGGGGCGAGAGCGCATTGTGCAGCTTCAGTTGCACCGCTGTGCCATGATCGACCACCAATCCGGGCGGAGGAATCCATTTCCACGGCGCCTTGTGTCGTCCGGCCAGATACCAGCGGCTCGCCACATGTTCCTTGCCACGCTTGGTTTCCGTGACGACATCTTCGCAGACGAGTAAGCCCAGCTTGATCCCAACCCCGGCGAACCCAATCCCATGGCCGCGTGTCTTTGTACTGGCAGCCAAATCGTGATACCGCACCAAATCGCGCCGCCTCATACCAGACCCATTATCAAGGATCGTGAGTGTCGACGAGGCAGGATCGGCCGTCATACGGAGGCAGGTGGCGCCGGAATCCAACGAATTGGCGACTACTTCCGTCAAAATCGTTTCTTCGAGCGCGCCCGGATAGGCGTCACGCAGGTCTTCGAGGAGATGCTGCAAGTCAACGCGCGTTTCGCCCATAGTGTCTCTGAACGGAGCCCCGGCTCATCTGCTCAACCCGGCACTCACCACCAGCATATCGCATGGGATCTCCACGTCGATAGGCGTGCGTTTGTGCTCCCTTGCGCCCTTGATGATAGAATGGCCCATGAGGGACGGGATTATATCACTTGGACTCATTCCTTGACATGATTTCATGTATACGTCTAATATACGTATGATAAAGCTAGGAGGACATATGCCGAAAACTGCGTTAAAAAAGGAAAAATGGACCCTCTCATTCGACCCAGCATTGAAAAGCACTGTCGTGAAAGCTGCCAAACGCAGAGGCGTCTATCCAGTCGCCGTGCTCGAAGGTCTTGTGAGAGAAAAATTTAACCCCTACGGACATACCGATGTCGAGGACAGTGCCGCCTATGTGAAGGCCCTGCGAAAACAGGGGCGCAAGCAGTCTGACAAGGCGTTTCTCGACCAGATCGCGACATGGCAAAAATCTCACTCCTCCTAGACACCGACATTTTCATCGACTATTTCAACACCGGTCGGTTCCAGGCACTGTTCGATTCCAACCGTTTTACCATCTACTATTCGATCGTCACCAGAAAAGAACTGCTGACGAAGCTGGGACTCCGTGACAATGAACGGACCTCAATCCTGGCCGAATTGACTCGTTGCCGACTTATCACGCTCACTGATTCAATAGCGGCCCGCTATTCCGATCTACGTCGCCGTTATCCTTCGCTCGAACAGGGCGACGCCTTGATTGCTGCGACGGCTCTTGTCAAACATCTCCCTCTGATGACCCGTAACAAACGACACTTCAAGGTCGTCAACGATCTGACGCTGTTCGGAGCGTGATCACCATCTTTAACTCCCACAAGGATGGCCCACCCCTCACCTTGACAAAGCTTGAAACCGGGTGCTACCACCGTGCCATGGTGGGAACCGAGCGTCATTCTATGGCTCAAGATCCGCAGGCTCCAGCGAAGGTTGTCTCAACCTGGTCCGGCCAGGCTCGGGAAGATGCCGTGCAGCGGATGTTTACCGCCATCGCAGGCGTCTATGATTTGAACAACACCCTGTTGAGTTTCGGCCTGCATTACCATTGGAAAAAGATCGCCGCTTCCTACATCACGCCAGTCGGGCGTGGCACCGCGCTCGACGTCGGGGCTGGGACCGCTGACCTCGCGCTCCTGATCGAGTCCCGCATGGGGCCCAAGGGGCGCGTGATCGCCTCAGACCTCAACCATGCGATGTTGGCGGAAGGTCTCAAGAAAGTCGGCGGGCGAGGACTCAGTGACAAGATCACGTGCCTGCAAGCCAGCGCGGAACATCTGGGGTTTGAGGACAATACGTTTGACGCGGTCACGACTGGATTTTGCATGAGAAATGTCGGGAATCTTCCGCAAGCGGTGCGAGAAATCCGGCGCGTGATGAAACCCGGTGGACGATTCGTCTGTCTAGAATTCTCTCGTCCGGTGTTCGGCTGGCTTCGCACACTCTACGATTGGTACTCATTCACGCTCCTCCCCTGGATCGGCACAAAGGTCGCCCGAGACCGCACCGGGGTCTACGAGTATCTTCCTGCATCGATCCGGACCTTTCCTGATCAAGAGCATTTGTGCAAGATTTTACGAGATGCCGGCTTTCGCCAGGTGTCATATAAGAACCTCAGTGGCGGGATTGTCGCCATCCACATAGCCGCCAAATAAGTTTTGAATTGTGAGTTTTTAGTGTTGAGTTTCTTAAAACTAATAACTCACAATTAACAACTATGAACTCGATTCTTTATATTTTCCTACCCTGTAAGAAGGTTTATCCGATTGGTATCACCTACCTGGCTGATTTTATTCATCGGCGAAAGCCTGACGTGCGCCAGCGCATTCTCGATCTATCGTTGTTTCCCATTGCCCAGCGCAGTCAGGCCATTCGCGACGCAGCCACGGAATTCAAGCCTGATCTGGTCTGCTTCTCGTGGCGCGACATTCAGATCTTTTCGCCACATGAAGGAGACTCCTCGCTGGAGCATGCATTCAATTTTTATTTCGCGAGTAACCCGATCAAGCGTGTCGTCGCCTCGTTCGCCGGTCTGAAGCAGTTATACCGTTACTACAGCCATATCTATACGATCCTGTCCTATCCCTGGCTGATACGCAAAGAATTCCCGAAGGCCCAGATCATGATCGGCGGCGGCGCGTTCACGGCGTTTGCTGATCAACTGATCGAAAAACTTCCGGAAGGCGCCATCGGGATTTTAGGCGAAGGCGAAGATGCAATCCTGAAACTCCTTGAGGGCCGCTCGATCGATGACGAGCGCTACATCATCAAGGACGGCAAGCAGATCAAGAAGGGAACCCAAGGCTCGCCCTCACTGCTCGACGCACCGGCGGTCGACTTGCCGTATTTGACGTCCATCTTCCCGCAATGGCGCGAGTACGTCGGCGAATCGATCGGCGTGCAATC
>CAZOHW010000256.1:0-6474 GCA_964579525.1 uncultured Nitrospira sp. | reverse complement strand
CCCGTAGGCCGACAACGCTCTCGGATTCACCTGAATCCGCACCGCCGGCCGCTGGCCTCCACCGATGCTCACGAGTCCGACACCGGATAGTTGGGAAATCTTCTGTGCAAATCGGGTTTCGGCAAGGTCTTCAACCTGAGACAGGGGCAGGGTCTGGGACGTCAGCGCCAGCGTCAGGATCGGGGCATCCGCCGGGTTGACCTTGCTATAGATAGGCGGGCTGGGCAGATCGCGCGGTAAGAATGTGGACGCGGCATTGATGGCGGCTTGCACCTCCTGCTCGGCGATGTCCAGGTTGAGATCCAAACTGAATTGCAGCGTGATGACCGAACTGCCGCCTGAACTGGTCGAGGTCACCTGGTTCAACCCCGGCATCTGTCCGAACTGGCGCTCCAATGGAGCGGTGATAGAAGAGGCCATCACGTCGGGACTTGCGCCCGGATAGAAGGTGAGCACCTGAATGGTCGGGTAATCGACTTGGGGAAGGGCCGAAACCGGAAGCTGTCGGTAGGCGATGAATCCGGCAAGAAGAATGGCCGCCATTGACAAGACTGTCGCAACCGGACGTAAGATAAACAAACGGGACGGATTCACGGCCCCACCACTCTTCGAGGCTTTTCAGTTCCTGGGAGCGGCTGATCGGTTCCGCCTTTTACAGGCTGGCCATTCTGGCTTCTGACCTCTATCTTGCTCCCTTCTCGCAGTTTTTCAGTGCCGTCGACGACGACGAGTTCCTCGGGAGTCAGGCCTGTCTCGACGGATACCTCCTCAGGATGGGTGATCCCGATCGTGACCGGTCGCACGGCTATCGTTCGGTCGCCGCTGACCACATACACGAACGTCCCTTTGGGCCCTCGTTGCACGGCGGCAGCCGGCACGACCGTGGCCCCGCGTTTGACGTCCAGCAGCAGGCGCGCGTTGACGAATTGATTAGGGAACAATTCGCCGTCGGCGTTCGGGAAGACTGCTTTCAGCCGCACCGTCCCGGTGTTCGGATCGATCTGGTTGTCCACCGTCAGCAGGGTTCCAGCGGCCAGCTTTCGCTTCTGTTCCCGATCAAACGCTTCGACCGGCAACGATTCTCCGGTTTTGAGCTTGTCGAGCACGGCGGGAAGACTGTCCTCGGCGATGGTAAATACCACGGTAATCGGTTGGAGTTGCGTGATAACCAGCAGTCCATTGGCATCGTTCGCACGGACCAGGTTTCCCTGATCCACGAGGCGCAATCCGATGCGTCCGGTAATGGGCGCGGTGATGCGCGAGTATGTGATCTGCAGCTTGGCGTTATCGATCTGTCCCTGATCGGACTGGACCATCCCCTCCAGCTGGCGGACCAGCGCTTCCTGGGTATCGAGTTGCTGTTTGGGAATAAATCCTTGCTGCAACAGCCCGCGGTATCGTTCGAGATCGAGTTTGGCATTTTTCAGCTGCGACTGGTCGCGCATCATCTGGCCTTCGGCCTGCGTCAATTGCACCTGAAATGGGCGCGGATCGATTTCGGCCAGCAGATCCCCGGCATGGACCGTCTGGCCTTCTTTGAACAGTATCTGCATGAGTTGCCCGTCCACGCGACTCTTCACCGTCACGGTATTGAGCGGAATCACCGACCCCAGTCCGTTGAGATAGATGCCGATATCCCCCGTTTTCGCCGCCGCAATTACCACCGGCATCGTTCGTATTGCCTGGGAACTCTGTCCTTGGCCGGCGGCGCGCAACGGTGTCTCGTCGGACTTGGTCAACAGGGCATATCCGACGACGGCTAAGGCACAGGCCACAAAGAGCCCCAGCACCCAACGCTTGAGCACCGTGGCGAATCTGACAGATTCCGGCATCTCGTCCTTTTTCGGTTCCTCGGAGAGCGTCGTCATCATCGACCTGTACAAAGCATGTGTGAGAGCCAGCCGCTTCCTACTTTGTCTATTTGAGCCGATCCTTGGTGGTTTGCAAGTAGTCGCGCGAAGCCTGCCAGCGCTGTTGGAGTTTGGCATAGAGCTCATCCAACCTTTCTTGCTGTTCCCCAGACAACTTTGTCTTGATCTCTGCCATTCCTTGCGTCAAAGCCTGTTCGACTTCTGGCTGATGCATAAATCGCAATCGTAGAATTTCCACATGAGTTCGCCCGACCATCGGCTCAATGTCGGCGACTTGGGCAGGCGTCAAGGCCAAATCCTGAGTCAGGCGCTTCATGATTTGTTCGTGTTTAGCAGCCGGGCCTTGCTCCAGTCGATGTTCCTGTTTGTATTGGTAGTAGAGCGTGGTTCCGGCAATACCCATTAGCGCCCCCGAGATGAACAAGACCACGAGTCCACCCCACAATTTCCCTGATACCATGACTGGTTCCTCCTCCATTCGTCCGACCTACTCGCTGAGAGGCATCAGCACATCGAGCTCATTCGACAGTAACATGGTGAGTTCGACTGCATCCGGATTGGTATGGAAAAATATGGAGCCGGTAAAGACCAGGGCCAGCACTGCGGCCACCGCCGCTGTTCTCCATACAAGCCAATCAAGCCTCAGCTTCATCACCGATTGCCCGTGCCCTTTAGCTTCGCGACGGATGTCCTGCATGATTAGGAAGAGCCAGTTTGCATCGAGCGATGGTTCCGGTCGCGAGCGATGGGCTTCCGACAACAAGCGCTCTACTTTTTTGAAATTGTCATCGTTGAGTCGTGTCATCTTCCTGTCGCTTCCTTTCGAGTAGTAGGTTGCGGAGAATTTTTCGGGCGCGATGCGCCCGTACCTTCACGTTGACCACGCTCCAGCCCAGCAGGCCGGCGGCTTCGCGAACGGAATAGCCATCAAGATGGACCAGTGTGAGCACGAGGCGGTTTTCAGCGGAAAGATGGCCCAACGCCCATTGCAGCAACTCCGCCGCTTCCTGCTCTCGGGCCTGTTCACGAAACTGAGCATCGGATTTTTCCGCTAGCACATAGTCCATCCAGGCCTGATGTTCCGTGGTTAATGCGCTCATCGGCAGCTCCTCTCGCCGCCTCGCTCGCCAGAAGTCATAGCATGTTCGGACAGCGATTCCTGACAACCAGTGTTCGAACGGGGTTTGGCCTGAGAAGCTTGATAAGCTGGCATAGGCTCTGACGAAGACATCATGAGCGATCTCCGGCACGCGATCAGTCGGTACATGCCGATTGGTAATTTTTGCGACGTGCTGCTGGTACCGCGCAATCAGCTCCGCAAAGGAGTCGATCTCGCCATGCAATACACGCCGGATAATCTCAAGATCATCGGACACCAGAGTCTGCACTCCAATGAGGTCAAGACATTCCATCGCCATGTGTCCAGGCACTGCATCATAACCCCATATGGGGAAGTGACCACACCAGCTCGCGGGAGAGCCACGTCATATCATCATGACACTCACGTGGCTTGGCCCGCCTGTAAACTCTTTTCGGATCAAGAGGCGTCGTCTCTGACCACGAAGTCGTCCCGACTGCCGAGTTTTCTGCATTAGTCGCGGCCATTCCCTGACTGCTGAACATGCGACCGCGATGCATCCACCGCATCTGATTCGTCAAGGCGTTCTGTTTCTGGCACTGTTCCGGGTCAGCACGGCATCGAGATCGCTTGGCTTTGATTCGCATGAAACTCAGCTTGGCCTCGAACACTTCAGTTCTTTAACCTTCGCTTCGATGACAGACCGCTCTGTCCTCTCGTCCACGACGAGCGCCCTGCATTCCCGCTCTGCCACCTGCACATCCGCATAAGCTCGAATCCGTGCATGATCTTGGTCAAAAGCAAGTACCCTCAGTTTGATGACTTAATCGTCTGTGAGGCCGAGATCCCATTGATTCGTAAGTAGGTTGCGCAGGACATGGCGTCATACCTCCATGATGGAATATGTCGTGACGAGCCATGCCGAATGCATGTTCATCCTTGCAGGCTGTCCCCTCATCCGCCCAGGTGAATGGAGTCGCCATTCCCAACAACATCATGCCCCGCCCAACTTCAAGAGGTATCTTCATTCCGACTTTCATAGGATTTCCCGTGATGAAAAAGAGTGCCTGTTAGACCAACTGGCCCGTGTTGCTACTTCACCTCTTATCCATCAAGTCGTTCAGACAAGGGAAAATGTTACATACACTGGCCACGAGTAGCCTCCCCATGCCTGTCTGTTGCCCAGATAGGTGGTAAAAGTTGTTGAGATCCATGGGGATGGCGGGATTTTCCGATGGAAATACCCATTTCGACCGCCGCCACGAATTCAGGTTTTTGAGGATCGCCTTCGCTTTTTCGTTCAGATGGGCATATTGCCTGCCGGGAGTTTCGAATACCCCGCGATCGCATGCAGTTTATCGAAAAGCCGTTCGCGGAGTACCTTCAGCAGGTTCACATCGAAGAATGAGAAAGGAAAGAATCCTTCCCAAATCAAGTAGACCTCGAATACTTTAGCCTTTTACCAGGTAATCTCAACCACAGCTTATTAATTCCCATCGGGTCGAGGAGGCGTCGACGCCTGTCCTCCGCCTCCAGCTGGAGGAACCCGTCCCCCTGTATTCTTGGTGGGGGGGACCGCACGTCGTGGTTCCACGAGGATTCCGTCACGAATAGCCTCCGAAGGGTTCGTCACGATTTCGTCGTCCGGTTGAAGACCACGGAAAATCTCCACTTGCGCGCCATAATCGCGTCCAAGCTCGACGTTGTGGATGTTGATCCGGTTTCCCTGGTCCACGACCGCTACTTGCGGGCCATCGGCACGAATGACGAGCGCCGTGGCGGGAATCATCACCGGTGGTCTCGTTCGAGGCAGTTCGAACTCCACTTCTGCATACATGCCCGGGAAAATAACTCCCTTGGGGTTGGGTAACTGGATCTCCGTGAGGAGGGTGCGTGAAGCCGGATCCAAGGACCCGGCATGACGAATGACCAGGCCTCCAAAGCGTTGCCCAGGCAACTCCCGAATAAGGACGAGAGCCTGTTGACCAGGCTGAATGTATGGCACAAAGGTCTGGGGCACGTTGACATAGATTCGAAGTGGATCTGTCTTCGCGATGCGGAAGAGTTCTCGTGCACCGGTTCCGCCGCTTCCAGCGGCAATCAAGGCATCCCTGCTTCCGTCACGACTCCGATAAGCGCGGCCCGCACAAACACGGATTGATCAAAGAGGTATTGCATCTTAAGGTCGGGCGGCAACGTCGCCTGAATACGGGGGAGAACGTCTTTCACCCGCTGGACGATATCGAGCGTCGAGGCACCCGCTGCCTTCAACACGGACAACAACGTCGCACGGCGTCCGTCCTTCCGGACAATGTTGGTTTGTACAGCATACCCATCTCGCACTTGTGCCACGTCCCGGATGTAGACCATCGCGCCGTTAACTTCCCGAATTGACATATCATTGAGGGCCGAGAGCAACTCCGGACTACTGTTCAACCTCACGTTGTACGCCCGCGTCCCCATTTTAGCGCTGCCGGCCGGAAGGATCAGATTTTGGGCCGCGATGGCGTTCGTCACATCGGCGGCGGACATCCCTTTGGCCAGTAGGGCTCGCTGATCGATATCGACCATGACCTGTCGTGGCTCGCCGCCATAGGGAAGCGGCACTTGTGCCCCTGGGACAGTCGCAAGTTGGGTCCGGATAAAGTTAAGGCCGAGGTCGTACAGCTGTTGCTCGGACAACGTGTCACTGCCGACCCCGATCTGTAAGATTGGCACCGTCGTCGTGTTATAGCGAACGATGAAGGGAGGAAAGATCCCAGGAGATACGACTCGCAAGATGGTTTGATTGATCGAGGTAAGCTCGGCGACGGCTTCTGCAAAATCGGCTCCCGGATGGAAGAAGACCTTGATGACCGTCACGCCGAACATCGATTGGGATTCCAGGTGTTCGATGTCACCAACCGTCGTCGTCATAGCACGTTCGTTGATAGTGGCGATGCGCTTTTCCATGTCGTCCGGGGCAACCCCAGTGTATGACCAGATCACGCTCACTACCGGGATATTGATCGACGGGAACACGTCTTTCGACATGAAGGCAATGCCCACTGCCCCCAGGAGGAGGATGAGAATGGCCACGACGGGAAAGGTGTAGGTATGGCTCAGGGCGATGCGAACGAGCCACATCATCGCAGATCAGACTCCATGCTCTCCACCTTGTGAGCTATCTCAGGTCCTATCGCCTCATACATCAGCATAGATTCGACGCTCTTACATTAATAGGGCTCGATTACCTCAGGCAGCCACTGGTAGTCCCCCGGGTGGTGAACTAACAGTCCCTCCTTGATCCGCTGTAAGAAGACATTTGTCACCAGGACAAAAACGAGCTATCGAGTTATGAGGTTGTGAAGCCTCAGAAAGACAAGAAACCATGGATCTTGCTAGTTCATTTCCGATTCCTCTCTACGTACAGACACTATAGAGAAAGAATGAATCCATCGAAGGCGGGAAGGTTGCACGGTCGTCAGGTGACTAGCAAGGAGCGATTGCTATGAACGGACGAGTGGTCCTGATCATGATGGGTAT
>CAZOHW010000255.1:0-6491 GCA_964579525.1 uncultured Nitrospira sp. | reverse complement strand
GGAGGGATCATTGCCGGGTACTTTATCGCTCATCGGATGATGGGCGAGATGTCGGGGATAGGCGTGGAAAAGATTGCCGCGCCCAGATCGGCTGAGCCGACGGATGCGATGAAGGATATGAAACAGATGGATATGAAAGGGATGTCGATGGAGGACACAAGGCCCATGAAAGACATGGAGTCAATGCCGGGCATGTCTGCCACGCCGTCAGAGGCCGTTGCGGTTCCGGCTGTGACACGACAGTTGATCGGCATCCGCAGTGCTCCTGTCACTCACGCAATGCTGGAGCAAGAGATTCGCACAGTCGGGAGGGTTGACTATGATGAGCGTGGGTTCAGCCAAGTCACGCTGAAAATATCTGGATGGGTGAGAGAGGTCTTTGTGAATTCGACCGGTCGGTCGGTGCGCAAGGGCGAGCGACTTTTCACTCTCTACTCGCCCGATCTGCTGACCAGTCAGGATGAATACCTGTTGGCGGTCAAGATGCAGGCTCAGGTGGCGGCCAGTCCTCTCGAAGACGCAAAGGCCAATGCGGCTGCTTTGGTGACGAACGCGCGCGAGCGGCTTCGACTCTGGGACCTGACCGATGCGCAGATTGCAGATCTAGAGCGCCGTGGCAAGGCGGAACCGGCACTCACCATCTACGCTCCTTCCTCCGGGATCGTGCTGAAACGGGAAGCCTTGCCGGGGAAGTATGTGGAGCCGGGCACGGCCCTGTACGAAATCGCGGATCTGTCCACGGTCTGGATCTATGCCGATATCTATGAATCGGAAGTGGCGACCACAAGGGTCGGCCAGCCGGCAGTAGTGACCATCGCCGCGTATCCGGGAGAGACGTTCAGCGGCAAAGTGGCCTATGTGTACCCGATGCTGAATTCCGAAGCACGGACGGTGCGATTGCGCCTGGAGCTGCCGAATTCAGGACTGAAGCTGAAGCCCGGCATGTTTGGGAATGTGACCTTGCAGACTGATGCGATCAAGACCTTGCTGGTGTCAAAGGAAGCGGTCTTGGATACCGGCCTGCGTCAACTTGTGTTCATAGATCGAGGGGACGGTCGCTACGAGCCGGCTGTCGTCAAACTGGGTCGCAGGAGTCAGGATGTCGTGGAAGTGATGGAAGGGCTCACTGAAGGGGATCGGATCGTGACCTCGGCCAATTTCTTGTTGGACGCGGAGAACAAATTGGCCTCCACATCCAGCATGCAAGCCATGATGGGCCGAATCGGCATGGGCGATTGGCAGATGCGCGGTGCCTATGAAGCCAAGATGGAAGGGATGGACATGGGCAGCATGCGAGGAATGGAGGGCAACCAAGGAATGAAGGGCATGGAAGGTATGCCAGATATGAAGGGCATGGGAAACATGTCTGGCATGGAGATGGAACAGATGAAGGATATGCAAGGGATGAAGGGGATGGATGGCATGAAGGGCATGAGCGGGATGCCGGGCATGGCGCCGGGCTCAGCCAAAGCCCTGTCTGAGACTCGCAAGGTGGGAGGATACGATCTGACCGTTACAACCTTTCCTGCAACACCCAAGGTCGGTGAAGTTCTCCTGAGATTGAAGATAACGGATCAGACGGGCAAGCCAGTGACCAATGCGCTAGTCAGGTTCATCTACACCATGCCGATGCCGGGCATGGCCGATTCGAAGGCCGCGGCGTCTCATATGAAAGACGGAGTTTATGAAGGAAAGGCGATGTTCGGCATGGGCGGCACCTGGGTGGTGACCGCCAACATGACGATACCAGGCAAACCACTAATCACTGAAAAATTTCAATTCATGGTTGCCGGGGGAGGCATGTAACCCATCATGATCGTGCGACTCATCGAAGCCAGCGCCCGCAATCCGATCCTCGTCATCCTCTGCGTGATACTTGTAACCGGCTGGGGGCTGTGGACGTTGTTCCAGGTTCCGTTGGATGCCGTGCCGGATCTTTCCGATGTGCAAGTTATCGTCTATACGGAATGGCAGGGCCGAAGCCCCAGCCTCATCGAAGACCAAATCACCTATCCGGTCGTTACCTCTTTGCTCGCGGGACCCAGAGTCAAACGGGTCCGAGGAGTATCGGAATACGGCGTCTCCTATGTCTACGTGATCTTTGAAGACCGAACCGATCTCTATTGGGCAAGGAGCCGTGTCCTCGAATATCTGCAGAAGCTGACCGGCAAGTTACCCACGGGGGTCACTCCAACTCTGGGGCCTGATGCGACCGGTGTGGGCTGGGTGTATCAGTATGCGTTGGTGGATGAGTCCGGTGTACATGATCTGGCCCAGCTCCGAAGCCTTCAGGACTGGTCCTTACGGTATCAGCTGGCGAGTGTCCCTGGCGTGGCGGAGGTGTCTTCGATCGGCGGGTTCGTCAAACAATATCAAATTGAGGTGGATCCCAACACGTTGGCGGCGTTTCGGCTCCCGATTCAAACCGTGATCGAAGCGATTCGCAACAGCAATGCGGAGGTGAGCGGCCGCGTGTTGGAAATGGCCGGCACTGAGTATGTCATCCGAGGACGAGGCTATCTCCAGTCGGTCGATGAGATAGAACTGATTCCGGTCGGTACCGACGGACGAGGAACGCCGATCCTGGTGCGGGACATCGGGCGTGTTCAACTCGGGCCGGATCAGCGGCGGGGCATTGCCGAATTGGACGGCAAGGGTCAAACGGTCGGCGGCATCGTGATTATGCGGGCCGGGGAAAATGCCCTGGCGGTCATCGAGCGAGTCAAGGCGCGGCTTGCCGAGATCAACGCGAGTCTGCCCGAGGGTGTCCAGATCGTCACGACCTATGATCGGTCTGATCTGATCCTTCGGGCCATAACGGTGCTTCGAGAAAAGCTGGTCGAAGAGAGCGTGATCGTCAGCCTGGTCGCAATCGTCTTCCTGTTTCATGTACGCAGCGCTCTGGTGGCCATCCTCATCCTGCCGGTCGCCGTGTTACTTGCGTTCATCCCGATGGCCTACTTGAAGATTACATCCAACATCATGTCGCTTGGCGGTATTGCCATCGCTATCGGTGCGATGGTGGATGCGGCCATCGTCATGGTGGAAAACGCGCATAAACACCTCGAACACCACCCATCCGCTCCTCGGACCGAGGTCATCATCGGCGCGGCAAAGGAAGTCGGTCGGCCTCTGTTCTTCTCTCTGCTGGTGATTGCCGTCTCCTTCCTGCCCATCTTTGCGCTGGAAGCGCAGGAGGGACGGCTGTTTACACCACTGGCCTACACCAAAACTTTTGCGATGCTCTTTGCCACCGCGCTCTCTGTGACCCTGGCCCCCGTGCTGATGGTGCTGTTGATTCGCGGAAATGTTCGACCTGAGGCCCAGAATCCGCTGAATCGGTGGCTTATTGCCCTGTATCGGCCCATCCTTTCAGGTGCGTTGCGGGTGCGGTGGCTCACTATTGCACTGACGGTCGCGGCCATAGGGATTACAGCACCAGTCTTCACAAGGCTCGGCGGTGAATTTATGCCGCCGCTCAACGAGGGCACGATCCTGTACATGCCGACCACGGTCCCGGGCATTTCAATCCCCGAAGCGACGAAGGTCTTGCAGGTTCAGGATCAGTTACTCATGACCTTCCCTGAAGTGGAACGGGTGTTCGGCAAGATGGGAAAGGCCCCGACGGCGACCGACCCGGCTTTCGTGGGAATGGCTGAGATCACGGTGACTCTCAAACCGGAAACACAGTGGCGACCAGGGATGACCTGGGATCGGTTACTGGATGAGATGGATGCCAAATTGCGCATCCCCGGTTTCCCGAATATCTGGTGGATGCCCATCCAGACTCGCACGGAGATGATCACGACCGGCGTCAGGAGTCCGGTCGGAATCAAGGTGTTGGGGCCGGACCTCAAGACGATCGAGCAAATCGGCGTCGAGATCGAGCAGGCCTTGGCGACCGTGCCTGGCACGAAGAGCGCCTTTGCCGAACGGCTCAATGAGGGCTACTACTTGGATTTGGTTGTGAACCGGCGCGAGGCGGCTCGCTACGGCCTGACGGTGGGTGATGTGCAAGCGGTGATCACATCGGCCATCGGGGGAGAAACGGTGACGACGACGGTCGAGGGGCGGGAACGGTATCCGGTGAACGTCCGCTACAAACGCGAGCTACGCGATGATCCGGATCGACTCAAACGGGTCCTGATTCCCACGCCGAACGGCGCCCAGATTCCGCTCGGACAACTCGCGGACATCGTGATTACGCAGGGGCCGCCGTCGATCGCGGACGAGGCGGGGGCGTTGGCCGGGTTGGTATCGGTGTCGGTCGGTGGGCGAGACTTACGCGGCTATGTCCAAGATGCCCAGCGAGCAGTCCACGATCGAGTCAAACTCCCTGCTGGGTACCGGTTGATCTGGACCGGTCAATATGAGCATCTGGTGCGGGCTGAAGAACGGTTAAAGTTGGTGGTCCCCGTGACCCTGACTGTGATTCTGCTACTCCTGTATCTCAACTTCCGATCGCTTGCGAAATCACTCATCGTGCTCCTGTCTGTCCCATTCGCTGTGGTTGGAGCCATTTGGTATCTCCATTACCTGGGTTATAACCTCAGCGTGGCCGTATGGGTCGGGATCATTGCGTTGGCCGGAGTCGCTGCGGAAACCGGTGTGGTGATGCTTGTCTATCTGGATGAAGCGTATGAGCGGCGGGTGCGGGAAGGTCGGATGGCTTCAGTCCAAGATTTGCGAGAGGCCGTCATGGAAGGAGCGGTTCAGCGTGTGCGGCCCAAGATAATGACGGTGGCCGCCATCATGGGCGGCTTGCTCCCCATCATGTGGACCATGGGTACCGGCGCTGATGTGATGAAGCGGATTGCCGCACCGATGATCGGTGGCATGGTGTCGTCTACTTTGCTGACGTTGTTGGTGATTCCGGTTCTCTATGCCCTCTGGCGCGACCGGTCTGTTGCGTCGAGAGATCGGCCACAACTACCGAATGCCGACTTGGTGCGGGAGGAGGAGGAAGACACCTCGATACCGGTGTCCCGGTGAAGCATGACAAGTGGGTTCCTGCCGATGATTTCGATCGAGAGGACACCTGCATGGGCCT
This sequence comes from uncultured Nitrospira sp., assembly GCA_964579525.1. GTDB lineage: Bacteria > Nitrospirota > Nitrospiria > Nitrospirales > Nitrospiraceae > Nitrospira_D. The sequence goes on along the minus strand of CAZOHW010000255.1, from coordinate 1,441 downwards.
ACGGTTAAGGAGGTGGAAGATGTCATCGAATCGGCTATCGGGGCAAGAATACGATGCAGACTGCAGAGGGCCGTGAACACCATACTGACGAGATGGTTTTCCAGATATCGGATCAAGACCTCAATCGAGTGATGGCCGCTGAACTGCCACTTTGTGAAACAGTATTGTAGTGAGCTGTATAAATCATGTGCATTTCACCGCGATTACAAGGAGGTATCCCATGGCAATACGATTGGGCGACGATGCGCCGAACTTTACGGCGGAAACGACAGAAGGTACGATCAATTTTCACGAATGGATGGGTAATAGTTGGGGAATTCTCTTTTCACACCCCAAGGACTACACTCCGGTTTGTACGACGGAACTGGGAACCGTGGCCAAAATCTCGCCGGAGTTCAAGAAGCGGGGCGTAAAAGTGATTGCCGTCAGTGTGGACCCGATGGATTCCCACAAAGGCTGGATCAACGACATCAATGAAACGCAAAAGACGACGATGAACTACCCCATCATCGCCGATCCGGATAAAAAAGTGGCGACGTTGTACGATATGATCCATCCCAACGCCATCGACAATATGACGGTGCGATCGGTCTTTATTATCGGTCCGGACAAAAAGGTGAAGCTGACGCTCACCTATCCAGCCTCCTGCGGTCGGAACTTCGATGAGCTGTTGAGGGTCATCGATTCACTTCAATTGACATCGAAGTACAAGGTCGCCACTCCAGCGAACTGGAAGGACGGGGAGGATTGCATCATTACTCCCGCAGTCGGCGACGCAGAAGCGAAGCAACTCTTCCCCAAAGGGTTCACGACCGTGAAGCCGTATCTCCGTTATACTCCGCAACCCAACCGGTAAATATGGTGTCGTCCTCAGTGGAAGGGCAGATGGTGGCCCCACCGTCTGCCCGGTTCTTCAGCAGCGGGCATGTGGGTCCCCACCGGATTAGCCGGGGCGTGAGTAATGCTGGATGGAGACGATCCAGGCCAGATCCGATTCGTCGTGGGCGTACGGGCGAGAGTCTGACCATACGTAGTGAATGTTGAAAAGTAAATCCAATATGATACTTGTAGAGAGGACTTTCATGAACAAGAGGAAACACTCAGTATTACGAGACGACCTTTCCCTCGCCGAAACCGACACTCCAGAGCTGCATCTGAACGACATGATCCAACGACTTCTAAAACAGAAGTCTGCGTTTCAGGTGTTCTTACGCCGTCGTGTCGGTGACAAGGCTCTGGCTGAGGATTTATTACAACAGAGCATGGTCCGGGCTGTTCAAAGCCACCATTCCATACGAAATACTGAAAATGTAGTGGCCTGGTTCTACAAGATCCTTCGTCACGCTCTCATCGATTACTATCGGTCGAAAGAAGCAGAAGCTCGGCGCGATGTAGCTTTTCTCCAAGAACTAACGATCTCTGGAGCCGACAAGCAGCCTCC
>CAZOHW010000254.1:0-6533 GCA_964579525.1 uncultured Nitrospira sp. | reverse complement strand
TGTACCGGCGGGCCGGCACGGCCGGCAAAGACATCGCCCAACATTACCATCAATGGGGGGCGCGCCGGTTCTGGTTTACCGATGCCCAGTTCATTACGGGCAAGGAGGCATACCCGCAATGTACGGAGATCATGGAACGTATCATCAGCGAGAAGCTGGAAATCGAGTGGTCCGGCTATATCCGCACGTCGTTGATTACTCCCGACTTCGCCAAACTGATGGTCCGTTCAGGCGTGGGTGACTTGGAAGTCGCCATCACATCCGGTTCACAGGAAGTGCTGAATAACCTGCACATGGGCTTTAAGTTGGAGCGACTCTATGACGGTTGTCGCTATCTGGCTGAAGCGGGTTTCAAGGGCAAGGTCATCCTCAACTATTCATTGAACAGTCCCAAAGAGACGGAGGAAACCCTGCTCCAGAGCGTTGAGTCTTACAAGGTGGTGGCTTCGATCCTTGGTGAAGAACGAGTCTTCCCCCTGATGTTTTTCTTAGGTATCCAGCCTAATACTGATCTTGAGCAGCGGCTGTTGGAAGAGGGTTATCTGTCAGCCGGCTATAATCCCTTGATGCTCACACCAACCAGCATCAGGAAGCTCCTCTACAACCCGGCACCATTGAATTCGTTTATCGCCAAAGCTTGCCTTCGTGCCTGGGAACGGAAACAGGGCAGCCGAGACCCCCGGCGATGGACTGGTTCTCTTTCGCAGTCTTCTGGAGAGTCAGCGTACGCCGATCAGAATCTCAGCCGGGGGATCGAAGGGAACTCAGGTCGAGATGCCCTCCTGTCACTGGAAGAAATCCTTCGCTCGCGCCGACCGGTGCCAGTCTCCTCGCAGACAACCGAGCCAAGAACAAGTTCAGCCGGTTGACTTCGTCCTTGGTCACGAGTCAATGGTCGTTAGACAGGGTGACTGTCTTGCTTGCCAATGACTGATGGCTTTTGACCATTGACAGCGTCGCTTCTTGCATTCCAGTTCAGGCGAGTGCTATCATCCACCTTCTTTCGAGAGTGAAATCGTCTGTTAATCATATTGTTTTCAGACAATTACAGTCGTTCGCCTCTAGATCACAATCACATAGCGCCTTAAGGAGGCGCCTCGATGTATAAGAACATCTATATTCCAGTTGATAATTCCGATCATTCCAATACCGCGGTGGATGTGGGCGTTCACCTGGCAAAAACGTTCGGCTCCAAGATCGTGGGAAGCCATGTCTATGCGGCGAAGATGCACGACAAGCGCTTCAAGCAGATGGAAGCAGGATTGCCGGAGGAATACCATGACGAGAAGGAACTTGACCGCCAGCGACAGATCCATGATTCGCTGATCACACGCGGGCTCCAGATCATCACCGATTCCTATCTCGATTACGTCGACAAGAAATGCAACGAAGCCAATCTCCCGATCGAACGTCGGTCACTGGAAGGCCGAAATTGGAAGGTCTTATCCGAGGACATCAATACCAATGGGTATGACCTGGTCATTATGGGAGCCTTGGGAGTCGGAGCAGTGAAAGACAGCGTGATCGGCAGTAATACCGAGCGCGTTATCCGTCGGGTCCGCAACTCCGATATGCTGATTATTAAGAATCTTCAACCATTAACTGGTGGGAAAATCGTCGTCGCTGTCGACGGCAGCCCCTATTCGTTCGGCGGGTTAATGACCGGTCTCGCTCTGGGCAAAGCGTTCAACATGCCGGTGGAAGCCATTTCCGCCTTCGACCCGTATTTTCATTACGCAGCGTTTCATAGCATTTCCGGGGTCCTGAACGAAGAGGCCGGTAAGGTGTTTCGTTTCAAGGAACAAGAAAAACTCCACGAGGAAATCATCGACAGCGGCTTGGCCAAAATTTATCAATCCCACCTCGATATTTCGCGTGAAATCGCCCAGGCCGAGCAGACCGACGTGAAGACGACGCTGCTCGACGGCAAGGCCTTTGAAAAGATCATCCAATATGTCCGCAAGGACATCCCGGCCTTACTGATCGTTGGACGGATCGGCGTGCACAGCGACGAGGACATGGATATCGGCAGCAACACGGAGAATCTGCTCCGGAGCGCACCCTGTAACGTGCTGGTATCCAACCGGAAATACGTACCGCCGATCGATACGCAAGCCGAGTACACGATCGCCTGGACCGAAGAAGCCTTACGGCGGATGGAAAAGATTCCGGTGTTCGCTCGCGGAGTCGCCAAGACCGCCATCCATCGTTATGCGATTGAAAAAGGCCATACCATCATCAGCAACACCGTTGTGGATGCGGCAGTGGGACACATCTTACCCAAAGGTGCCATGGACGCTATGCGCGCACTTGGGGGAAGCCTTGATGCCGCAGGGATCGACCGCGACAGGATGCAGGCCGACGAGGCTGTCACGAAAGACCTCATGGGGCCGACGCTGAGCGGGATCATGACGCAGATCGTCGAGGAAAAACCGAAGGCTGTCGATGCCAATACTCAGGCCTACCTGGACCGCATGGGTCAAAACTATTTTGTCTGTGACGGCTGCGGGTATATCGGTAAAGGCGATGCCCCGGTCAAATGTCCGGTATGCAGTGCCGACGGCGCGAAATTCAAGCAGGTGGATCGGAAAGTTTTCGAAGTGGCCGCCAAGGCTGAGGGCGAATTGGAAACGGATGTCGCATACGATGACGTCCCGATGCAGTGGACCAAAGATGCCAAGGAGGCCATCCGCGCGGTACCGGCCGGGTTCCAACGGCGACGTGCCAAAGCCAGAATTGAGAAAAGCGCTCGGAAACTCGGTATGACAACCATCACGCTCGAATATGCGGCACCGATGATTAAGGAAGCGGCGGACGAAGACTACACACCGATCTTTTCGAACAAGGGCACTGGCACATCGCCAACCGCGGAAGCTACAGTGGCAGCCGCGAATGGGAATGGGGCCACCAACGGCCATGCTGAGTCAGCTTCATCCTATACCTGGACCAGCGAAGCCCAAGCAAGGTTAGATCGGGCTCCGGAAGGCTTCATGCGTGACTGCACCAAGGCACTGATCATCAAACATGCCGAGAAAATCGGTGTGACTCTGATCACGATCGAAGTGGCAAATGAAGGGATCGAGCAAGCCAAAGGCTATATGGCGGAAGCGATGAAAACAGGGAATCTCAAGGACATGATCGCCGACCTGACCGGCAAGACTTCGTCTTGAGTTTCGAGTTGTGAACGTTGCGTTGTAAGTCACAGCTGCTCTCCAAATCTAGAACGAAACATTAAAAACTCGCCATTCGTAACTCTATGGGTAAGTCTCTTCCCATCTTTAACGGCTCATCACTCCCTGGAGTATTAGGGTCGTTTCAGCAGCAAATTTCACAGTTCTTCACTCCCGGCCAAAAGAGTGAGGGACCCTTCGATGGGCGGACTGTCGATGACTTCAAGCCCTACCTTGTTGCACTGAATCTCACGAAACGCTGCAACCTCAAATGCGACCACTGCTATCTTGACGCAACAACCAAATCGGCCGGTGGTGACGACGAGTTGAGCACCGAAGAGTGCTACAAACTCATCGACCAAATCGCAGAGGTCAATAAAGGTTGCCTACTGGTCATCACGGGCGGTGAGCCGTTGGTCAGGCCGGACATTCTAGATATCGCGCGCCATGCCGTGAAACTCGGCTTTATGGTGGTCTTTGGCACCAATGGCATGTTGATCAATGACCAGATGGCGAAGACGCTCGTGGACATCGGAGTCATGGGGGTCGGTATCAGCATTGATTCATTGGATCCGTCGACACACAATGCCTTCCGTGGTGTACCTGGAGCGTGGGAAGCGGCGGTGGCCGGTATTGAAGCCAGTAAGCGAAATGGCCTTCAGTTTCAAGTTCATTTCAGCGCACAGCCGATGAATTACAAGGAACTGCCGGCAGTTGTTAAATGGGCTCATCAGCTTGGCGCCCGCGTCCTGAATGTGTTTTTCATGGTTTGCACGGGACGAGGGGAAGAACTCACCGATATCACACCGGCCCAGTACGAAGAAGTGTTAGCGTACCTGGTAGAATCCCAGGACAAGTACGCCGGCATGTTGATCCGTGCCCGATGTGCCCCACACTTCAAACGGTTGGCCTATGAAAGGGATCCGAATTCCCCGATCACCAAAGCAACCGGCTATATGGGTGGAGGATGCCTCGCCGGCACCAATTATGCGCGCGTGACCCCGAACGGCGAACTCACCCCTTGTCCCTACATGCCGTTATCGGCAGGGAATCTTCGCCAGCACAGTTTTGTCGATTTATGGGAGCGGTCGGATATTTTCAACTCCTTCCGTTACCCGCAACTCAAAGGCAAATGCGGAGACTGCGAATACACCGATATTTGCGGTGGCTGTCGTGCCCGTCCGTATGTGGACCACGGTGACTGGCTTGATGAAGACCAGTGGTGTCTTTATACGCCGAAGGGCGGTGAGAAGATTAAGGTGGCCTTCAATGTCGCGGAAGAGACGGAAATTCCATGGGACGAGGCCTCAGCGCTTCGGTTGAGCCGCATCCCCTATTTTCTCCGCGCCATGGTCAAGAAGGGTGTGGAGAAACACGCCCGCGAGAATAATGTCCAGCTCATCACCGTAGAACTCATGGAAGAACTGCGCAAGAAACGATTCGGCAACGACACTCCCGTCTTTAACTTTGACGTAAAGGGTAAAGGGTAAGGCGTCAGGGGTGAAACTCTGGGGACCATCCTTACCCCCTCACCCCTTACTCCTCACGCCTTACTGATTCCTAAGATGGACGCTCTCCAGAGCATCACGACTGATCTCAATATACTTATTCCCATCATTAACCATTGGTTTCATTTGCTCTCGGCGGTCATTTGGATCGGTGGGCTCGCGTTTCTTGTGATGGCCGTGACACCGGGACTCGAGAAGGCCGTTCCAAAGGAGCAGATCAAACCCATCACGGATATTTTTTATCGGCACTACAAGAAAGTCGCCGGGATTCTCTTAGTCGTCCTCCTGTTTACGGGGGGAGTGAATCTTCATTACGTCAATCAGGTCCTGGTCTCCCAAACGGGCAACGGAGTACAACACCACTCCAAATATCTCATGGTCTTCATGATCAAGCTCCTGCTCGTCCTGGGCCTCCTCACGCTTTTTCTTTACACGGTGATTTTCAAGTCGGACGATGAAGCTAATGAGGGGGAATCCTACGAGGCCATCCCCTTCCAACGCGCTGCCCTGTGGATGGGATTTTTTATCATCCTCTGCGCCGCCGCGATGAAGCACCTCCATCAGTAATCCTAAGCTTTATTTCAATACCCGGTCATAACCCTGTTGCTGTCTCACGCGAGATACCACTTGTATCCTCTCTGATACTACCTTTGTTCTTCTTCCAATCAACGTTTCTTACTTTTTTAATGAAGAATTAAGCGCTTAGAAAATCTAGGCCAGCGGCTTGAACAGGAATGGATGTTGCTTACTTCTTTGCTCTGAGCATTCTTACGCGCCTGACTCTCATCGTAAAACCAACGATCTACATGAGGTACGGCATGGAACAGCCAGTCACTCACATGGCCTCAAGATTCCCATCCACTTTACCATCTGAGATGCTTTTTGGATTCTACTCGTCTAGAGCTGCCTTGCTGCCTGCAGACGGTACCACCGATGTTCTGCTCTTCCATACAAGAGACAGCGCCAAGCCTGTCGACATTTTTACGAGGACGGTGAAACGGAAGAAGCCGAGAGGAAACATGCCCATTCTTCTTGGCTCAGAGAGGAATCGTATTCCCGCGGCATTGCATTCCACTGAAAAACCGGCATCACAAGATATACGCACTGAGAAGGAATCTGCGCTTGTACCGACTATATTAGTTGTCGAAGATGACCCTGATATTTCTCTGGTGTTATACGATTTACTTGAAGCCGAAGGGTTCCATGTCAACCGGGCAGAAACGTGCAGTCAAGCCTTCTCACTCATCGAGCAACATGTGTACGCTGCAGTCCTGCTTGATCTTGGGCTTCCTGATGGAGACGGATGCTCTATTTTGGAGAAACTCCAAAAGACTCATCCCCCTCTCCCCGTGATCGTCCTGACCGCGATAAATAGAGATCTCGGATCATTGCACCCGTATGCGTACTTGACCAAACCCTGGGACCGAAAAGAGTTGTGCAGACTCCTGCAGCAAGCCATCGGTACAACCCCATCTCCCATTAAGGATTAAATCAGGAAGGGACTTCACACTGGCCGAGGAGACGTTACTTTGACCTGGTGAGACCGAGCATACGTTTGAAGACTGTAGCAAAGCCGAAATACCCGAAGGAATCTTTGAGGTTCGAGTACAGTCGTTTGACCGCACCCATCTCAGGATTCGTAACATACTCCATGGTCAACGCGATCCGCTCCTCACCTTCTCCAAGCGGTGTAACCGCATGCCAGAGTTTATCGCCGTTGAAAATGACCATATCTCCTGGTTCGGTGATCAGTTCCAGATGACGCGGTTGCTGCGTGGGGTGACCTTTAAAGAGCTCACAGACTAGCTTGCACTGAGTCGACCGATCAACCAACCCCATTAGAATCGTGTAACGC
>CAZOHW010000253.1:0-6560 GCA_964579525.1 uncultured Nitrospira sp. | reverse complement strand
TCTAATCTTGCCGTTCTCGACCACGAACACGGACGTGCCCGCTTTGTCGCTGACCAGCGCGGCAGGGAGTAGCGCAAGGGCTTGTGGATGTTCTTCAAGTATGAGCGTGACCGTCACAAACATACCTGGCCTCAGCCGATGGTCGGCGTTGGGCAGATCGATCTCCACGAGCAACGTCCTGGTCGAGGGATCCAAGGCGGTCGTCGTCCGGGTGACGGTGCCTCGAAACTCCTGTCCTGGCAATTCCCTGACTGCCAGCTGCGCCGGGATGCCATCCTTGGCCCACAGCGCGTCTTCTTGCGGCACACTCACATACACCCGTACCGTATCAAGGTCCATGATCGTAAAAAACGGGACCGTCTGCGTGGCAGAGCCGACTGCGGCTGGAATAAACGCTCCTGGATCTGCAAACCGTGCGGTGATGATTCCGTGAAACGGCGCCAGGACTTTCGTGTAGTCCAGCATGGATTTGCGGCTGTCACGCAGATACTTGGCGGCCTTTGCCGCGGCTTCCGCCACATCGACATCCTGCTTGGCGATCACATCCGGGTTCTCGTTCCACACATTCCGCAAACGTTCGAAGGTCACGTCCTTGATATGATAGTCCGCCTCCGCTTGTTGGAACTGTTGCTCCACCTCAGGTGCATCGAGGATCGCCAACAACTGCCCCTTCTTGACGACATCGCCTTTATCGGCACCCATCCATTTCAGGTATCCTGGGACTTTCGCATAGAGGGTCGCCTGAAGCCAGGGAGCGACATTGCCTGGCAGTGTGAGACTATGGACCATGTCACGGCGTTGAACAGGAAGTGTCTGGACACTGACCACAGGGGGGGATGGGACACTGTCTTGTTTGGTGCGTGAAGAAGCCGGAGATTCTTCTCGCAGCATCACGAACGCAATCGCCCCAAGCGCAATCGCCAGAGCCAGCCCTCCCATGACGAGTCGAGCAGTCGACATCAGCGCTGCCCTTCTGTCGACGTGGCGCCATGACTGCGTCGAGCCATGGCATGCAGCACCGGAATAACCAGCAACGTCGTCGGTGTCCCGATCAGCAGTCCTCCGATCACCGCTCGTGCCAGGGGAGCATTCATCTCACTGCCTTCTCCGAAACCGAGTGCCATCGGAGTGAGGCCCAAGACAGTCGCGAGTGCCGTCATCAGAATGGGACGGATCCGAAGCCGTCCGGCATCGACAAGAGCTGCTTGCAGCGGAAGTCCTTCCTTCAACCGTCTATTCGCAAAATCAACCAGGAGCACGCTGTTTGAAACGACGATGCCGATCATCATCAGACTTCCAATGAGGGACTCAACGTTGACTGAAGTATGGGTCAACAGCAACATCCCGATGACGCCGATAAATCCCAGCGGCACGGCCCCAAGGATGATGAGCGGATCGATAAATGAGCGGAACAAGCCGACAATGACCAAATAGACCAACACGATCGCCAGCGGCAAGGCTCCTCCGAATCCTCTGAGCGCGCTTCGCATACTATCCGCCTCCCCATACGTACTGACTGTGACATCCTTCGGTAAGGTCACCCCTGCGACGGCAGTCTCGACCTCTCTGGCCACCCGACCAAGATCATTGCCCTTCACCCCGACCAACACGTCAATACTGCGTTGCAGATTATAATGATCGACCGTTTCTGGGCCGGTCCGTCGATTCACATCAGCGACATCGCGCAAGACCACCGGTGCTAGGCCGCTCCGACCGACTTCAGGCAGGGTCGCGCGCTCGGAAAACGGCGTCTGCTGAAGCGCCAAGGAGCTCCCCCGGTCTGATGAGCTCACGGCGCTCAACGCACTGGACGCATCGCGAGCATTCCCGATCAACGGGGTATTCAAAAAGTCATCGAACTGCTTCAAGGTTTGTTCCGCATACTGCGTGACAACGAAGTACGCGTTGTTGGACTTGGGATCAATCCAATAACCAGGATTCAACTGGAGATTTGAACTGAGGCCCGTCACAATCTCTTTGACGATCTGCTGCTCACTGAGGCCGAAGTAGGCCGCACGGGATCGGTCGATCGACATCAAGAGCTCCGGATATTCCATGCCCTGCCTGATCAGGACATCGCTCGTGCCGGATACGGTCGCCACCGCGTCGCGGATCACGCGCGCGGTCTCGCTCAGGTCCTTCAGATTCGGACCCAAGAGTTTAAGATCAATGGGAGCCGGAAGCCCGGCGTTGAGGACATCACTGATGATGCCCCCAGATTGAAAGGAGACTTTTAACCCAGGCAACTCATTGGTAATTCGGGTACGGACTCGCTCAATCAGGATCGGTGTCCCGATCGTATGATCATGATGCAGGCTGACCAGAAGAAAGGCTTGATGAGGTCCCGCCACAGGCGTAAACATGACCATCCAGCCTTGAGGAAGTCCAATATTCGCCACCACTTGGTCGAGTTCACCGACCGGCGTTTCTTCTTTAATCATCGTTTCAATGCGCTGGACAATCGCTTCGGTTTTCTCGACCCGCGTGCCCTCGGGCGTTGAGAGATTAATGATAAATTGTCCCGCATCGACTTTCGGGAAAAACTCCGTCGCCAATGAGGTGGCTGAAAACACCGTGGCTCCTAGGAGCACGACCGACAGGACCAGGACGATGGCGTGATGGGAAAGGCACCAGCCCAAGATGGCCGCATATCTTTCTGTAAACCGATTGAACAGGCGATCGAACCAGGTCTCGTGGTGGTGGCCCGCCTGAATCAGCGCTTGAATGGTGACTGGCGCCACCGTCATGGACGCCATGTAGGAGGCGACCATCGTGAACGCGACAGCCAGCGCGAGCGGCACAAAGAGAAATCGTATGATCCCTGTAAAAAACATGATGGGGAGGTAGACGATCAAAATACTGATCGTGACCACGATCATGGGGAGCGCCACTTCTCTTGTACCTTCTTCGGCCGCTGCCGACACGGTTTTCCCCAGGCTCAGGTGACGGAAGACGTTTTCCAATACCACAATGTTATTGTCGAGCAGCGTCCCGATCACCAACGCCAACCCTCCCAAGGTCATCACGTTGACCGACTGACCCGCGAGACTCAACAAAATGAAGGACCCCAGGATGGAAAGAGGGACGGCGAGAGCGATAATTAACGTGGCCCGAATATTCCCCAGAAACAGGAGCACCATGAGACAGGCTAATCCTCCCCCTACCACCCCCTCATCCTGCAAAGTTCTGATCGCTTGCCTGATGTACAATGACTGATCGAAGAGCAACTTGACTGTGAAATCTTCTGGCAATCCGATAAGTTTCGTAATGCCGGCTTTCACGCCATCCATCACCGCAATCGTATTGGCACCCGCCTGTTTGAGAATCGGCAGGTAGACAGCCCGCTTGCTGTTCACACGCACGACATTTCCCTGAATCATCGTGGAATCCACCGCTTTCCCGACATCGCCCAGACGAATCGGAACGCCGTGTTGCACTTTGATTGGAATCTCATTCATGCGATCGACGACTTGAATCAAACTATTGGTGTATACGTTGTAGTCGAAATCACCGATCTTCACATCGCCGGCTGGAAGAAGCAGGCTTTGCTCGTTGACCGCCGCCACGACTTCTTGAGGCGCGATACCTCGGGCCAGCATGCGTTCTCGATCGAGAAACACCGTGATCTGACGGATCGTACCCCCAAAGCTGGGTGCCACAAAAATGCCCGGGACGGTCGCCAGCTGCGGTCGCACGTTGTAATACGCCTTATCGCGAACCTCCTTCTCCTCGAGACTCTCGCTGCTGGCAGTCAGGACTCCAATGGGAAGATTCGCCGCACCAAACTTCACAATGATAGGCGGAAACACTCCCGGCGGAAGGTACCGTAACGTGGAATACGTCAGGCTCGTGATTTCAGCGACGGCGGCATTAACGTCGTACGAAGATTGAAAATAGATCTTAATCAGACTCACGCCCGGCAATGAACGGGACTCGATATGTTCGACATAGGAGGCTTGCAGAAACAGCTGCTCAAGCCGCAGGGTGATCGCCCCTTCCAGCTCGCTCGGCCCCATGCCTTTGTAAAACGTCGCGACAGCGACCACTGGAATATTAATCTCGGGAAAAACATCGACCTCCATGTGCTGAAAGGAGACGATGCCGAGAATCACTACCATGAGGCTGATGGCGACGACAGCATAGGGATTTTTTAACGATGCACGAACCATACAGGCGATTCTTACTAATTCAATGCGATGGAATTGCTACACCTTCGTAACGAACTGGTGCAAATAATTGACAGTGAGCCAAAATGTATTGTCTTGGGAAGGTCTGAGTAATTCCCGATTTCGATCGATCGGCGTGCAAAACACCGCCCGGTTCATGACACCGCAGCGCCCATCTCTACATCACCGTGACGGCCTTTCGGTGGACAATAACCTCCTCTTAGTGTTTTCAAGACAGAAGGTTCGGTTTTCCGGAGGGTAATATCCCATGGATCCTACCCACGGAACATAGTGGAGCGCCGCCTCTTTGGTTTTCCAGATGTGAAGGCATTGCGCATTGAGGTGCGGCAGCACTTTAGGAGTGCCGTCGATCAGTTCTGGGCTTGGTCTGTCCGTCGTTCCGACCACCGCGAGCTCATTTCCGGCCTCCAGCATACTGGGCTCTAGAGAGCCTTTGAAGACGATCGCGAATACGAATTCGCCTTCCCGTTTAACCCATGTAGGGTCATACCCTGGATACCGTTCGAGGGATTTCTCCTCGGCAAGAATGACAACACCTTCCTCTTTCGAAATAACTTTTAGAAATTGTCCCCCCAATTCCACTTTGTGAGGAACGAAGTTGGTGCCGGAAGGATGATCCGCCTGCTCCTTCCAGGCCTTTAAGTCAAAGGTGTCCGTTTCGGCGCCTTTCATGATCTCGGGGGAAAAGAACGGTGGGCTTGTGCAGGCGGCGAAGAGGAGACACATTACGAACATGCCGATGATACGCATGGGCTCATCTCCTTTACTACGAGACGCTGGAGCACAGAAGGCATTCCTGCTTGAATAGCGTTACCACGAGACACGATGGTCGCAGATCAAGTGCCGGAGCCATGCATTTAACTACCGATGTCTCTGTCTCTTTGCGTCACGACAGAAGATTCTGTGTTCCGGGGACAAATAGCCCATGGCGCCTTCTCACATAAAAAGCGGGCATTTTCGCTTCCTCCGTTTTTCAGATGTGCAGACATTGCGCAGTGAGATGCGGCAGCACTTACGGAGTGCCGTCGATCATTTCTGGGCCTGGGCAGTCCGTTGTGCCGACTATCGCGAGCTCATTGCCTGCCTGCAACATACTGGGATCGAGTGTGCCAGTCAAGACGATCGCAAACATGGAGGCGTATGCCCGTTTGACACACTCCGGACAATAGCCAGCATATTTCTCAATGGCCTATTCTTCAGCCAAAATGACGACTCCGTCTGGGTTCCGAACCACGTTCAGGATCCGTCCATCCAACTCAACTTCATGAGGTACTATGGTGGTGGGGGAGAGCTGATGGGTTTGGTCTTTCCACGCTTTGAAGTCGAACGTCTCTGTTTCGACACCATTCAGAATCTCGGGAGGAAAGATCGGCGGAGTTATGCACCCCACCTACCAAACCCACATCGCACATACGGGGATGAGACGCATAAGTGACGCTCTTGCTGTCACCCGGGGAATAGAGAAGGGGGTTTTCCTTTCACCTGAGTGGTTGGCGATAAGGGAATGGACGACCGCTTGTTTCGGTGGCCACTAGCAGTTGTCATTGAATTGGCTACTTTGCCACTGAGGTTCGCTTCTCCTTTCACTCGTTTTACTCCTTGATGGTCATCGTCATGCGGATGGCCTCCAGCGGGTTGTCGTGCTCGTCTCGCGGGACAGCGACAATCTTGTCGATGACCTCCATTCCGCGGAAGACTTCTCCAAAGACGGTATAGCGCCGATCCAGACCGCTGTTTTCTCCCACACAGATAAAAAACTGCGAGCCGTTGTCATTAAAGTCGCGCGTGCTGTTGCTCTCGCGAGGCATTTTAGCCATCGATAGTGCCCCTCGTTTGTGTGGATGGTCGTTCGGTTCCGGTGGCAGAAAATATCCCGGTCCTCCTGTGCCATGGAGCGCGCGTTCCGAATCTTTACTCAACGGATCACCGCCCTGAATGATGAATCCTGGCACGACACGGTGGAATGTCGTGTTGTCGTAGAAACCCATTTTGACGAGACTGATGAAGTTCTCGACATGCCTCGGCGCGGCGTCGGGATATAACCGGATCTTCACATCGCCGAATTTTGTGGTGATCGTGACGCGTGGATCTTTTTTCTGAAATTGCATTGTCATAGTCCCGACTGTAGCAAGGCCATCTTTCGAGAGGCAAGGCGCTCGGTAGTATTTAGTTGTGAGTTTTGAGTGCTTAGTTTTTTAGACGGACGACTAAATACTCACAATTCACAACTCAACATTGTTTAAGGCCATCCCCCGGGCTGATGCGTAGCCATAGAATTCCTCCAAACAATGCGATCATAGCCGCGAACCCCAGCGAGGACGGCCATCCCCAGTGATGAGCGAGACTAGGTGTAAGGGCTGGGGAAATACCACC